>NZ_KV827261.1:115554-140933 GCF_001836075.1 Staphylococcus sp. HMSC035D11
TTTTCTATGATATTAAACTTTCAAGAAGATATGGAAGTTGTAGCTACGGCAGCTGATGGAGTAGAAGCGTACCAGAAGGTGATGGAATACAAACCGGATGTATTAATTATGGATTTAAGTATGCCACCTGGTGAGTCTGGCTTAATTGCTACTAGCAAAATTTCTGAAAGTTTTCCTGAAACAAAAATATTAATTTTAACAATGTATGATGATGAAGAATATTTGTTTCATGTTTTAAGAAATGGTGCTAAAGGATATATTTTAAAAAATTCACCAGATGAACAACTCATTTTAGCAGTACGAACAGTGTATAAAGGTGAAACGTATATTGATATGAAACTAACAACGTCATTAGTAAATGAATTTGTAAATGTTTCTAATCAAGAAGAAAAAGCCACTAATGATCCTTTCAAAATACTTTCTAAAAGAGAATTAGAAATATTACCATTAATTGCAAAGGGATATGGAAATAAAGAAATTGCTGAAAAATTGTTTGTATCCGTTAAAACAGTTGAGGCACATAAAACGCATATTATGACTAAATTAAATTTAAAATCTAAACCAGAGCTTGTAGAATATGCGCTTAAAAAGAAACTTTTAGACTTTTAAATATATTGAATAACTTAAATAATGACACTTATATTATATTTCACCAACACATGATATTCATGTGTTGGTTTTTCTTTGTCTTATTATTTAAATATAGGGGGATTATTAGAGAGTATAAGGGAAACTCCTTATGTTCATATTTTCACAAAGTGATTAAAATTTAACTGTAATCAGTAATTAATCACACAAATTGGCTATATTGATATGTGATTTAATTATCGATAATAGAAAATAAAACATTGATGAAGGTGAAAAAATGAATAAAACTAAGGGTGGTTTTCAACTTACGTTACAAACTTTAAGTCTTGTAGTTGGATTCATGGCTTGGAGTATTATTTCTCCATTGATGCCATACATTTCACAAGATATTAAAATTAATCCAGGACAGTTATCAATTATTTTAGCGATACCAGTTATCCTAGGATCGATTCTTCGTGTACCATTTGGTTATTTAACAAATATTATTGGCGCTAAATGGGTATTCTTTTGTAGTTTTATTATATTATTATTTCCTATTTTCTTCTTAGGACAAGCCCAATCGCCTAGTATGTTAATGGCGTCTGGATTTTTTTTAGGAGTAGGAGGAGCCATTTTCTCTGTAGGTGTCACTTCAGTTCCTAAATATTTTTCAAAAGACAAAGTAGGATTAGCAAATGGTATTTATGGAATGGGGAACATTGGTACAGCAATTTCATCATTCTTAGCACCTCCTATTGCAGGTATTGTAGGATGGCAAACAACAGTAAGAAGTTATCTTATTATTATCGCTATTTTTGCAATATTAATGTTTTTCCTTGGAGATGCTAAAGAACCTAAAGTTAAAGTGCCTTTAGGCGCTCAAGTTAAAGATTTATCTTCAAACTACAAACTATATTATTTGAGTTTATGGTACTTTATTACATTTGGTGCTTTTGTAGCATTTGGTTTATTCTTACCTAACTATTTAGTTAATAATTTCGGAATAGATAAAGTAGATGCAGGTATTCGATCAGGAGTATTTATCGCATTGGCAACATTCTTACGACCTGTGGGTGGGATTTTAGGAGATAAATTCAACGCGGTTAAAGTCTTGATGATAGATTTTGTTGTGATGATTATCGGTGCAGTTATTTTAGGTATTTCAAGTCATATTGCCTTATTTACTATAGGTTGTTTAACAATTAGTATTTGTGCTGGATTAGGAAATGGACTTATCTTTAAACTTGTGCCATCTTACTTTGCTAAAGAATCTGGTACTGCAAATGGAATTGTTTCTATGATGGGAGGATTAGGTGGTTTCTTCCCACCACTTGTTATCACGTATGTTACTTCATTGACAGGTTCAAGTCATTTAGCATTTATTTTACTAGCTGTATTTGGAATACTTGCTTTTATTACAATGGGTCATCTTTACAAAAAAGAATACGCAAAATAAATAAACAACGTAGTGCACTAGCACTACGTTTGTTTATTAGCTTATGCTAAGTATCTATGTTTTCAATAATCTAATGTAAAATGAAATATGAATACAACGTACTTTGTTTGATGAGAGGTTGAAATAATAACACAAGCTGAAACTACCCTCTAAGAGAGTAAGGCAATAATACGAAGAATTATAAATAAGCCAGTAAATGAATGTCTCATCACTCATTTACTGGCTATTTTTCTGAAAGTTATATCTCAACTTCTTTTATTTATTCTACTGTAATTGTAGTACCTTCGTCTTCTTCAGTGACATTCTTAGGTAAAATCACCACTAAAACACCATCTTCATAACTTGCTTTGATTTGATTTTTATTAATATCTTCGAATTCAAAGCGTCTTACCAATTCTCCGCTTGAGCGTTCACTTAATTGAACACTACCTGTTTGCTCAGATACTTGTTTAATTACTTTAATCGTTAAAGTAGCATGTTCATATTTAAGATGAATGTCTTGTTTCTTTACGCCAGGTAATTCGGCTTCTAGAACATATTGATTTTTTTGACTGTAAACATTTGTTGGGAAGCTTTTTGTTGAAAATTGGTTAAATACTTGTTCACCTAGATCACGAAATACATCTCTTGGATTATTTTTAAAAATAGCTTGATCAAAAAATTCTCTATTATTCATATATGAAATCTCCTTTTCAGAGTAATATGTCATAAAATATATTGAAATTTTACAATATCATTATATAAATAGAGATACTACACGTAAAGTAAAAGCAATTTGAAAGTTTGAAGAATTAAAAAGTGAAAGATGTGGAATAAAGAAACATGACAAAAGACGTCGATATTATGTATTAGTTAGAAAATAAAAGAAAGAAGGAACAATAATTACTTAGCTTTTGTCATGTGTATTAACTATTCAGCATTAGAGCCGAAGTTCTCTGAAATAATATGTCTTAAGCTACTAGCAAGGCCATCCGCTTCATCGTCAGAAATATCAAAATCATTAAACACTTGATTAGAAATTTGCTCTAATACTGGTTTAATGTCTCTACCATTTTGAGTTAATGAAATTTGTAAATTACGTTCATCTTCTTTTTCTCGCATGCGTTGTACGTAACCTTTTTTCTCTAATTTTTTTAAGAGAGGCGTTAAAGTTCCAGAATCTAAGAAGACGCGTTGACCAAGGGACTTAATGTTTATTTTTTCGTCGTTTTCAATAGCCATAAGAACCATAAAACTTGTGTATGTTAAATCATACTCTTTTAGATAGTGAGTATATTTTTTAATTACCTCTTTTGAAGTAACATAAAGTAAAAAACATAATTGTTTACTTAAATAACTGTCCTTTACATACATATTCTTTCCCCCTCAACTTACTTAAAGATAGTATGAACAATAGCTATTGTCAAGACTATTGTTAGAGTAATATATAAGTTTTTTAATAAATTTAAAAGTAAATTTAAATAAGTCTACATATAATTTTAGATTGTTGATTTATTTCAAATTCTAAATTAAATTATTAGTATATTTTGTTACAAAAAAGATGTATCACTTTAAAAAAGTTACTATTTCATTCATAATTATTTAAATGATAAAAGAAGCTATTTTATTGAGTAATATGATGAAGGAGTGCTCTGATGAGTAAGAAGCAAAAGATTATTAGAATTATTATTATATTAGCTATTTCTCTTGTATTAGCTATTGCGTTCTTCTTTGGAACGAAAGCGTATCAAGGGCATAAAAATGTGCAACTTGTAGACAATTATATAGAACAAAAACATTTGAAAGATAAAATTAAATCAGAAAAAACATTATATAGTGCTAAAAGAGGCGTTTATTATAAACAAGTAGTGTTTAAAGACGAACCTAATTTAACATATATCATTCAGCCAATTGGTACACGTAAAGGTATTTTAGTTGAAGGATTTGATACGGAAACCAAGAAAAGTATTAAAGGTGCAAAACATAACTATTTCAACCAAAATTATAAGCCATAATATATAATCAATACGTAGAACCAGAGATATTAATGATGATTACTACTCAAAAAAACAATATCTATAGAAAAATAGATATTGTTTTTTTAAATGAAATTTTTTGTTAAATGGTAAAGGTAAACGAGTTAGTTAAAAAAGATTTTAGAGTAATGTAATTCATTTATAAACCGCTCTTACATTGAGAAGGTTAAAGATAGTGATTGAATTCCAACATCTATATTCTAAAAATATTCTCACTTTTCTGTTTTTAATTAATTATTTTTGCCAAATTAAATATGTATATTATTTAATAGTTTTTAATTTGTTATATCCGAATTTTGAATAATTTGATATAATTAAGCGATGTCAGAAGAAGGGGGTTTCAACGTGACTCTGTTCAAGAGAAAAGTTAGCCTACCTATGCAAGTATTAATTGCATTAGTGCTAGGTGTAGTAATTGGTTTATTATTATTTGGACAAACAGGTGTTGCAAATTATATTAAACCTTTCGGTGACGTTTTCTTAAATTTAATCAAAATGATCATCATCCCAATTGTATTCTGTTCACTTGCTTTATCTATTTCGAATTTAGGGGATTCGAAAAAAATAGGAAGCTATGGATGGAAATCAATTCTTTATTTCGAAATTATTACAACCATCGCCATCGGTTTAGGTTTAATTATTGGTAATATTTTTAAACCAGGAATTGGATTAGATCCTGATAAGTTACCTAAAGGCGATATTACTAAATATCAATCAACTGCGTCTGCCGCAGAACAATCTACATACGGTAACCACTTTATTGATACAATCGTAAATATTATACCAACTAATATTTTTGAAGCTTTAACTAAGGGTGAGTTATTGCCAATTATTTTCTTCGCAGTATTCTTTGGTTTGGGATTAGCTGCGATTGGAGAAAAAGCTGAACCAGTTAAAGGTTTCTTAAACGGTACATTAGAAGCCGTATTTTGGATGATTAATAAAATCTTAAAATTAGCACCAATTGGTGTATTTGCATTTATTTGTACAACTGTTATGACATTCGGTGCTTCAGCTTTAATTCCATTAGCTAAACTTGTTTTAGTAGTTGTGTTTGCGATGATTTTCTTCATTATTGTTGTTTTGGGTATTGTAGCAAGAATTTGTGGAATTAGTATTTTCTCAATCATTAAAATACTTAAAGATGAATTATTACTTGCATTCTCTACTTCAAGTTCTGAAGCAGTGTTACCAGTAATGATGAATAAAATGGAGAAATTTGGTTCACCAAAAGAAGTGACTTCTTTTGTTATACCAATTGGATATTCGTTTAATTTAGACGGATCAGCCTTATATCAATCTATCGCCGCTTTATTTGTTGCTCAAATGTATGGTATTCACTTATCATTATCTGAACAAATCATTTTAATGGTGACATTAATGGTTGCATCTAAAGGTATGGCAGGTGTGCCAGGAGTATCTATCGTAGTGTTATTAACAACATTGGGGGCAATGGGCTTACCAGCTCAAGGTCTTGCGTTAATTATCGGTGTAGATCGTTTGTTAGACATGGTTCGTACATGTGTGAACGTTATTGGTAATGCATTATCTACAGTAGTTATCTCTAAATGGGAACATGTTTATGATAAAGAAAAAGGTAAGAAATATCTAGAATCAATTTAAAAAAAGAAATCTGACATTTTTAGCGTCGCTTGGATAAGCGATGCTTTTTTATTCAAAAAGAAAAAGCGAGATAACTGATTTCAAATGAATGTTATCTCGCTCTTTACACTTTCTAATATATCAAAAACTACATGCCTTTCATATCATGCATTTCATGAATTTTCATCATGAGACCATGTGGCACATCATCATGATTTACTTTTGATACTCTAGAAAATGAATCAGAACCTTTTTCTTTTACTAAAAAGACAAAATCGCCTTTTTTCACTTTTACATTAGTGTTAGATGGTAATTTAACATTTTTCTCTACTTTTTCAGTTTGTTCATTTACCATTTTATCAATAGTGTGACTATCTTTCATATAGCCATAGTATGATTCTTTTTGGTGACCATTTAGCATGACAATGGCTAAAATAATGCTAACAATTAACATAATTGCAATTAAAGCAATTCCTAACCCTAAACCTTTTTTGTTCTTCATTAAGACTCTCCTTAAATATATTAATTTATTTGTACAAAAAATAGAATTAAATTACAATAAAAGTTTCACAAAAATTCAATTGTACTTCAACTAATATAAATGAATCATTATAAATAAGCAAATAAGAGTAGATAGAATTCATGATACATTCTATCTACTCTTATTAAAAATAAAATTAAAGATCAATTGTGATTGGTGTATCAATATCATCATCATTCATTAAAGTAATCGTTTTTGGATTTATTTTTAACACACATAAATTAGGATCCTCTTTGGAATCGAAGAATGTTTTATCTTGTGTTTCCCACAACCAATCAATGACTTTCTGATCTTCTACAATGTCAATACTTGCTTCTATTTCAACAAAACTATTATTTGTTGTTTCATTATATCCTAGTAAAATATATGCTTCTGGATTACTTTGAATTTCTTTTACTTTAGAACTTTTATTGCTTGTTTTTGTATATAAATTAAGACCATCGTTATAGAACACCATATATCTGCTATTCGGTTTATTATTATATGCAGTTGATAATACGCCAATTTTAGAAGTATTTAAAACTTTCTCAATCGCTTGAGTCACTTTTTGTTTGTCCAAACTAATCATCTCCTTATTTTATTAATATCCCTTTAAAATTAATTTTAAACAGATTTGATATAAATATATTTCACTTCATCATGATGCAATGTCATATTAAATGGATGGTTGTTTTCTTCTTGTATAAATAGTTCTGTTTTAGGTTGATTGCATCTATCTAATTGATGAATAATACTTTTTTCGATGTATACAGGTAAATTATCTTGAGACATTAATTGATGAATCGTCCCATGTTCTTTATTTAATGTATTTGCGATAATTAAGCTGTTTTCATTTAATTTATTTAGTATTTGATAATGTTGTTTACTGTCAGACAAGTAGCGATCATTAATTTTATTAAATAAGATAAAATGGTAATTTCCATCTTTTTGACTCATTAAATAATTATTTGAAATATGGATAGGCACATCGATAAATGCTGCAATAAATTGATACAGATGCATAATTGGGAGTAAACTCCCATGTCGATTAAATAATGCAATAAACATCGGATCATCTTCAAAAAGGTGATAGCAAATACCGCCTCCATATTTTAATAGTGCCGTTAAATGACAAACTAAATCTGCTAATTGAAGTGGATGTTTACCGTCATTTGTATACTTAAAGCAACGTAATGATAAGCTACTATAGACAAATTGAGTCGAAGGTATATTAGAATTCTTTATAAAATGAATGTAGTTTTCGAAGTGGGTATTTGCATGAGTAAATCCGCGTTGGTGTTCAATTAATATATTTTTCGTATCAATATTTTCAATGTCAACAAAATAGTAATCAAAATTAAGACGCTTCATTGTATCATAGACCTCTTGTAACTTTTCATACTGATGTAATAATCCTTCCACTAAAACACCATATTTAATCGAACGATTTTTGTTTCTAAGTTTTAAATATGATAGATGGATATCTTGAATAGTCATTGACTTGGTATCAAATACGAGCATAAATCGTACACTTTTTTTATTCCATTTATAATCTTGATTATTTTCTAAAAACGTCATAATTAAATCGTAAAAAGTAGTGAACTCAGATTTATTTTTGATAACGACGGCTAAACTGATATTTTTTTCAAATAATTTTTCGAAGCAGCGATTGAGTAAGGTTCCGTTAATTGAATGTTGATTCATATCACTCATATCATTAATCAAAATGGCTGGTTTAGGTAAATAAGATAAATCGATATCATAATAATCATTAAAAACAAACTGGAATAATTCGTTAATATTTTTAAAATGAATAAATGCCTTTGAAGAACGAGTATGTTGAAGGGCTTCTAATTGCTCAAGATCAATGATAGTCGTTTCGGTAGATAAGTGTTCAGTTGTTTCAAATTGAGAGATTAATTCAAAATACTTAGGTTCAATGTCACTCTTCAATCGTATCGCAGATATATGATCAGAATGATTCAGTTGAGAACGAAATCGTTTTGGACTTAAATTAAGATAATTTTTAAATTGATTAGTAAAATTGGTATGACTACTAAAACCAGATTGTTCAGAAATACTTGTAATAGAGTCATTCGTACAAATGAGTAACCTAATAGCATGATTGATTTTCAAACTTGTATAATAATCTTTAAAATTAATATTCAATATACGTACAAATAAATTTGAACAATATGACTCAGAAATAAGTGCATGTGCTGCAATATCTTGTAGAGAGATATTGGAAGTAATGTGATCATGAATGAATGTAAGTATATTTGTTAAGATATGCTGTTCAACAGGAATCTTTGGAATATATATATGAGGATGTCTAATAACTGCTTCTTTATAAAAAGTTTGTATGATCTTTGGAATCACTTTGTCATCATGATGAGACGTGTTGTACATATGTTCTATATTATTTAAAATGATTGATTTGATAAAATAACTTGATTGTAAGAGATGAGCATCAAAGTGGCAATTAAAAAAAGCAGCGTCTTCAAGATAAAAGTAAGCCATTGGTATTTTGAGCTCAATTAGATTTCTTCCTTTATTAATTTGATATAAATCGCCTTGATTAATGATTGCAATATGATTTGATAATTGATGATATTTTCCATTGATTGTCATTTCTAATTCATTAGTTAAAGAAAATAATATAAGAACATGATTGATGTTTCTCCTAGTCATAGAAGTAATATTTTCATGTAAAAAAAGAGTACTGCTCATAAATAAGTCTCCTCATCTAGTATAGTATTTGTAAGCGGGGATTTAGGTCTGTTTGAATAATAAGAGTTATTATATATGAAAATAAAAGAGATATTAATAGTTAAAAATAAAAAAATTTCGTTTATTTTTAAGTGAAAACGTTAACAATTTTATAGATGCACAATATTATTATTTTTTTTAGAATGTCGCATGAGACTATTGAAAATTTTTAGTAGGTCAATGAAACGAATTTAAATGCATAATAAATATAGATTTTGAGTGAAGAGATATAAGCTATTAAACAATGATTCACTTGAAATTAAAAATGACTAATTCTGTACATACATCACGATACAACATCATTTGAATATATAGCATCAAGAATGAATTTACTTATATATTTGATATGAGTCCCATATATTTAAAATCACTATTTAAATGTATATCAAGACACAACATCTTAGAGCATTAGCAACCGATATACAATAGTTTAATGAAACGAACGATTACGGTATTTTAAATAGAGAAAATGACATCACTCCGTAGAGTAAGCAACTTAGAATAAAAGATGCATGCAAATATAAAAGGTATTAACAGTAGCTAACTATTATATTTAGAATCATTATAACTCCCCAAAAATTTCTATTTAATGTGTAACAATTTTACATCATAACATCTAAATATACTTTTACTTAATTAAACATCACGAAACATATTCAAAGTTAAGAATGTCAGAATTAGTATTAAAAAAACCTGGGACAACATGCGTTGTCCCAGGTTTTTTGATGTATTAGCAAGTAGTAATTAAATTGAAAATACAGTAGATCAAGTTTTAAACTCTAGTAGAGGCGCTCTAGTACAAAGATGTTCATAAAGAAACTAATATCCAACACAAAGTGAGGTTAAATTGTAGAAGTGAGACATTGAATTTTATTTTACTTTCACCTTTTCATTAAATTAAAATATAAATTAAAATTAATTATATAAAATATTTATAAGATATTGCTTTGTTTTTTGGAACCGATTACAATTATATAATGAATATTAAAATGAGTTTCATATATAGGAGGTTAGTAGAATGAGCTATAAGAAATCGGCTGAAGATATATTAGAAGCGATAGGCGGAGAAGATAACTTAGATGCTATGGCCCATTGTGCCACAAGATTAAGACTTGTATTAAAAGATGAAAGTATTATAGATGAAAAAAAGTTATCTGAAATGGATGTAGTTAAAGGAACCTTTTCTACAGGAGGACAATATCAAATTATTATCGGCTCAGGAACAGTCAATAAAGTATTTGCAGAGTTAGAAAAAATAACAGGAAAAGAGCCATCAACAACTGCTGATGTAAAAGACAAATCGTCGAAGCATATGAATCCTTTACAACGTTTTGTTAAGATGTTGTCAGATATATTCGTACCAATTATACCAGCCATCGTTGCCGGTGGATTATTAATGGGTATTAATAATCTACTTACAGCGCCAGATTTATTCTATCATCATAAATCATTTATAGATGTTCATAGTCAATTCGCTGGATTAGCAGATATGATTAATGTTTTTGCTAATGCACCGTTTACACTATTACCTATTTTAATTGGCTTTAGTGCAGCGAAACGATTCGGCGGCAATCCATTTTTAGGTGCAGCGTTAGGAATGATTTTAGTACATCCTTCATTAATGAGTGCATATGATTTTCCTAAAGCAGTTGAAGCGGGTAAGGCTATTCCACATTGGGATTTATTTGGATTACATATTAATCAAGTTGGATATCAAGGACAAGTGTTACCTATGCTTGTGGCAGCCTATATCTTAGCAACTATTGAAAAAGGATTACGTAAAATCATTCCTACTGTATTGGATAATTTATTAACGCCTTTACTTGCAATATTGAGTACAGCATTCTTAACTTTCTTATTTGTAGGACCTATCACTAGACAGCTTGGTTATTGGTTATCAGATGGTTTAACATGGTTATATGAATTTGGAGGTGCAATTGGTGGATTTATCTTTGGATTATTTTATGCTCCAATTGTGATTACTGGTATGCACCATAGTTTTATTGCAGTAGAAACAACTTTAATTGCAGATCAAGCAAAAACAGGTGGATCATTTATTTTCCCAATCGCTACAATGTCAAATGTAGCACAAGGTGGGGCAGCGCTTGCTGCTTTCTTAATTATTAAAAATAATAAGAAACTTAAAGGTGTGGCTTCAGCAGCTGGTATCTCAGCTCTTTTAGGTATTACTGAACCCGCTTTATTTGGAGTTAACTTAAAATTAAGATATCCATTTATTGGTGCAATAACAGGTTCAGCTATAGGCTCAGCCTACATTTCGTTTTTCAAAGTTAAAGCCATTGCTTTAGGTACTGCAGGATTACCTGGATTTATTTCAATTAACCCAGCTCATGCTGGTTGGCTTCATTATTTCATAGGTATGTTTATTGCGTTTATAATTGCAGTGATTGTCACTTTAGTTTTATCACGAAGAAAAGCTTACAAAGCTGCAGCAGAATAAAAAAGTAACCCTTGCGATACATTGCAAGGGTTACTTTTTTATTAAAGTTTTTGCTTACGCCATAAGAAAATACTTACAATAGTGACTAATATTAAAGAGATTCCTACGATAACCAGCCACGAAACGTAACTCTTATCATCAATAGGTAATGGAACGTTCATACCAAAGAAACTAAAGACAAGGGTAGGTAGTGTCAGTAATACCGTGAAAAGCGTTAATGTCTTCATAATATTGTTCATTTCATTTGAAAGTAATGAAGAATACGAAGACGTGATACTTTCTAAAATACCTGTGTATAATTCAGTTGTTTCAATCGCTTGGTTATTTTCAATGACTAAGTCCTCTAACAAATCTTCATCTTCTTCAAAACGTTTAATTGCAGGCAAACGGAATAATTTTTTAATAATCGTATCATTCCCTTTTAAAGCTGCTAAAAAGTAAACCAAACTTTTTTCTACTTCCATTAAACGATAAAGTTGTTTATTCGTAATACTATTTTTCAAATCTCTTTCAATACGGATTCTTGATTTATTTAAAAGACGCAAGTTTCTGTTATAGTGATTTGAAATAGTAAGTAAAATATCTAAAGCAAAGCGACTATGAAATTTTAAATTTACGTTATCTTGTCTTGAATAATTTTCAAGAAATTCATTTTCAGCATCACAAATTGTAAAAATCACACCATTTCCAATCACAATACCTAGAGGAATGGTAACAAATGAGAGAACATGACGATTCGTAGAACTTACAATAGGCAAGTCGACAATAATAAGAGAATAGCCAGTATCTTCATCATATTCAATACGTGCACTTTCATCTGCATCAAGAGGATCACGAATAAAATCTTCTGGCAGATTGTACTGTTCAATTAATTGCTCAATTTCTTCTCTATCAGGTTCGACAACATTTATCCATGATGCAGATTGGTTTATATTTGTTTCAACTATTTCATTAGTAGTTGAGTGTTTATATGCAGTCAACATAATCGATAGTTCCTTTCTTAGTCTTTATTTCGCTGTGTCAATATTTAAAGCTTTATATTGATGCTGAACCATGATTCTTAAAGGTCCATTATAAATAATTTTAAAAATATGATTGGTTAAATCTTCAACTGAAAGACGGTGGGGATCATTCACCCAAAATTTAACAGTAGATATTGTTGCACCAGCAACATAACTATGAAAATATTTTTCTGGTATACCTTCAATCTCATGATTTGTACTAATATATTTTTGCATATTTTCCCCGATTAAGGAATAAATTTTTTCTTCAAGTTTTGACTTCCTATTTAATTGTAAGATCGTTTGATAAAAAGTAATATTATCCGAAATATGTTGAAGCATATTTTTTAAAATAATATTAATAAAATTTTTAGCAGTATCTTCTGGATCTTTTCCCATAATATTATGAAGATGATTTAAGAATGTCATTTGAGAAATAAATTCATCTTCCATATCTGATAATAATAAATATTTATCTTCATAATGTAAATAAAAGGTACCTCTATTAATATCTGCACGATCTGCAATATCTTGAATTGTAATTTTTTCTAATTCCTTTTCATTTAATAATTCGATAAATGAAGACTTAATTGCTGACCTCGTCTTACGAACTCTCCGATCTTCTTTCATTCTGCATCAATCCTTTATAATTAATTAACAATATTAGGCATAATGTTCATTAATTAACGATATGATCATTATTGATTATTGTATTGAAGTGATAACCTCATTATAATTTACAACGTATTAAATATTCAACACATTGTTCAATAAATATAGGGAGGTAAGTAAAAATGAATATTTTTTAAAAGTAAATTACTATGGTTAGCACCAATTGCAGCTATTTTATTATTAGTGATATTCTCTTTAGTGTTTTATCCTGCATTCAATCCAAAACCGAAACAAATACAGATTGCAGTGGTAAATAATGACAAAGGTATAGATATTCAAGGTAATAAAGTGAATATTGGTAAAACAATTGAAGATAAATTAATGGATAGTGATTCTGATATTGTTAAATGGATTAAAGTAGATAAAGAATCAGATATTAAAAAAGGGCTTAATGATCATGAATATTACGGCGCAGCTATTTTTAATAAAAATTTTTCAAAAAATGCAATGAGTAAAACGCAGTTGATTATTTGAAAAAAGGTGTATTATATTATTTAGATATCTAACTAAATGAGATATGCAAAAATGGAATATAATTATTAATATTGGATTAGTGTGTTAGCATATAAAATGAAACACTATTCTGATACTATTTATATTAAATGCGTTGTTTGGTTTAACAGGGGCTGTATGGTCATTATTAATCGCTAAAACAATTTGTTTACTATTAGCAATGTTTATTGCATGTGTTTTAAGGAATGAGTTAACCTTGGACACACAAGCGTTAGTAGAAGAATAAAATAATTTGATATTAAAGCGAGCTATAAGGGAGGAGATCTCTTATTTAGCCCGCTTTAAATTTATATAAACGATGACATATTACAATAATTATTGTTAAATAAGTTATATTACTTTATTATTGTTAAATGAGTATTTTTTATAGGAGGACGTCAATGGTCATTTTAAAGCGAAGTTCTAAAGTAGCTATAGCGTTATTGATGATGTTCCTATTTTTATTCGTGCCGAGTATGACAAAAATAGCTTCTGCGCACGCTACTTTAGAAAAAACAACCCCAGCACAAAACGGTATCGTATCAAAACAACCAGATACAATCGAATTAACATTTAATGAGCCAGTAAATGCCGAATATTCAGGGATAACGATATATAATGATAAAGGAAAGAAAGTTGCTGATATTAAACCGAGTACAACAGGACATTCAGATACTTTATCTTTCTCAGGCGATCAATTAAAAGAAGGTACACAACAAATTAAATGGCATACTGTATCTGCTGATGGTCATGAAATTAGTGATCAATTTGAATTTTCAGTTGGTAAAAAAACAGCCAATGGTGTAGATACTACTCCTGTTGCATATGAAACGCCTGCATTTTGGTTTGGTGTGTTTAGATATATCGCTGAAGGCGCAACAATTATTTTAGTTGGTTTATATTGGTTAAACGGTATTGCACGTAGAAATAATTTATCAACATTTGATATTTTCCCTAGACATGTCGCTGTATCATTGATCATGATGATGGCATATATTATGTCACTTGTACTTTATCTGATGACTCTATCATCTGATATTTTGGATTCAGTTTTAACATTTAATCCAAGTGTCTTAATTCAATTCCCATATATACTGAGCGCTGTTGCTTTAATTATTTTAAGTGGATTATTTGTATTAAGAAATATGGAACGAACATGGTATTGGGCTATTTCGATAATTATGATTTTAGCTTTAAGTATGTCAGGACATGCTTGGTCTCAAAGTGTTCCTGTTTGGTCAATTATACTTAGAACATTACACTTAGCTGGTATCAGTTTATGGCTAGGCGCATTAATTTATTTGTTTTCTTCAGTATTTACTAAAAAACGAGATGCAGTTGATTTATTACGCGAAATCTTATTTAAAGTGAATGGAGCTGCTGTTGTAGTTATCATTATTACAGGTATATTAATGTCGATTGATGAAACTAAAATTTTATCAATATGGTCTAATATGCAAACATGGACAATATTATTAATAATTAAAATCGCAGGAACATTAATGATGATGGCTTTAGGATTTATGCAAACAACGCGCGCCTTAAACAAACGTTATAGAATTAATAAAGTCTCTTTAATCGTAGAAGTTTCTATTGGTATTATTTTAATACTTGTTGGTGTTATTATGAGTCAAATTAATATTCCATAAAAGGAGATTGTAAAATATGCTTAAAAAATTATTTGCTTCAGGTTTAGTGTTCTTCTTTTCATTAGGTTTATTTAAATATGCTGATGCACATGTGACGATAAATCCAAAAGCAGTTGAACCTGGATCTTACGAAAAAGTGGATGTTCGAGTGCCTGTTGAACAAAAAGATCATACTGAAAAAGTCGAATTAGATATTCCAAAAGAAGTACAAGTGTCAAATATTCAACCTGTAGAAGGATATAAATATAGTTTAGATAAAGACAAAAAAGGTAATATCACAAAAATCACTTGGAAAGCGAAAGATAAAGGCATTGGTCCTAATGAATTTATCGAATTCCCACTTCTTGTAGCAAGTCCTAAAGAAGAAGGCACATATTCATTTAAAGCTGTGCAGACATATGATAATAAAGATAAAGTAAAATGGACGGGCAAAGCGAATAGTGAACATCCTGCTCCAACATTGGAAGTGGAAAAAAATGCAAATGCTGACACTGTTAAAGGAGACAATGCTAAAAAAGATGAAAGAACTCAATCATCTTCAGGTGGTTCTATCGCATTGTGGATTATTTCACTTGTTGCCATTATTTTATCTTTAGTTGCATTATTTAAACATGCAAGAAATAAATAAGACATATAATAAAGTGACTTCTAGTGCTTGCTAGAGGTCATTTTTTCGTAACATGATTTGATTACAAAATTTTGTCACTTTAAAGACGAAGATAATCGATTATAATAATTGAAGTAAGGGAGGATTTTTTATGCGCAGATTATTATATGCTTTTTTAGTCTATATGATTATTGGACTTGTAAGTGGATTTTACTACAGAGAGTTAACGAAAGCACATGATTTTACGGGCGATACGCAACTAGCTCTTGTTCACACACATACATTAATATTAGGTATGTTTATGTTTTTAATTTTACTTCCGCTTGAAAAAGTATTTAAGTTAAGTAGTTATTATTTATTTAATTGGTTCTTCATTGTATACAATATCGGTGTTATTGTTACTGTGGGAATGATGCTGACAAAAGGTACTTACCAAGTCACTGGAAAAAGTTTTTCACCAGAAGCATTTGCTGGATTTGCAGGTATCGGTCATACAGGAATGCTTGCTGGCTTATTATTACTTTTCTTTTTACTAAGACAAGCCATTTTAAAAGAACAAAGAGATTAAAATAATAATTTGAGACACAATAGATTTAAACCTATTGTGTCTTTTTTTATAATTAAGCATAAAGAGACTACAAGAGGAGGACGTCTTAATGATTCATTATTCAAATCATCCGCCAAATGTTAAAGATTATTGTGAATTAAGAGTAAAAGCGGGCATGAGTCCTAAATCAGAAACAGCAGCACAAAAAGGATTACCCCATGCATGCTTTAATATTACTATTTATGAAGAATCAACATTGATTGGGATGGGTAGAGTCATTGGAGATGGGGGAACTGCATTTCAGATTATAGATATTGCTGTGCATCCATATTATCAAGGACAAGGTTTTGGGAAAGAAATCTTAAAACAAGTGATGGCATTTATTGAAAATCATGCAGAAAAAGGGACATATGTCAGTCTGATTGCAGATTATCCAGCTGATCAATTATATAAGAAGTTTGGATTTCAATCTACCGAACCAAAATCTGGTGGAATGTTTAAAAAATATTAAAGAAAAAAGATGAGATTAAATTAAATTTCTTTTAAGTTCGTTATTTTATGTCTAGATTACGCTTTACGTAAATATTCTAAATAAAAATCTCTAGGTAATGGCTTCAAGATTAAAAAAGATAAGCGAATTTTTAATAAGCTAAATAAATTCTGAAACAATTATTTGAAGTGCGTCTAGTATATAAATTAAATAAATTATTTAATAAAATATTCATAAAATAATATACACATATAAAATGAATGATGATAATATATAAATGAACAAATACACCTATTGTTCAGTACAATATAGTAAATGATTGTGAAACATTGAGTCGTAATATAGTTTTTAAATAAAAATGTTTCATCATTTGCATCTATACAGCTAAGAATAAACATCAAGAATAGGAGTGAATAATCACTGTGAATTATCGAGAAAAATTACAGAAGTTTAGTATACGCAAATATACAGTCGGTGCTTTTTCAACTGTTATTGCGACATTAATTTTCTTAGGTTCACCTCAAGCACACGCCAGTGAACAACTACAAAAAGATGGGCAAGTGATTCAAGCAAAAGCTAGAGGCCAAGAACAAACTTCAAATGAGACAAGTAACAAGCAAGTTCAATCTAGCACAGAACCCAAAGCTTCACCTGTATCTGAGAGTCAAAAAGCAAACAATGAAACTTTAAATAAAGTTCAGACGACAGATACATTAACAAATAGTTTAACATCATTTTCATCTCAAAACGAAAACAAAGATACATCTCACACAACAACAGATTTAAAAGAAAATAATGAAGTTCAACCTCAAAAAAATAAATCAGATGATAATAGTCTAGCCGAGGTGAATGAAGGGCATAGTCCTCGTGACAACCGTACTCGTTACGAAGATAGAGAAGCATCAGATGATACCCTAGTATCTTCAACTTTAACAACAATTGATGCTGATAAACTTCAAGCAGCGTATGACCGTTCTTACGCTGAATATCGAAAAATTGATAGAGAACAATCTGATAATAAAAAAGTTGCTAAAATTAAAGCAACATTTGACAAAGTTAATGACTTTTTTAGTACTAATGATAATACAAACCAAGCATTAATAAATGAATTATATAAAGAAATAGAACAAGCTAACGCTTTAATCGGTTCATTACCACAACGACAAGTAAGTACAATCAGTACAAGAGCAAATAGAGAAGCACGTGCTGTAAGATCAAGTAGACGTCCTGTACGTGGACAAGGTGGGACGAGACCCCCTAGCAATACTGCTAATACTTATACACCACCAGTAGTTCATAACTCTAGACCAAAACCTGGCTCAAAAGTAAAAAAGAATTCAGATTTGTATAATAATGCTAAAAAAGAATGGTATGTAGAAAATGAAAATGATGGTTCCGGTTATTGGTCAGGAACGTTTTTACATGCAACGAATAAAAGTGCACCATATTACGCTACACGTTCTCATTATCGAAATATGAGTCCATCTAGTGTTAGAGGTATTGCAGAAATTTCATCAATTAGACAAAATGATGGATATTTATGGACGATTAATTTTAATAAGTATCATATTAAACGTAATGGCATGGTATTTTGGTTTGGTTTACCTAAAGGTCAAACGCCAACGGGACCAGTACGTTTTACTACCACAGATGTAAATGGTCATGAAACATCATCATCTGGTACTGGAGACGGTAGAGATCAAGCATTATCAAGAATGTGGGATTCTGCTGGTGGTATTACTTCTAGTGCATATAATTTCAGACAAGGAAATCCTTTGAATAGAAGTGAGTTCTATAACGATTCAGTTAATCATATTTATAATTTAGGGGATTTTGCACGTGGTAATGAAAATCAACCATTTACATTCTTTGAAAGAGAAGGTGTTCCAAATAAAATTAAAGTAGCTGGAGACGATATTTATCGTTATTTAACTGGGCAAGTAGATCATAATCAAGGTATTGATCATATCTATGCATTTCAAGCTAGAGGAACAGATAGTTATACCATTCAATTTAAAACGTCTGGTAGCTCACAAGATAGATTATATTATGCAGCAGGTGGTAGAGGGATTGAATTTAATGAAATCAACAACTATAACCAATTATATTTAGAGCCGCTAGAACAGTATAATGATCGTAAAACTAAAATTGTAGATGTTATCGATCGCGTACTGCATATTGACCATGTTGAATCAGCTTATGATGTGCCAGAGCGTAGAATAATGAAAAAACATTACTTAGATGGCGATTTCGCTACACACGAATATGCTGAAGATGTTTCAAGTTATCTAAGTAACCCTAGTGATCATGTAATGGGTTTATTCCCTAGAGTGCCTACTGATCGTTATAGAGGTAATTTTGGTGTAAATCCGCTTAACTCTTATGAAATTCATGAAATGTTTTCTGAAGAAAAATTAAAAGAGGCTGCGAGAACAGGAAGACCAATTGAAATTTTTGTTGGGTTTAATGTAAGTGATGCATACCATAATGGTGAAACAATCAAAAAAGTAAATTTATTTGTCAAACCAAAGTTAGAACAATCTATTGGATTCTATTCAGATAATGCACCCGATAATAAAGAGAATTCACCTGAATCACAAGCTGCACATCATGCTGTCTTTTTACAACAAGAAGGTCAAATGCTTAATACAGTGACTAATGGTAATAGTAAGGATTATCATCAAAATATTCGGATTCAATTTAAAAGTAACGAGTCTGCAAATGTATGGGAAATCTCTGGATATCCACCCTCTCTACGAATTGAAGATGCAGTAGATAGACCCAATACAGAACTTGAGAAAAATAAAGTATTGGTTGGTCAATTGCCACCAGGACGCCATGTGATGACAGCGAGAATTGGTAATGAAACTAAAATCTTTGAAGTCATTGCCAAACCCAATCCGCCAGTTATTTCAACACTTGCGGCACAATTAGGACAAAAAGGTGGTAAAAAACCAACTATTACAGTGACACATGTACCACAAGATGAGAGAGCAAAAGTACGTTTAGTTTCAGGTGGTACAGATGGTGCAGGTCCTGGCACATCACCTTTAGGCTATACTGTACTCGCAGAAAAGATGGCAAACTTAGATGGCACGGTGACATTTGAAGAAAGTGATTATACTAATCCTTTACCTAATAATGGGGTTATTAGAGCAATTACATACTATGAAGATCCAGTGCAATCCAACTTTAGTAATTCGATTAATGTAGGACTAGATACTACACCGCCAACTTTTGGTGACGTAAGAGGCCTTCAAGATAAATATTATCGTGGAGATAACGTTAATATTTCAATTCCTGTTTCTGACAATGCATATGGTTTAGGTGTGGAAGATGCATCTATCACTGAAAATAGTGGTTTACAAGCAGTATTTAATAGAGATAATTCTGGAGACGCAGGTACTTTAGTGATTACTGGAACGATTTCTAATAATGCAACATGGAACAGTGATATTCTTGTTCAACCTGTAACACATGATAGAGCAGGTAATAATACTAATGTAAGTCCATATCATCTTCATATTGGAAAGTTATCAGATGATAAACCAGTTCAGTTATTTAGCCAGCAAGAATTGAAAACAGTGGGTAATCCTAATAGTATTTCGCAAAGCGAAAGAAATGATATCATTAACTCGCTTAAAGCTAAAAATAGTAGTTTGACATCATTTTTAAGTACACTTAACCCGTATATGGTTGGTAATGATGGTAGAGTAGTCTTGACATTTAAAGATAGTTCGACTCGTATCATTGATCCGACTCAAGTGATTACATATAGACCACAACGTAAATCAATATATACTGAACCAGGTAGTTCAAATACAAAAGAAGCATTTATTACAATTGCTAAAGGTCAAGAGTATACAATTGGACCTGATTTAAGAAAATATTTCTCATTAAGTAATGGACAAGATATTCCTAATAATGCATTTACAACTATTAATGGTAGTTCAATACCATCAGCTCAAGCAATGAGTCGTCTAAATGCAGGTGTTTATACTTATAACGTAGATGCATTAAATGCTTACAACCATAGTTCAGAACGTTTGACAATTAAAGTTAACGTAGTTGATGTCAATACATTAGCAGAAAATCAACGTGTTTACCGTTCAACAACTAAAAATTTAAGTAATGATGAAATTACACAAGTTAGAAATGCCTTTAAAGCTGCTAATCCGCAATTAAATTTAAATGATAGTGATATCAGAATTGAAAACGATGAACCTTTAAGTAATCATCCAAGTCGTGTAAGAGTAACGATTACTAAAGGTGAATTAACAAAACAATTCATTTCAACATTTGATCATATGGATTTCTTAAAATGGATAAATTTACGTAATGATTATACTGTGACTTGGACAAGTCAAAAACTTAATGGAAGAAGCACAGATGGTGGATTTGAGTGGTCTCCAGATGGTAAAACAATAATTTATCGTTATGATGCAACGATTGGAAGAAGAATAACAGGCAATGACGTATTATCACTTTTAAGAGCAACGCCTAAACATGCAGGGTTGAGAAACCATATAGAAGGTCAAGAGAAAATATTAGCAGAATCAGGCTCAGCTCGTGGATTTAAACCTGTAGGATATTCTAAAGGGAATAGTATATATTCGGATGGAGAACATCCATTTACATATGATGGTCAACCTATTCAAGTATTAGACATAGTTGACAGCAATACTGGATATAGCAACTCTGCCGTTGCACGCAGTGACTATAGACATACAAGCAGCAATTCAACAGTGATGAGTGGTGATATTCCAGCCATGAATGGCGCTGCTGGTTTCCATTTAGATAAAGTGCTTAAACAAAATGGTACTGATAATGGAATTATGGGTGCGGTAGATAAACAACAATTGTATTTAACGCCTTATGGTGCAAAAAGCTATATTGAACGCCTTGGACAATCAATGTCATCAACAGACAATGTGATTAATATCGTATTTGTACCAACTGATAAAGTAACGCCAAATATTGTATTAGATAATTATAATGATCATGTTGTATTTTCAGGAGAAACTTTCAGAAATACACTTACATTAACTGATAACTTTGGTATTAAAAATGTTACTGTACCTAATGACAGTCAAATACCTATGAATGTATTAAATCATTCAACATTAAGTGGTGTTGCCCCTAATGTATCTACCCCAATGTCTAAACAAGTGAAAGTTAAAGTAACAGATGGTAGTGATAACGAAACAACGGCTGTATTTAATGTATTAATCAAACCATTAAAAGATAAATATAGTGTCATGACAACTGCTGATGAGTCGCATCCAATACGTATAGCGAATATTAGTAACAATGCAAGTTTATCTGAGACAGATAGACAAGCTATTTTTAACAGTTTAGATATTTCGAAATCAATTACCAATAGAAATTACGTTACAGAGGGCAGTAATGAAATAAGAAGTAGAGAAATTAGTAATGTTCATCGTTCAGGTAATAATGCAAATGTTGAAGTGACTATCACTTATGCAGATAATTCAAGAACATCCATTACTGTACCAGTAAAACATGTCATTCCTAATATCAGAGGAATAGAATTATTTACAGTACAAGGTCAGCCATTCCCAAGTGGTAAAGGAACAAATAATAATGACTTCTTCGTTATAAACAATGATCAACCTTTGACAGATGCTACTGTGACTTGGATTGGTAATGGACCAGATATTAACTCTACAACAGTAGGTGTCCCACAAATTTTAAGAGCAAACATCTTATTTGATGGTGAAACAACACCCATTGAAAAAGAAGCACACTATAGAGTAGTTAAAGCGAAACCAAAAAGAGTATATCAAACAACAATAAATGGTAATTTCTTATCTGCAAATGAAGGCTCGTCATCTAATGTAGGAGCATTTGTAGAAGGTATTGCAAATTATTTACCATCGGGTACGAACTTCGATTGGGCACCTGGTTCTGGACGACCTTTATCAAATAGTCCAGGTGTTTTCACAGAAACAATTAATGTGATATATCCTAACGGTCAAGTAGACCCAGTTAATGTATTGTTTAAAGTGAAACCAACTACGCCTTCAATTGATGCTTTAAGTACAAAATATAAAGCTGATTTATCTGGACAATCTATTAAAGTAAATAATGTTCCACATAATGCACAGGTTAAACTATATACTGAAGATGGTAGAGAAATGAGTAATACAACTATGACTAGAAATCGTGATGGTTCAGTGTCTATTACAATTCCAGGAGTATTACCACTTGGTAATATTAAAGCTAAATCAATTATCACGGTTGATCATGTAACGATTACTGAACAAAATAATAGTGGTTCTGTTGTGAACTCAACACGTTCAGAATCAATAGAATCAGATTTAAGTGCATCTTCACCTGTAACAAAACAACTTGAAGCGGTAGACGGCGGATTAAAATTTGTTAAAGGGGACAACATTGATTTAAATAATCCTAGAACTTACATTAAATCTAATTCAGATATCATACGAGTAGAATGGGAACAGAATGCTAATCAATGGAAAAACACAATTGGTACTACAACTAAACGCGCCATTGTCACATTGAGTAATGGAGAAACGAGAACAGTTTCTATTCCAGTAACCATTTATGCACCAGCCACTGCTAAAGCACCACAACGTGATGTGGTCGGTCACGCGTTAACTTATGGCGATGACGCAGCAAATTATGTGACATTTGAAAATAATTATATGAATGGGGCTACAGTGACTTGGAAAAATAATAATGCTCCAAGTAATAATATTGCTGGCGTTCAAAGCTTAACTGCTGAAGTAAGGTATAACGGTATTAATCACGTATATAATGTCCCAGTAAAAGTATATGAATATAAATATAAATTTAAAAAATCAGAGTATAGTACGATTGTAGGAACAAGTTTTGAAGGAAATGGAAATATTAATAATTATGTAGCATTAGAAAATGCGAATGGTTTACCTACAGATGGTTTCCATTTTGTTTGGACTCAAAACACCACAGCTTCTCATAGCGACCAATGGTCAAATTTAGCACATCCAAATCAAGCTTTTAAAAAAGAAGCGAGATTTGAAGTATTAGATAACCAAAACCACGTATTCTTTACTTCTGATCCAGCAATATTTAAAGTGACAAATGCAGTTCCAAATCCAGCAACTGTTACACAAAATGATGTTGGTGATGTAGTCATTTCACCAGGGGTAGGTAAAAACTTAGGCGTTAATGCTGGAAATATAATTGTAAATCCAGATAGAATTACTGTTAAAAAAGGAAATCAAGTTATTGGTACATTTGTCAAAAATAATACAGGCAAATGGGCAAAAGCTAGTGATTCTATAAACACACCTGGTTTATCAGTTTCTCCAGATGGTAATGAAATTATTTATGACAAAATGTCAGTTCCAAATGATACATTGATTAACACCGAATCAACGACAGGTAATGGAGAATTGACAAGTGAAGCTGCTACAAGTGCAACTTATAAAGTTAAGCCAGCAACACCATCTAACACAACATTTGCATTTAAACAAAATGGTGAGTTCGAAGTTATTCCAAACAATGCTAATGCATCAACAACAAAAAATCCTACAGATAAAGTTAAAATTAGCTATGTTGAAAAAATGGGTAATAGTGCAGAACAATCTAGAGAATTAATTGTAACTAAAAATAATCAAAATCGATGGTCGATGAATAATCAGCCAGATTATGTGATATTTGATTCTATAACAGGTAAAGTGACATTTAAAGCTAATTCTTTAAAACCACATGTACTGATTAATACAGAATCTATTGCTGGAAATGATGATAATTTTAGCCATAATACTGTTGGAGTTGTGGGACCTGATCATCATGATGTTATCATTCATGAGATAGTCAAAGAACCTGGGGAAAGAGTTAGTAATGAGGAACTTAATAATGCAATTAGTGTAGATAATAAAGATCATGCTAATGTAAACGAAGGAGTAAGTTTACCTACAAATTTACAGAGTGATACAACGCAAGCAGTACCAACACGTATTACTTATAGAGATGGAAGTATAGAAATTGTAAATGTACCAATTAGAACCCATGCAGATAAATCGAGTATTAGAAATACTTTACCTAAACTTGACGCACAAGGAGACACTAATGGTAAAACACCATCAAGTGTGAGTGCATATAATAATGAAATGCAGCATTTACATGATGAAATTGAAGCAGTTCGAAGAAAAGCTAATGAAGTGTTATCAAATGATAGAGCAACAAATACTGATGTTGCAAATGTGACAAATAATATTAATGATGTCTCATTGAAAATTCAACATGCAATTTCATTACTACAAAATAAAGCAGATAATAGTGCTTTAGTTGAAGCAAAACGTCAACTTGATGAAGCAACGGCAGAACAAGACCCAACACCAGGAATGACGCAAGCAACAGCAGATAATTATAGAGCGAAAAAAGCAGAAGCAGAGCGAATTAGTGCAGAAGCCCAAGGCGTGATTAACAATGGAGATGCGACAGCTGAAGAAATCAGAAATGAGAAAGCGAAAGTAGAAGAAGCATTAACTCAATTAACT
>NZ_KV827262.1:0-244 GCF_001836075.1 Staphylococcus sp. HMSC035D11
ACTTACCACGGTTTTGTGCTACAAATTGCGTAATGACTTCGATCGCTTTATCTGCCAGTGAGCGTTCAGAGACTGTATGACCATGATAATCAATAAAGTAGTCTCTTATTTTAGCGATATCAATATCTGTAGCTAAAACACGACCTAATATTTTCGCAGATGTTGTAATAACTGCATAACGCTTAAACATACGTTTACCTGTATTGTTTGTTTCATCCTTCAATTTATCTTTAAACCAATGATG
>NZ_KV827263.1:0-342 GCF_001836075.1 Staphylococcus sp. HMSC035D11
TGAAGAATTTAAAAATGCCAAACCAAATAGCAGCGACGAGAATAATGAAGATTTAACAGAAAACGAAATTAATCAGAATAGTAAGTGATAAGATGAATGATTTTAAAAATCTCAAAAAAACAACTGCTGCAATTGAAAAAGCTGAATTAAGAAAAAATAGATTAAAAAATTTAGATCGAAAAGAAAGAGCGCATAGACTGATTCGAAAAGGTGCAATGCTTGAAAAGTATTTTGAATGTGAACATTTAAGTCCAGAGGAAACAGAAGCATTGTTAAAGATGTACTCCAACTACATAAATACAAATAAACCAAATAAATTTAAAAAGAAGTAGTTTATGATGC
>NZ_KV827264.1:0-788 GCF_001836075.1 Staphylococcus sp. HMSC035D11
GTTTATTTAAGAAATAGACTCCAATTTTATGAGATAGTTGTGCTTCTTGTTTTTTCTTTTGGCCTTTCAATTGTTCAATTTGTTGTTCAAGCTGACTTAACTTTGTTATATCACTTTTTTTGATCTTTGCCATTATATCACCCTTTAGTTTTCCTATATAAAGCATATCATAATCCATTGGGCAAGGCGATTATTCATGGTATAATATAACCAGTTCGTAAGACACTGCCCATTTACATGCAAATTAAAAATTGGCATAAAAATGGGCAACCTTACTGGTTGATCGTTATAGTTCCTACAGGGGTTTAAATTCAAAAAAACGAGGAGGTAAAATCATGGATAAAGGTTACTTTATGTTGAGAGTGACTAACATTAATCGAGCAACTAAAAATATTGTTGCGTCAGCGTCGTATCGTTCTGATGAAGCATTATATAGTGAACGTACAGATGAAAAAATTAAGTTTAGAAATCATATAGTTAAACCTGAAAGCATGATTTTAACGCCTCAACATGCACCCGAATGGACGAAAGATAGACAGCGCTTGTGGAATGAAGTAGACAAAGTTGAAAAGCATAATGCGAAAACTAAAAACCCTAGATTAGCCAAAGAAGTCTTGTTAAGTTTGCCTAATGACCTAGATAGAGAAGTACAAACAGAATTAACAAAAGATTTTATCAAAAGTGAATTTGTAGATAAAGGTATGGTGGCTGATATTTCAATTCATAGGGATGATATGAACAACCCACACGCGCATGTGTTATTGACCCAAAGACCGTTTAATTCAGAC
>NZ_KV827265.1:0-19699 GCF_001836075.1 Staphylococcus sp. HMSC035D11
GCACCTCTACCATGTAAATCATTACCAGTGTTATTCGTTTCAAATGAGTCACGATTATATTTTTTACTCATGTTTATTCCTCCTATAAGAAATGCACTTAAACAAGTAAAAACCTCATTTAAGTGCATTTGATTGAATCATATTAAAAGTTTTTCTCAACATTTGTAGTGTAATTTTGATTTGCATCATTAGCTACAGAGTTAGCTCTGTAGTTTGCACTTCCTCTACGGTAGTGTCTATTTTGCCATTTGTCAGCAATTTCCATTGCAACATTTGACCATTGAACTACTTGAGAAATTTTATCTTCATTTTGAGAAATATTATGTGTGATTGAGTTAGTCACACGATCAACTGAGCTATTTAAAGTTTGAACTGAGTCGCCAATACCTTTAACGCCATCAACAACAGAGTTTAAACGTTCAACTTTACCTTGAATGTCTTCAGTTAAGCGATTAGCTTTATGAAGTAAATCAGTAGTTTCACGAGTAATACCTTGAACTTGACCTTCAACACCATCAAGTGTTTTAGCCACATGATCTAAATTTTTCTTAACTGAAATTAAAACTACAACAATTCCAATACATAAAATTAAGAATGCGATTGCAGCAATAATTCCAGCAATTGGTAAAATCCAATGCATAAAAAACGCCTCCTAAATATTCTTTTAAAATAAAAGTCATTAATTATAAATACCCATAATAATTATATATAAACATATTAGAATTCTTTTGACATACCAATTTTTTCTTCATAAGCACCTTGGATTTTTTGAATATCTCCTGCACCCATAAATAGAATAACAGCATTATCAAATTTTTCTAATACATCAATACTATTTTCATCGATTAACGCAGATCCGTCAATACGATTTATTAAATCTTGGATAGTTAATTCTCCAGTATTTTCACGTATTGAACCAAAAATTTCACATAAAAATACATGGTCTGCTTTACTTAATGCATCAGCAAATTCATCTAAGAAAGCTTGAGTTCTTGAAAACGTATGAGGTTGGAATACTGCAACGACATCTTTATTTGGATATTTTTTTCGTGCTGTTTCAATTGTAGCACTAATTTCTCTTGGATGGTGAGCATAATCGTCTACTAATACTTGTTTTGAAACAAAAGTTTCATTAAAGCGACGTTTTACACCGCCAAATGTTTCTAAAGCTTCTTTAATATTATTAACATCCATTTTTTCAAGATAACTAATTGTAATAACTGCTAAGGCATTTTGAACATTATGATTACCATATTGTGGTGTTAAAAAGTGATCATAGTATTCTCCATTAATATACACATCAAACTGAGTACCATTTTCAGTTATTTGTATATTATCTGCATATACATCATCGTTTTTACTAAGACCATAATAATAAATAGGTACATCTGCTTTTAGATTTCTTAAATGTTCATCATCTCCCCAAGCAATAATCGCTTTTTTTACATTATTTGCCATTTCTTGGAAAGCACTAGCAACATCGTCAATATCTTTAAAATAATCAGGATGGTCATAATCAATATTTGTCATAATTGCATAATCTGGGTGATAGCTTAAAAAATGACGTCTATATTCACACGCTTCAAATGCAAAATAATCACTACCTGGTAAGCCCATTCCTGTACCATCGCCAATTAAGAATGATGTTTTCTTGTCTCCATTCATAACGTGAGATAATAAACCAGTTGTAGACGTTTTACCATGAGCACCTGTAACTGCTACCGATGTATATTGATTAATGACTTGACCAAGAAAATCATGATATCTAATCACGTCCAACTTTAATTCATGTGCTTTAACAATTTCTTCATGTGTATCAGGGAAGGCATTACCTTGAATAACTACCATTCCTTCATGTATATTATCTACACTAAATGGTAAAATTTTAATCCCTTTATTTTTAAGTGCTACTTCTGTAAATACATATTTTTCAATATCTGAACCTTGAACTTCATGTCCTAAATCGTGCATAATTTGTGCTAATGAACTCATTCCTGCACCTTTAATTCCGACAAAATGATAATGCGTCATATCCATAAAACTCCTTTAAAATTAATCTTTCTTTAAATCTGCCTCAGTAATAAATACATCTCGTGGTTTAGAGCCGTTTGCTCCAGATATATAATCTAGTTGTTCTAATTGATCGACGATTCTTGCTGCACGATTATAACCAATTTGGAAATGTCGTTGGATTAATGAAGTAGATATATGTCCTTCTTTGACCATAAAACTACAAACATCATCAAATAATTCATCTCGTGCTTGAGTTTGAGTCTTTTTCAACAATTCTTTTTCTTCAAATAAATATTCTGGTTCTCTTTGTGCTTTGATGAAATCAACGACATCATCAATTTCTTCATCAGATACAAATGTACCTTGTACACGTATAGGTTTATTCATACCACTACCTAAATATAGCATATCACCGTACCCTAATAGTCTTTCAGCGCCTCCACTATCAATAATAGTTCTAGAGTCCACGCTTGAAGACACCATAAATGCAATACGGGTTGGTATATTAGCTTTAATAAGTCCAGTAATAACATTAACTGAAGGTCTTTGTGTCGCTACTAACATATGAATTCCACAAGCTCTCGCTTTTTGAGCAATTCTAGCAATAGATTGTTCTACTTCTTGTGGAGCCATCATCATTAAATCTGCTAATTCATCAATAACAATGACTATCTTAGGCATACGTTGTTCGTAAGACGCTTTTTTATTGAAAGCAGTAATATTGCGTACGTGATATTTTGCAAACAGTTTATAACGTCTTTCCATCTCTTCAACAGCCCACTTTAAACTTTGAGTAGCTGCTTTAACATCTGTAATAACTGGTGAAACAAGATGTGGTAAGTCATTATATGGCGCTAATTCAACCATTTTTGGATCAATCAATAATAATCTCAACTCTTCTGGATGATTTTTATATAATAATGACATTAATATACTGTTAATACATACAGATTTACCTGAACCTGTCGCTCCAGCTATTAAAGCATGAGGCGTTTTAGCAATATCCATTAATAATGGCTCATTATTAATCCGATTACCCATAGCTACTGTTAATTTAGATTCAGTATCTTTAAACTTAGGTGATTCTAAGATTGATTTTAAACTTACTTTTGAAGAATTTTGATTTGGTACTTCAATACCTACCAAGCTTGTACCTGGAATAGGTGCTTCAATTCTTATATCTTTAGCGGCCAGTGCCATCTTTAAATCATCTTGCAAAGCAGTAATTCTCGAAACTTTCACACCTTTTTCAACAGCTAACTCAAATCGTGTTACACTTGGACCTACAGTCACATTTTGAACTTCTGCAGGAACATTAAAGTAATAAAACGCATCATTTAATTCTTGTTTTTTCTCTTCAATCCATGAGTTATCAATTTGATGAATTTCCGGATCTTCTAATAATTCAAGACTTGGTAATTTAATATTAGGACCTTTTCTAATCGCAGCTTTACTTTCGTATTGCTCGTTTTCATCTTGATCTTCATTTTGAGTATTTAATGTCATAGATATGGCTTGTGTATTTTCATTTTGTACATTTGAAAGTTCACTCGTTTCATCTTCTTGATTATCTTGAAGTGATTGTTCATTAATATTCTTTTTAATATGCTCTTCATGATTATTAGTCGCTTTTACTGATGGACTTGAACTTGGTGTACTAACTGATTTACGTTCCAATTTTGTCTCTGGTTTTAATTCTGGAACGCTAACTTTATTAGTTTTTTTGAATTTTTTAGCATCCATCAAACGCTTCTTGTCAGATGGCGTCATCACAACGTTAAAAGGTTTACTACCCGGAATGATTGAAGATTTAATAGATGATGAAACATCCTCATTTTCAACGATTTGTTTGTCATCATCTTCTAATTTTTCCCCTTCAGTGTTAGATGATGAGTCATGAACTGAATCATTGTTATGTTCAACTTGTTCAGAAGCATACTCAGTATCTGTTTCAATTGCATTATCAATTGAATGGTCAATGTCATCATCGTTATGATTTGATTGTTTAGTTATATCTTCATTCGAAGAAACGTTCATCTCATGATACTTTGCTTCCTCTACTTCTTCTTTTGAAGTATAATTATCTTCTTGCAATTTATTAGCTTTACTTAAATGAGCATCTTCATTTTTATTAAGATGATGATGTTTGTCTTTAGTTGAATGTATAGGTGCTACGTTAAGATTATCTTCTGACAATTGATCATCATTATGTTCGTCTGTAGATGTCGTATCATTAACTTCTCGTACTTCTACATCTTTATCATTAACAGTTTGAATATTTGGGACAGATTTCAAATCAATTTCTTCATATTGATACTGCTCGTCATCGTCATCATAATTAGACGTATTTGAATCAGTTTGAGTCCCTTCATCAATCACATGATTATCTGTAGTATTCTCATTTGTGTCTTCCATTTTATCAGTACTATCTTCTGTATGTGTCGTTCTCTCTTCATCATTATTTTCTTCATGATCTAGAGAACTCTCTCCAGTGTACTGCTTAGCTTGATTTGCATACATTTCATCAATGACTTTTTGGATTTCGTTATCACTATCCGATGATTGTTGACGCTTATTCTGTAAAGCTTCTTTAAATTTATGTTTTTGTTGTGCTTTTTTTTCTCTTTCACGTCTAATTTCTTCTACTATTTGTGACGCATAAATATTCTCAATATTCACCGTATTATCTTTTTGAGAAAAATTAGGAACTTTACTTTTTGAAGATGTAGTTTCATAAATATTAGAATTTTGATCATTAATAATTGAAACATCAGTATCTTCATACTTAGTTTGATTCAACGGTTCATTTTTAGACTTGCTTATATTTGTTTTTACATCATTATCAGATACTCGTTGTGCTGTTTGATCTTGTGTTAAATTATTTTTATCGTCATTATGATTATCATCATTTTCATTCTCTTTTAATGGAGGGATAACACCATTTTCAATTGGTCGGCGTTTTTTTGTACCAAATACTGCAGATGGTACTTCTGAAGTTCTAAAACTTGAATGGTGATATGTAGAATTCGATGTCGTTTTATAGTTTGATTTAAAACGCTCCGATTGTAATTTCACATGAGAATGATTATTTGTATACTTATGATATTGAGAAGTCGTTTTTCTATTATTGTTTTCATTTAATTGTGCACTATTCAACGACTTATTACGTTTATTAGAAGGTCTTTCTTTAATTGAAGGCACTCCAGTATCATCATGATTTGTATACTGTCTTCTTCTGCGTCTTCGAGTATCTGTTGCACTATCATAAGTTTGAGGATAGTCATTATTATCTATTTCATCATAACTATAAGCGCCATAACCAAATTCTTTATCAACTTCAGGTGGTTTTTGCGACATATATTCATCTTCATCAACTTCTCTGTAAACCGCTTCATCATATGTTTCAGCATCTTGCCCTAAATCAATAGGAAAACGAAATTTTCCACGCGGACGATCATAGATATCATCATTTTCAGGAAGTAAGGTATGCTCACCATTCTTTTGTGTTTCTGAGTTATGTCGACGTTTATTTTTTCGTCTTAGTAATTCTTCATCAGAATGTTTATCATTGCCAAATAATTCATCAAACCAACTCATACTTCCACATCCTTCCTAGTTTTTTTAATCAAAAAATGCATTGCCTACTTTATAATCGTCAGACAATACCATGATTCCTTTTTCTTGAGGTGCATTAGGCAAGTTCAATTCTCTCATTGAACAAATCATACCACTTGATGCCACACCACGTAATTCAGCATCTTTAATTACCATGCCACTTGGCATAACTGCACCGACTTTAGCTACGACAACTTTTTGCCCTGCTTCTACATTTGGCGCACCGCACACAATTTGTAGTTTTTCACTACTAACATCAACTTTCAAAATACTTAATTTATCTGCATTAGGATGCTTTTCTTTAGTTTCTACATAGCCTACAACAAATTTAGGTGATAAATCCGCTTCAAGTTGATAATCAAAACCTGCATTTGTAATTGATTGCTGTATAGCTTCTACAACCGTTTCATTTAATTTAATATGACCATTACTATTAACTGAATATACTTTTGAAAAATCGAAAATATTAAATCCAACAATTTGATTTTCATGTTTAATAGCAACCACATTATTTTTTATTTCATATTCAAAAGGTCCATCTGTTGGTTCAATTTGTAAAAATGCAACGTCCCCTACGCCTTCTTTATTATAAAATAAATTCATTTAAATTCTCCTTTTGACGTATTATTAGTTATTTTTTATTAAATTTTTTACGATTCGCTTCTAAACGTTGAATAACGTTTGGATCTCTTTTTTGCTTATTATTTTTTCCTAAAATAAAAATCGGCTCTAAATGTTCTTTTTTATAACCAAATGAAAGTGACGTTATAGGTACAAGTCCCTTAGTAAAAAATTCCATCGTCAAGTGTGCCATAACGTCATAGCCTGTTTTATTGCGTATATCAGCAATAATTAATACATCTTGATGAGGAACAGCGACTAACATTTCACCTTCACATTGAGCTTCAATTTCATTTAAAAATTTTGTATTTAAAATACGACTCGCATCATATCCGTCATTTGAATTGATAAAATAAAAAATATTTCCTTTTACTTCATCTGTTTTATATTTATTCTCAAGTTTACGTATATTAAACAACGACATTTCTTTAATTTGTTGTGAAGTTAAACCTAGTGTTTTTAACATACTTTCATCAATTAATCGGTACGATTTTCCTAAATCAAGTGCATAATAAATATTAGTTTCTGCAGTATGTTCTTCAATAACAAATTGATGACCTTCTTTAGTTTTTTTATCAAAACTAGTTGATCTTATTACAGGCATAACTTGAATATCTTTCATTTTAGATAGACCATTATCATCCATTTGCGCAATGGCCTCTTCAACATAATAGATAATTTCATCAATGATTTTCTCTTTTTGTTCTTCATACTTTGCTACAATTGCATTAAGCTTGATAGTTACGCCTTTAAAATTATCTCGTCTATATATACGTAATGTTTCTTCTTCACGATCAAACTTAAAATCAACGTCTAAATGCTCTAAACGTTGTTTTAATGTATCTCTCATTTGAAAGACGTTCATATTAAAACACTCCTATTTTCGCACCTTACAATATTTTACAATAAAAAGAGCTTCAATTACAGAAAAATTAGGCTATTCTTTCATATAGATAAGAAAATTTAAGTCCTAATTACTCATTTACACATATTGACTTAAAAATGAATCTATTTGTTCGATTGATTTTCGTTCTTTTCCAATATAACTTCCCATTAATTCACCATTTTTATATACGAGAAAACTTGGAATACCCATGATATCATTTTCAATTGCTAAATCTATAAATTTATCTCGATCTACTGATACAAATTTAAAATTAGAGTATTTTTTTTCTAATTTCGGTAAATCTGGTTCAATCACTTTACAATCTGGACACCATCCAGCTGTAAATTCAAATACTGTTTGTTCATTTTTTAATTCTTCAAATTGTTTTTCAGTTTCTAATGTAATCATATTATTTCTCCTCACTTTGAAATTGTAATGTTAAAATGTTTTCATTTGTTAAGTGACTCACAGCTTGTTTTAATAATTCACGCGCGGCATAATAGTCTCTAATATCAAATACCGCATCTGTACTATGAATATATCGTGCACATACGCCTATAACTGCTGTAGGTACACCTTTATTTGCTTTATGGATTTCTCCCCCATCTGTACCACCTGGTGAAATATAGTATTGTGAACGAATATCAAATGTATCAACTAACTCCAGTAGATAGTCTCTGAAACGTGGAGAGAGAATCATTGTACCATCTTTAATTCGAATTAATGTTCCTTCACCTAATTGACCAGATAATTGCTGTTTACCTTTAATATCATTTGCAGGAGAACAATCTACAACGAATGCTATGTCTGGCTGTATTAATTCAGTTGATGCTTTTGCACCTCTTAATCCAACTTCTTCTTGAACATTTGCACCCACATATAAATCTACATCTAATTCTACATCTTTGAGTAATTCTAATATTTCAATTGCTAAGACACAACCGTAACGATTATCCCATGCCTTAGCACTATATCGATGTTCAGATAATTGAGTGAATGGTGTAAAAGGAACAATTGTGTCCCCTATTTCTATTCCACGTGAGCGAACTTCTTTATCACTTTCTGCTCCTATATCTAACATTAAATCTTTAATCTCAGGAACCGCTTCATTACCTGTTCTAAAATGTTTTGGTATATTCGAAACTACACCTACAATTTTTTCACCTTTTCTATTTTTAACCTGCAGTCGTTGTCCTTGCCATATATCATTAGATACGCCGCCTAAATTAGTAAACTGTAACATGCCATTTTGAGTGATGTTCGTAATCATAAAGCCAATTTCGTCCATATGAGCCGCTATCATCACACGCTTTGCATTTTGTTTTTTTGATTTTTTTACACCAAAAATACTTCCCATATGAGTTGTTATCACTTCATCTACAAATGGTGTCATTTCTTGTTTCATGTAGTCACGTACTTCTTCTTCAAAGCCTGGTGCTCCATGTAATTCTGTTAATGTTTTTATACGAAATAAAGTTTTATCTTTTTCCATTACATAAACACGCTCCTTAAATGTATTATATCATTTTGATTATGGTAAACTAATAATAAGAACTATTAATAGAAAGGTTAGATTCGATAATTATGACTTGTCAGACTATAAAATATATCTCCATTCCCATCGTAATAACTATAGGAGCATCTACGGCTTTTATACTCTATCGTACATTGAAAAACAAAAAAGTAAAAAATCCGGATAGAATATTAGAGGAAGTAAAATCATATTTTATGGATATTAAAGGTTCTTACATTCTTCATGAACCTTTACAAAATAAAGAGCAATATTTAAATCGTCTTGTTTATCAAGGTGGTATTACTCAAAATAAAAACAACCGTAATATAGAGTATACTTTCTATGCTGATGTACACACAGGTGAAATACTTACTATTGAAGAAAATTAATATTACTTTTTTGATATTTAAAAAACATTTTAATACTTTTTTTACTTCATATTCATATTTTAAATTATATTTGTTTGATGTTTTTATTAATTTTTTATCATTTTCGAACTTAAAGGTAAAGTAACGATTACTATGATAATACAAAAATCAATAATCCTTTTAGATGAAATATGGACTAAATTTTTTCTTTTTCTCTTATATATTGCATGGATGTTTATCATATGTACTTATATTTATCATAAAGAGCAATAAATGATAAAACAACACACGAGCGTAAGAATGTATTTGCTTCTTACGCTCGTGTGTTGGATTTAATATATTATTTATTAATTTTTATGAAATTTGGCTTCCATTCTATAAATACGGGAACCTTTATCAGAAAATTTTTTCTCATATTCAGTTAATATATTATCTTCATCATCTTCATCATGAAGATTTAAATTTAACTTTGTAAAATACATTCCATATTGTGACATGCTTTCAAGACTATAAGCAAATAAACCTCTATTATCTGTTTTAAAGTGTATTTCTCCATCTTCTTTAAGAATTTGTTCATATAGAGCTAAAAAAGTGCGATACGTTAAACGACGTTTTGCATGTCTTTTTTTTGGCCAAGGATCCGAGAAATTTAAATAAATTCTAGATACTTCATTCTCTTTAAAGTACTCATTTAGTTCAATTGCATCATTGCAAATCATTTTTAAATTTGTGAGTCCTTTATCCTTTACTTTATCAAGCACTTTATACATAACGCTTTTTTCACGTTCTAAAGAAACAAAATTAATTTCAGGATGTTGCTCTGCAAGTGTAGTTATAAATTGCCCCATTCCTGAACCGATTTCAATATAGATTGGCTGTTTCTTATCAAACCAATCACTCATTTTGCCAGCATGTGAACCATCCATATCTACTAGGTCAGGATGTTCTTTCAAATAATCTTCTGCCCATGGTTTATAACGGACTCTCATGTATTAAATCTCCTTAAATAAATAAATTACTATTCATTACCTCATTTAAAAATTTGAGCCATGTGTTCATATCTTTAAATCTTTTTTGTTCTTCATACCATTGAATCATGCCGATTGATTGAATCACAGTATACCATTTCATACGTTTATTTAAGTCCATACTTTCTTTAACACCATAAGTATTAAACCAGTTAGACCATTGTTGTTTTGGAACGTAGTTGTATAGCAGCATACCAATATCGATGGCTGGATCAGCAATCATTGCACCTTCCCAATCTACTAAAAATAACTCATCACGATCAGAAAGTAACCAGTTATTATGATTAACATCACCATGAACTACTGTAAAGAAACGTGAATCTAAATTAGGAATATGATCTTCCAAGTAAGTTAATGCTTTTCGAATAATATGATGGGTTAATACGTCTCTAGATAAAGAAGCATTAATTTTCTTTAACATAATATTTGGGGTAATAGGCTCCATTTCCATACGTTTTAACATATTAAGTAGTGGTTTTGAACCATGTATTTTTTTGAGAAGTTCAGCAACTCTTCTTTGAGACATTTCAGATGGTGTAAGTTCTCTACCATTTTTCCAATGTTGTGCTGTTACCACTTCGCCTGTTTCAATACGTTTTGTCCAAACTAACTTAGGCACAATACCTTCTGCAGATAAAGCTGCAATAAATGGATTTGAGTTACGCTTAAGAAATAATTTTTGTCCATCTTGTTCAGCCATATACGCTTCTCCAGATGCTCCACCTGCAGAATCAAGCGTCCACCCTAATTGATAAAACTGCTCCAACTCGTTCACCTCACTTTCAACTAGAAAATGGCTCGAGAAATATAGTTTTTCAAGAGCCATATATCTAATTTAATCATCGCTTTTTATCTAACGATTATATTTCTAACTTTGTTTTTGTTATATTGATAAAATTATTATTTAAATGTCTTCAAATCATTTAAATTTTTTACGTTATCTCTTTAATCACTCAATGATGATTTTATAATTTTTAGCTTAATTTTTCAACTGAAAATGAGAAACAAAATGATACATTTTACTAGTATGAAAAAGCTAAAATCCCGAATGCTTTATAAATATTATAACATATCATATACATCATCGTTGAAGAAATTTAAAGTTAATTGATACTTTTTGATTCAATATATTTTTCGAATCCTTCTTGTAATTTTTTAGTAATTGGACCTACTTTACCATCATTTACAATTTCGCCATCAATCTTAACGACAGGTGTTACTTCAGCAGAAGTACTAGACACAATGACTTCATCTGCATTTTTTAAGAAATCAACTGTAAATGTTTCTTCATTAAATGGTATGTTGTAATCTTCAGCAACCCATTTAATTACTTTTCGAGTAATACCATTTAAAATGTAATTATTAACGGGATGTGTATAGATTTCGCCATCTTTAATCGCATACACATTACTTGACGCACCTTCAGTAACAGTTTCATCTCTATGTTGAATGGCTTCTGTTGCATTATATTTAACTGCATATTCTTTAGCAAGAACATTTCCTAATAAATTTAAACTTTTAATGTCACAACGTAACCATCTAATATCTTCAACTGTTACAGCATTAATGCCATTTTCAAAGTCGTCGTATGGACGATCATAACTTTTAGCAAATGCCATAATAGCAGGTTTAACTTCTGGAGTTGGGAAAGAATGGTTTCTTGGTGCTACACCTCTTGTCGCTTGAATATAAATTCCACCATTTTGAATGTCATTGATTTTTAAAAGTTGTCTTACAATATCTGTTAGCTCCTCGACAGTATAGCCTAAATCGATTTGAATTTCACTCGCACTTCTAAGGAACCTTTCAAAGTGTTCAGTTACTGTAAATAATTTACCGTTGTATGCACGAATATATTCATATATACCATCTCCAAATACATAACCTCGGTCTTCATAAGAAACTTTTGCGTCTACTTGATTTAAAAATTCTCCGTTAATAAATACTTTTGTCATTATTTATCCCTCCACACATAGTGAATAAATTGCTTCTAAATAGATACTTGTTGCGTTGAATAATTGTTTTTTAGTAATATATTCATTCTTTTGATGCATTAAATCCTCTGAATCTTCAAACATAGCTCCAAATGCAACACCTTTGTCTAAATTACGTGCATAAGTGCCTCCACCAATTGTATAAGGTTCTGTCATATCACCTGTTTGATTTCTATAAGCAGTGACAAGTTTTTGTACAAATGGATCATTTTTATCTACGAAATGAGGTTGTTGAACTTTACCTAATTCTATTTCAAACCCTTGAGATTTGATTTCATTTTTAAAACGTTCTAAAGCAGTTTCAAATTCGAAGCCTTTAGGATAACGTAAATTGATACCAAATTTGCCACCTTTTTCTTTATCATACGTAATGATACCTACGTTTGTTGTCACGTCTCCCATAACATCAGTATGGAACTTCATACCCATTTTTTCACCAAAATGAGATTCATGTAAATAACGATTACTAAATTCAGCGAATTCTTTTGCAGCTTGATTAAGATTCAAAGTTGATAGGAAGTCAATAAGATATAAACCAGCATTCACACCAAGTGAAGGATCCATACCATGGACGGCTTTCCCTTCAACAGTTAATATCAATTCACCATTATCTACAACCGCTTCACCTTCTAGTTGACGTTGGTCTAGATAATGTTCGAAATGTTGAACTACGTCTGTCATATTTTTTTCAACCAAAATATGTGCTTTAGCATGATCAGGAACCATGTTATAACGTTGACCAGATTTAAATGAAAGAAGTTTTGCTTCTGAATGATCAGTATGATGTGAGCTTACATTTTGGACTAAATCAAATGTTGTAATTCCTTTTTCACCATGAATAGCAGGGAATTCAGCATCTGGTGCAAAACCTAAAGCAGGCATTTCTTCTGTTTTGAAATATCTTTCTGTACATTTCCAGTCAGATTCTTCATCTGTACCAATAATAATATGAATACGTTTTTTCCAATCTACATTCATTTCATTTAAAATTTTAACTGCATAGTAAGCTGCGATAGTTGGACCTTTATCATCAAGTGTACCTCTTGCCACAATAGCATCATCTGTTACAACAGGTTTAAATGGATCAGAATCCCAACCGTCTCCAGCAGGAACGACATCTACATGACATAAAATTCCCAATACATCTTCACCTTGACCTGCTTCAATTCTTCCAGCAATATGATCAACATCATGGGTAGAAAAACCATCTCTTTGAGCGATTTTATACATATAATCAAGAGCTTCACGAGGTCCAGGACCAACTGGTGCTTCCTCTGAAGCTTGACTATCATCTCTCACACTCTTGATTGAAAGTAATCCATTTAAATCTTCAATAATTTGACTTTCATATTCTTGTACTTTTTCTTTCCACATTAGAGATCAACTTCCTTTTCAATAGATATACCTATTATTTTACATAAATCTAGTATTAAATGACAACAAGATGTCAGAAAATTTCATAGTACATATAAAAAAAGAAGTGAGAAAAAATTTTCTCACTTCTTTAAAATTTAAGTTTAATGTCTATCGTCTAAGGCATTATGATTGTTTTTCAAATCTTCTTCAGTGACTACTCTTAAATTATTATTAACAGTTGCGCCACCTTCATCATCAAATTTACCTTCTGCTAATTCATGTGTATCATTTTTTTTAGTATTCACATTAGTGAATTTAGATTTTTCATCTTGTAATAAAGATTTAGGATCATTTTTTAAACGATTTGCATAACCTTGTGGGTCATTCTTTACGTTTTGAATTGTTTCATTTGCTTTTGAGCTAATATCATTAACTAGCCCTTTCGCATTTTGTTTATAGCCTTCTGGATTTTCTTTATATTTATTATACTCAGCTTTTAATTTATTTCTGCTACTTTCACGTGATAATGCTACTGCAGCCGCTGCAGCACCAATTCCTGCCACAATTCTTAATAAACCTGCACTTTTAGCCATCATATTACCCCTTTTCTCTTTTATTACTATAAAAGTTTTAATTCTTCTGAAGTTAGTAAACGATACTCTCCAGATTTTAAGTTTTCATCTAACGTCAAATTAGAAATTTTAAGACGTTTTAATTCTAATACCTCATTATCAATTGAATGAAACATTCTTTTCACTTGATGATACTTTCCTTCATAAATAGTAACTAAAGATAATTTATGATCTAGTTTTTCAAGTTGTGCTGGTTTTACTTTGCCATCTGATAGTTCAATTCCATTTTTAAAAGCAATAATATCTTCGTTTTTAATAGGATATTTAGAGGTTACTTTATACGTTTTAGACACATGTTTAGATGGACTCATTAAATTATGGTTAAATTGTCCATCATTAGTAATAAGTAATAAACCTTCAGTATCTTTATCTAATCTGCCTACTGGAAATATATCAAGATGGCGGTAATCAGCAATAAGATCTATCACTGTTTGATTTATATCATCATAAGTAGCAGAAACATATCCTTTAGGCTTATTTAACATAATATAAACATGATTAATATACTCTATTATTTTGCCATCTACAGTAATTTCATCTTGCTCAGGATTCACTTGGTATTTAGGTGATTTTTCCACTTTATCATTAACTTTGACACTATTTTTCTTTAAAAGCTGCTTTACCTCAGTACGCGTGCCAACTCCCATATTCGATAAAAATTTATCTAATCTCATCTTAAAAATCCAACTTTACGTCTAATTTTTTCTGGTAATTCACCAAGAAATTGATCAGCTAATCGATTTTTAATTGTGATACTACCATACACTAAAGCACCTACAATAACCCCAACGAGTAATATAATCATTGCTCCAAATTTACGTTCTACAGGGACAAAATGACCTAAAATTAAGTAAACAATTTCCACACTAATCATCATGATTAAACTATAAATAAAAATTTTCGCTACTTGCACAAATGTTTCTGTAAATTCATATTTCGCATATATTTTTAAAATAAAGAAATTTGCTGTAATCGCAAAACTCAATGCAATAGCAGTACTTAAAATTGCTCCTGCAGTATGGAAAGTCATAATTAATGGAATATTAAGTGCTAACTTTAATACAACGGCTCCTAAAATGACAAACACTGTCAATTTTTGTTTGTCTATACCTTGTAACATCGAAGCAGTAACACTAAGTAAAGAAATTAATATTGCTACAGGGGCATAGATGAATAACATTTTGTTTCCATCTGGATTATATTGATAGAAAACTGTATATAAAGGTGCAGCCAGTGCCATTATCCCTAAACTTGCTGGAACTGTAATATACATTAATACACCGATTGATGTTTTAATTTGACGATGCATTTCAGTTAAACGACCTTCTGCATATGTTTTAGTAATATATGGTATTAAACTTACCGCAAAACCTGCTGCAAGTGATGTTGGAATCATTACAATTTTATTGGTTGTAAAGTTTAATATCGTAAAGAAATAATCTTTATTTGCATGGAATCCTGCTGCATCTAGTGCATTGTTATGTGTAAATTGATCAACAAGGTTAAATAATGGGAAGTTTAAACTAACAATTACAAACGGAATACTGTATGCAATAATTTCTTTATACATTCTTCCATAAGAAATGTCTAATCCTGTACGATCAGACTCTACCATTTTTTGAATGTGAGGTTTACGTTTTTTCCAGTAATACCAAAGAGTAAATAAACCTGCAATTGCTCCCACAGCCGCTGCGAATGTAGCTACACCATTGGCTTGTAAATATGTACCATGAAAAACATTTAAAACTAAATAACTACCTATTAATATAAATATAATTCTGGCTAATTGTTCAGTAACTTCAGATACAGCAGTTGGACCCATCGATTGATAACCTTGGAATACCCCTCTCCATGTTGCTAATAGTGGGATAAAAACTACTACTATACTGATGATACGAATAATCCAAGTAATCTCTGGTACTGTCCATCCACCTTTTCCTTCTTTTTGACCTAAAGTAATCACTGCAATATCAGGGGCTAAATAAAACAATATTAAAAATCCTATAATACCTGATATCGACATTACGATAAAACTCGATTTATAGAGTTTTTGTCCAACTCTATATGCTCCTATTGCATTATACTTTGCTACAAATTTTGAAGCTGCTAAAGGCACTCCAGCTGTCGCGACAGCAATAGCAATATTATAAGGAACATAAGCATAGTTAAACGGCGCTAACTTTTCCTCCGCATTTGCACCCATAATCGCATAAAAAGGAATTACAAATAAAACACCTAGAATTTTAGTAATTAAAATACTAAATGTTATTAAAAAGGTTCCGCGCACCATTTCCTTATTTTCACTCATATTCAATCTTCCTATCTTTAATTTAATCAAACTATGTCGTTATACATCTGTCTAAACTAAGGACTTGCATTACTATAAAATATATCACAAAATACTTATTGTTTCTCGTTTCTTTTTAAGTTTTTTAATCGTTTCTTCTCACTATTATTAAATAAAAATATTGTAATTTTTTTATTTATGTATTTAATACACTTTTTAACGCAAAATTCTACTTCAGTTCGCAAAATAATAAGTATTTATGTAGAATATAGATGTATGATAACGGAGGTTAATATATGTATCAAACAATAATCATTGGCGGTGGACCAAGCGGATTAATGGCAGCAGTTGCTGCGAGTGAAAATAATAGTAAGGTTCTATTAATCGAAAAGAAAAAAGGTCTTGGAAGAAAATTAAAAATTTCTGGTGGTGGTAGATGTAATGTGACTAATCGTCTACCTTACGAAGAAATCATCAAAAATATACCCGGAAACGGTAAATTTTTATATAGTCCATTTTCAAAATTTGATAACGAATCCATAATAGAATTTTTTGAAAGTCGTGGTATAAAATTAAAAGAAGAAGATCATGGAAGAATGTTTCCAGTTTCAAACAAATCACAAGATATTGTTGATACTTTAGTTAATACAATTAAAAATAACAACGTTGAAATTAAAGAAGAAACTGTTGTTAATGACATTTCTAAAAATGATCAATCTTTTATAGTAAAAACACAAGATGGCGAATTTGAATCAAAAACAGTTATTATTGCGACTGGTGGAACAAGCGTCCCCCAAACTGGATCCACAGGTGATGGCTACAGATTTGCTAAAAATCTAGGCCACACTATTACTGAATTATTCCCTACTGAAGTTCCTATTACATCTAGTGAATCTTTTATTAAAAATAAAACACTTAAAGGCTTAAGTTTAAAAGATGTAGAATTATCAGTTTTAAAGAAAAATGGTAAAAAACGTATTAGTCATCAAATGGATATGATTTTTACACACTTTGGTGTAAGTGGACCAGCTGCATTACGTTGTAGCCAATTCGTTTATAAAGAACAAAAAAATCAGAAAAAACAAGACATACAATTACAATTAGATGTATTTCCAGAGATTTCTTTACAAGATTTAGAAAATAAAATAAAGAAAATCTTAAGCGAAGAACCAGACAAATATATAAAAAATGCACTGCGTGGTTTAATAGAAGAAAGATATTTATTGTTTATGCTAGAACAGGCTAATATTAATGAAAATACAACATTTCATCATCTTTCAAATCAACAGTTGACTCACCTCGCAGAACATTTCAAACAATTCATTTTCACTGTTAATGGTACCCTTTCAATTGAAAGAGCATTTGTTACGGGTGGTGGCGTTTCTCTTAAAGAAATATGGCCTAAAACAATGATGTCAAAAATTCAACCTGGTTTATTTTTATGTGGAGAAGTATTAGACATTCATGGGTATACAGGCGGCTACAATATTACAAGTGCTTTAGTTACCGGCCACGTCGCTGGAAGCGAAGCTAGACAATTTATATATACTTAAAAATAAAAAACACTCCAAAAGTTAAGTAAAATTATAACTTTTGGAGTGTTTTTTATTTCATATTTTGAATACGAAGATAACTGAATTTATTTTTTATTATTTATCTTCTTTTTTTCTTCGTTTTAATAATAATAGCAGACCACTTAATAATGTGAACTCAGCTAAAGATAATAATGAGTTTTCATTTTCACCTGTATAAGGTAGAGTATTTAATTTTGAATGATTATTATTCACATTAAATTTATTATTAAAATTATTAAATGTAACTTTGTTGTCATTAACCAATCCAAAGTTATTTTCAAATTGCTTAACATTCACATGTTCAATCTCATTAATAGTCACTCTCGTTAATTCATTAATATCATTAGTAGTCACATTTTCAACTAATTTATTTAAGGCTTTCATAACATAAACATCAATTTGTTTATAAGCTTTATTTCTATTATATTCTGATATATTTGTTAATCCTTTAATATACGCTTTACGTTTATTTGCTACATCAAAAATTTGGGCTTTAGCTTTCAATTTTACTTTGTCGATTAGAACTATTTTATTAAATTCTTGAAGATAATGTATTTTTATATTATCAACTTGTTTATTAGTTTGAGCTTGGTTTACTTTTTCTTCTGCTTTTTTATATGATTCATCAAGTTTTTGTTTTATGAATAGTTTTTCATCTATTGTAAATGTTTGATCAGATGATACTTTATCTTTTAATTTTTGTAATTCCACTTCTAATTTAGATAAAGCATCTGCTTTTTTAATAACTTCAACTTGAATACTATTAATTGATTGTTTACCTTGCTCTGTAGTCTGATCGACATCTGAGTTAGTATTGGCACCTTCGAGCAGTTTTTTAGCTCTCATTACTGCCTCTTCTACTTTTTGTTTTGCTGCATCCTTTTCTTCTTTTGTTGCGTTTGGTGTTTGATCAATTTCTGCTTTCTTTTGTTTAGCTAATTCGTCGATAGTTTGTTTAGCTACAGATTTTTTAACTATTTCTGGTTGGATTTCATCAATAGCATGTTTACCACTTTCTTTGGCTATTTCAACATCAGAATTAGTCGTAGATTGAGCAATATTATTCTTTGCTTTTATAACTTCTTCATCTACTTTTTGTCTAGCCACATCCTTTTCTTCTTTTGTTGCATTGTGATTATTCTCAATTTCTGCTTTTTTAATTGTTGCTTCATCATCTATCGCTTGTCTAGCTAAAGATTTTTGTATTGTCTCTGGTTGAATATTAGATATAATTGAAATTCCAATTTGAGTTGATTGATCTACTGTATCATTCGTTGTAGATTGATCAACATTATGTTTCGCTTTTGTTGCTGCTTCATCTACTTTACGTTTTGTCATTTCTTTTTCTTCATTCGTTGCTTCATGATTACTATCAATTTCTGCTTTTTTTGCTGTTACTTCATCATCTATAGATTTTTTTGCTTGTGTTTTTTTCAAAGCTACCGCATTTATATTATTTATTGCACTTATACCATTAATTTGTGCATTATCTACATTGGAATTATTTATTGATTGATCAACATTTCTTTTAGCTTTATTAACCTCATCATCAATTTTTTGTTTAGCTATGTCTTTTTCTTCTTTTGTTGTCGAATTATCTTGATCAATTAGATTTTTTCTAAGAGTTGCTGCTTCATCTATCGCTTTTCTTGCTTCTGATTTTTTAACTACTTCTGGTTGTATATTTTCAATAGTATTTTTACCAGTTGTTTTAGCATTATTCACACCATCATTTGTTGTAGCTTGATCTATATTATTTTTCGCTTTTATAACTTCTTCATCAACTTTTTGTTTTGCTGCTTCTTTTTCTTC
>NZ_KV827265.1:19799-20494 GCF_001836075.1 Staphylococcus sp. HMSC035D11
TCTTCAGTTGCATCTAGCATTTGATTAATTTTTTCTTTTTTTACTTTTGCTACTTCATCAATTGCTTGTCTTGCTAAAGATTTTTTAACCACTTCTGGTTGTATATTATTGATCTCTGTATTTCCTGTTGTTTTTGCTTGATCCACTGCATCATTTGTTGTAGCTTGATCAATATTATCTTTTGCTTTTGTAGCTTCTTCATCTACTTTTTGTTTTGCTACTTCTTTTTCTTCTTCAGTTGCATCTGGTGTTTGATCTATAATTTTTTTCTTAGCAATTGCAGATTGGTCAATTTCATGTTTTGCCTCTACTTTTTTTATAATTTCAAGTTGGATTGTATTAATAACATTTATCCCTTTTGTTTTCGCGTTATCAACTCCATCATCATTTTCTGCTTCGTTGATATGAGTTTTAGCTTCTGTTAACGCTTGATCCACTTTACTTTTCGCTGCTTCTTTTTCTTCTTCAGTTGCTTCTTGCGTTAAATCAATAGTTGCTTTTTTAAGTTTAGCTAAATCATCAATTGCTTGTCTTGCTTCTGATTTTTTAACTACTGTCGGCTGAATATTATTTATCATTGTAGTGCTATTTTGTTCAACTTGATCTACGTCATTATTTGTTTTTGCTTGATCAATTCCATGTTTTGCTTTTATGACTTCTTCGTCAACTTTTGATTTCGCTGCTTCTTTTTCTTC
>NZ_KV827266.1:0-19293 GCF_001836075.1 Staphylococcus sp. HMSC035D11
TTTTGTTAGGAATTATGTCCCAGCCTCTTTTTATTAAATAATTATTTTTAGAATAATTGTAAAGACTAATAAAACAATTAAAATCGCATCAATACCTACCATTACGGTAAATCTAGTGCTTTTAGATCCTTGAGATTTAGCTTGTTTCATTGCATTATAATTTGGTATGAGACTTAAAAATAATAAAACAATAATTAATATTATACCAATAGTGACTGACATATATTTATTCTCCTTTTCTTTTTTCAATCCATTCCCATATAAATCCCGCAATAATACCTACACAGATTCCTGTTAAAACACCGAACTTTGGAGAAGATAATAATGTTCCTATAATTAAAAAGATTATAACAGCGATAGATAAAGTAATACTAAATTTTATTTTACGTTGATCAGAATTAAAGATTGAAAATACAATTAAGTATAGTAAGAAAAATACTAAAGTTGCTAAAAGCGTTCGTAGTATAAGCAAACTTACCATGTGTTGTTGTTCACTAAAAAAGTTCAGTAAAAAGAACACAATAGCAAAAATAATAGATACCTTCATATCCTTTTTTAATAAATGCTGCATAAGGTTAAACTCCTTTAAGTCTATATAAGCAGTATAGCATACTGCTAAAGTATCAATTAAATATATTAATTTAGTAATATGATTCTCAACTAAAAATAACCCAATAACACAAATATTAGATTATTCATTTTTGCAAAAAGTAAAAAATTTTAAGTAAATTGACGAAACCGCTTTCGACAGAATTTAAAAAATATATTTTATTTTCTGAAAATTATAGTATAATAACTTCAATAAGGTAAAGGATATGTCGACTAAGAAAACGTAATAAATATTTTCTAAAGGTTAAAAGTATCGCACCTTAGTCCAAATAGAGATGGGGTATTTTTATGGATAATAATGAATTACATAGGGGACTGAGTGCACGTCAAATTAGAATGATTGCGCTGGGTGGGACAATCGGTGTAGGTTTATTTATGGGGGCAACAAGTACAATTAAATGGACTGGCCCATCAGTTATTTTTGCGTATTTAATCGCAGGGATATTCTTATTTTTAATAATGAGAGCAATGGGAGAAATGATTTATTTAAATCCAACAACAGGTTCATTTGCAACATTTGCTAGTGAATACATACATCCGGCTGCTGGCTATATGACAGCGTGGAGTAATATATTCCAATGGATTGTCGTTGGGATGAGTGAAGTCATTGCCGTAGGTGAGTATATGAATTATTGGTTCCCTCATTTACCACAATGGATACCAGGCGTGATTGCAGTAGTATTATTATTAATAGCAAACTTAGCTTCAGTTAAAGCGTTTGGAGAATTTGAGTTTTGGTTTGCAATGATAAAAGTGGTAACAATTGTATTAATGATTATTGCTGGATTAGGATTGATTTTCTTTGGAATTGGTAATGGAGGACACCCTATCGGTATTTCTAACTTATGGAAACATGGTGGATTTATGCCAAATGGATTAGTTGGTTTCTTCTTTGCACTTTCAATCGTTATTGGTTCTTATCAAGGGGTTGAGCTAATTGGTATTACTGCAGGTGAAACAAAGAATCCTCAAAAGAATATTAAAAGTGCTGTAAATGGTGTTATATGGCGTATATTAATTTTTTACATAGGTGCTATTTTTGTTATTGTTTCAATATACCCTTGGAATCAATTAGAAAGTATTGGTAGTCCTTTTGTAGCTACATTCTCTAAAATTGGTATTACATTTGCCGCAGGTTTAATCAACTTTGTTGTATTAACTGCTGCATTATCAGGATGTAACTCTGGTATTTTTAGTGCAAGTCGTATGATATATACACTTGCTCAAAAAGGGCAAATGCCTAAAATCTTTACACGTGTAATGAAAAATGGTGTGCCATTTTATCCTGTATTAACTATTGCAATTGGTATTTTAATTGGAGCATTATTAAATGTTATTTTACCTTTATTTATAAAAGGCGCTGATAGTATTTTCGTGTATGTTTATAGTGCATCTATTTTACCAGGTATGATTCCATGGTTTATGATTTTAATCAGTCATATTCGTTTCAGAAAATTACATCCAGAACAGGTTGAAAATCATCCATTTAAAATGCCAGGAGGCACAATTTCTAGTGTTATGACAATTATCTTTTTACTCATTGTTTTAATTGGTATGTTATTTAATAAAGACACAGTTATTTCAGTGGTTATAGGTATTATTGTCTTAGCAGGGGTTACAGTGTATTACTTTATTCGCGGGCATCACAAAAATGATGCTATAAAAAGAGTAAAATAACGATAAAAATATATAATAAAAAATCTGAGACGTGCATAAACGTCTCAGATTTTTTAACGTTTGGATAGTAAATCCCTAAATTAAACATAGACTAATATCAAGTTTTTTTAATTGTAGACCGAGACCCCAACATAAAGTCATTCAAAAAGAACGTCGACGCCCAACATAAGTTGGGAATGAAGTGGAACAATGAGTTTTATCCCACTCCTTTTTTATTAATGTTTAAATTCAATTTTTGATAAATACTTGTGGTAATTATCTAATGAAATCTTTGACTGTGTCATATAGTCTAAAGAAGCGTGATAATTACGTGCTATAAAGCGGTAAAATATAATATCAATCGTATATAATTGTGCAAATAATGCAGTTGTCGCACTCATACACAGTTCGTTTTTATAATCTTCATTATACGTTAAAACTAAATCAGAATCTTTTGCAATTGAATTATTGTTAGAACTTGTAATTGTAATCATTGAAAGGTTAAAATCTTTAACGACTTTTACCATTGCTTGTAGTTCGCTCTGTTCACCACTATGGGTAATAAAAACGACACAATCATTTTTATTATGTGTAGACAACATTGTAGTTAGTAAATGTGTATCTTGAACTAATTGAATATTGAGACCAATACGGGATAATTTCTGATAAAATTCAAGCGCACACACGTATGAACTCCCATAACCATATAGAAAAATGGTATGTGCCTGTTTAAATGTTTCGCAAATAGCGTCAATAGTTTGGTGATCTATAAAATGATTACTTTGTTTTAACGACGCTTTAGTTTGAAAATATAATTTTTGTTTTAAGCTTTCTACTGATTCATTTTCTACTAACTTGATATTATACGGTGTGACTTGTTTAGGAAACCATTGCTTAATTTCATCGCGTATAGCTTTAAAATTTTGATTAATTAATTTTTGACTATAACGATTCATAGTAGACACACTAATATTAAGCTCATCTGCAATCGCTTCATTAGACATTGAAACTAATTTATGTGGAGAATTTAATATGAAACGTGAAAGTTTCTGTTCACTTTTAGAAGACGAAGCGTAGACTTCATCTATCCTACTTAAAATATTTGTCATCCAATCACCTAATTTATTAAAAGTTTTTCTTTCATCATAAATAGATAGATGAAAATGAAAACATCTCTATCTAGGCATGTGAATACATCATATATTACATCTAAATTCCCACAAATATCGATAAATAACTGTAAAGTGATTAAGTTAAGTAAAGGTTTACGTAACAGGATTACCGAAATAATGTGATATTCTCCCACCAATATGACATTATTTCGTGAATTAAAAAACAGTATGCAGTTTTTACTTAATATTAATCAAGCATTATTATACATACTATAAATTACAATGACAATTTACCTACTAAACTTATCGAAAAAATAAGGTTATTGATAATTATTAATTTGATTATAAACTTTATAAATATGATTTTGACGTTCTTGCAAATCGACGATTAAATTTCCATTTTTAAAATTTTGAAGAGGGATTTGTTTTAAATGAGTCATCAATTCATTGTATTGTTCGAAGCAATACGTTTGTGAATCAGAACAATGAGATGAAATACTATTTATTTGATTATGTTTAAAATGCGCACGACAATGATTAATAAAATTATTGTAATCTTTAATTCCCAAAGATAAATGTGCTATGTCCATAAAATAATAATATTTAGCTTTTTCTAGTAAAATTAATAATTGAATTAAAATGTGTTGATCGTATATTAAGGTTTTATAATGCATGGTATACTCATCCTTTAAAAGAGGGTGTTAAGGATATTTGGTATGTAAGCATTTAGTATTTGAGAATGAAAGTGAGAATACACGAAAATTTCTTCAATACTCACTTTATTCATTGTTTTTAGGTTGTAGAAATTCCTTATAGTTATGAATAGTAATATCGTATGTTTGAATTTTTTTTTCAAATGAATAAGAAATATCAACAATATTCAATATTGATAATTCACGAGTTCTACCGAATCCAATTTCATAAACAATAGCAAACCATTGACCGTTACGGCACAGTAAGCCGATGAATATCACATTTTCTGCAGTAATTTCATTATTTTCTGAAAAGTCAACAAGCATAACATGTCTTTCGTTACTATAAATTAAAATATCTGAAAACAAATGTGGTAATGTTAGAGAATGTGTATCTTCTAATTTAATATTATTGGAGATATGTTTCAGTATTTTTAGCATTTGTGTATTAGGTGTTTTTAAACATTGGTTCATAATTGAATGAATGTCTTGAGTGTAAGGTAATGTAGAGTGAGATTGACTTTCTTGCAAAGTTAAAAATAGTGCAATAAGTTCGGATTCATTTAATTTAAGATGAAAATAATGATCAGTATTTTGAATTTCATATCCACCGCGTCTTCCTTTATGAGCGTATATATGAACTCCTTTAGATTCTAAATCATCAATATCTCTAGTAATTGTACGGGTAGAGACATTAAATTGTTTTGCTAAATCAGACGCATTGATTTTATGTCCTTGTTGAATTAATGAAATAATTTGATTTTGTCTTTCCATTTTATTCAATATACTCACCACCTATGAACATTACATATTACATTAATTATAACATAAAACTGAGATTCAAGACATTTTTAGTAATAAGTTGATTGGAAGTGTAATAATAAACTATTTTTATTTAGAAAACGCTTACAATCATTAGATAATTATGCTAATATAGTATTTGTAACAGGGTAGAACGATTTCAAACAAAGGGGTAGGGGCTGTATAACAGATAGCTCAAGGTGAATCGTTCGGGTTACATCGAAACATCTTCAATATTTATTACTTACTTTCCTTTCTATTTTGTCGGCTAGCAAATGACTAGCCGATTTTTTATTTAAAAAAAATAATATGTTATATGATAAGATGAATAAAAACGTTGAGGTGACATCATGCAAAAACAACAACTTCAATTTATAGATAAACATATTACGGATTGGTTCCAACATTTAGATGGTATTATTCCTAATTTAATTAAAAACATGGTTACAGAAACAAAAGAAAATCGATTCGATTTAGTTACAAATGTAGATAAACAAATACAAAATGATTTCGAGGCCTATCTGGAAAAGTATTTTCCTACACATCAGTTATTAGCTGAAGAAAAAAATAATGAGGGTATTGAACCTTATCAGGGACACCTTTGGATTATGGACCCTATTGATGGAACAGCCAATTTAGTGAAACAACAAGAAGATTATTGTATTATTTTAGCTTACTTTGAAAATGGACAACCTAAATTATCTTATATTTATGACTACGCTCATAAAATAATATATAAAGCAATTGAAGGTAAGGGTGCCTTCATGAATAATGTCAAACTTGAGTCTCCAGAAGTATTATCGCTTAAAGATACTATTGTTTCATTTGGTTCAGAATACGTGAATGAAAAATTAAGTAAAGCTTTGTATCAATCGTCTTTTAGTGTGAGATATATAGGAGCTTGCGGATTAGATTCAGTGCGAGTGATAAAAGGACAATTTGGAGCACATTTTAATACTAATCCTAAACCTTGGGATATCGCAGCACAGTTTTTATTCGCCAGAGAATTAGGATTAGTGATGACACAGATGGATGGACAACATCTTGATTTCGCTAAAGGTGGCCCCTTTATTATTAGTAATAAAGGGTGCTACGAGGAGATATTAGCTATTATTAATGATAAACACTAATCCTTCTCTTCTTAGTTATTTAATATATTTCCTACTAAAGTTGTATAGTAAATTAAATCATTTAATATATAATAATGGAGATATATTTTAATATAAGTAGAATAGGAGGAGGAAGATGCAACGTCCTGATAGAAAAAAACGTTCCTCTAGTAAAATAATGAAATGGATTATTAGTATACTTGTTGTGTTAGCTGTCGTTACTGTAGCCGTTATCGCGACAACGATATTGATAACAGGTAATAAAATTCATAACCCGCTTCATCGTCAACAATCTGAATTGCGTTCTCATAATGTTAATTTAAAAAATGGAGATCCATTTACAATTGCCTTATTTGGTGTTGACTCTAATGCACAACGTAAAAGCACAAATGATGGTGAACGTAGTGATACAATAATGATTTTATCAGTGAATCCAAAGAAAAAAACGACTGAGCTTGTAAGTATTCCACGTGATACTCAAGCAGAAATCGTAGGAAGAGGTACAACTGAAAAAATAAATCATGCTTATGCTTATGGGGGGCCTACCATGGCTGTTAAATCATTAGAAAAACTAATGAATGTGCCAATAGACCACTACGCTACTATTGATATGGATGGATTACACGACATGATTGATTCGGTAGGCGGTGTTAACATAGTAAGTAATGATACATTTACAGTTCAAGGTACAACATTTACTAAAGGGCAATCTACTCATGTTGATGGAGATACAGCCATGGCATTTATTAGAAGTCGTAAAGAAACAGGTGCAGGTGGTGATTTTGGACGTCAAGAACGTCAACAACTAGTTTTACAAGCTATGGCAAATAAAATGGTTAGTTCTTCAGCGATTACACATTTGCCATCATTAATTACTCAAATTCAAAAGAACGTCACAACTGATTTAACATTAGGGGATTTAAATGAAATTAGAAGTCATTATAAAGAGGCTAATGATACAGTTAATCGTCATCAGCTAGAAGGGACAGGTAGTATTCAAAATGATGGATTATGGTATTTTATTCCTAATGAAAGTTCAAAAGTGCAAATGACAGAGGTATTAAATAATAATTTGAAAAAATAAAAAAAATATATAGCAATTAAAAAATCTGAGACTAATTTATAGGTCTCAGATTTTTTATTTAAAGATATAAAAATTTAAAAGTATATTCTTTATTTAAAAGAATAAAGAAAGGTCAATAGATATGATTGAAAGCCTTAACATTATATGATTTTAGTTATACAATAATATTAATTCTGTATTGAATATGGGGAAATAATACAGAATCTTAATGAAATTGGTTGTTTATGGAATATAAATATAAGGTGGGGAAAGCAATGCAAGAACATTTAGTTTTAACCCTAGATGATGTGGATTACCTTGTAGAACCTGGAACAAATTTACTTGAATTTATTAAATCTCGTGATACTTTCGTTCCTTCAATTTGCTATAACGAATCCATGGGTCCAATTCAAACCTGTGATACTTGCATGGTTGAAATTGATGGTAAAGTTGAACGAGCGTGTAGTACAGTAGTTGACCGTCCGATGTCAGTCAATACTCAAAATAAACGAGTGAAAGCTAGCCAAAAAGAAGCATTAGATAGAATTTTAGAAAAACATATGCTGTATTGTACAGTATGTGATTATAATAACGGTGATTGTGAGATTCACAATGCAATGGATGCATGGGGATTACAAGAACAATCATATGAATATAAAACAAAGCCTTATGAGAAAGATTATGGTCCTTTCTATCGTTATGACCCAGACCAATGTATCCTATGTGGTAGATGTGTAGAAGCATGTCAAGATGTGGAAGTTAACGAAACACTTTCTATAGATTGGGATCGTGAGCACCCACGTGTGATTTGGGATAATGATGTTCCAATAAATGAATCGTCTTGTGTATCATGTGGTCAATGTGCGACAGTGTGTCCATGTAATGCAATGATGGAAGTCAATATGGAGGGCAATGCGGGATATTTAACTGATACAGAACCGGGTTCATTAGCATCTATGATTGATTTAACTAAAAAAGCTGAACCAGGTGATGGATTGTTATTTGCTGTGTCGGATTCTGAAGCAGAGATGCGTAAAGAAAGAATTAACAAAACTAAAACAGTATGTACATATTGTGGTGTAGGATGTTCATTTGATGTATGGACAAAAGATAGAGAAATCTTAAAAGTTCAACCATCACACGACTCTCCAGCAAATAAAATCTCTACTTGTGTAAAAGGCAAATTCTCGTGGGGACACATTAATTCGGATCAACGTTTAACTAAACCTTTAGTACGTAAAAATGGTGAATTTCATGAGGTTGAATGGGAAGAAGCCCTCGATGTTATAGAAAAGAACTTTAAGCGCATTAAAAATGAATATGGTGGCGATCACCTAGCATTTATCGCCTCTTCAAAAGGTACAAACGAAGAGTCATACTTAATGCAAAAACTTTCTCGCCAAGTATTTGGTTCAAATAATATTGATAATTGTTCGAGATATTGTCAAGCACCTGCTACAAAAGGATTATTTAGAACGGTAGGACATGGCGGGGACTCAGGTTCTATTGATGACTTGGAAAAAGCAACTATGACGGTACTTATTGGTACAAATACAGCAGAAGCACATCCAGTTATTGCTTCAAGAATTAAACGTGCACAGAAATTGTTTGGACAAAGAATGCATGTCTTTGATATTCGTAAACATGAAATGGCTGAACGTGCAGATGAATTTTATCAACCTAAACCTGGTACAGACTTAGTATGGTTGAGCGCTGTGACAAAATATATTATCGATCATCATTTACATGATATTGAATTTATTAAAGAGTGGGTTGACAATTTTGATGAGTATTATGAATCATTAACTCCATTTTCATTAGAATATACTGAAGAGGTTACAGGAATTTCAAAAACGCGATTAATTAGTTTTGCGGAAGAATGCGCAAAAGCAGAATCTGTAGCTATTTGTTGGGCAATGGGTGTCACACAACAAGATATTGGTAGTGATACAAGTACAGCAATTTCAAATCTTCTTCTTGTAACAGGTAACTATAGAAGACCTGGCACAGGGGCTTATCCATTACGTGGCCACAATAATGTTCAAGGTGCAAGTGATATGGGAAGTATGCCGGACCAATTTCCAGGTTATCAAATGATACACAATGATGAAATTAGATCGAAATTTGAGAAAGAGTATGGTGTTACATTGAATCCAACGCCTGGTCGAGATAATCATCAAATGATGGATGGTATTCATGAAGGACAAATTCATTCACTATATTTGTATGGTGAAGATACTGGAATTGTAGATTCAAATATTAACTATGTACAATCTGCATTAGAAAAAGTTGAATTTTTGGTAGTTCAAGATGAATTTTTAACATTTACAGCAACGTATGCAGATGTTGTGTTACCAGCTAGTCCTTCATTAGAAAAAGATGGCACATATACAAATACAGAGCGTAGAATCCAACGTATTAATCAAGCACTATCACCTTTAGGTGACTCAAAACCTGACTGGGTAATTTTCCAATTGATTGCTAAAAGAATGGGCTTTGATTGGAATTATAGTCATCCTTCAGAAATCATGGACGAAATTGCACGCTTAACACCGTCTTATTCAGGTGTTAGCTATGAAAGATTAGAAGGTTTTAACAGTTTACAATGGCCTGTAGCACCAGATGGTACAGATCAACCTACATTATATCTTGATGGCTTTAATTTCGATAATAAACGTGCAAAATTATTTGAATTAATATTTGATAATTTCTTTAAAGAAGATGAAGTATATGATTTACATGTAAATAATGGTCGCGTACTAGAACATTTCCATGAAGGAAATATGACATATCAAACAGAAATGATTAAATATAAAATGCCTCACGCATTTGTAGAAATTTCACCTGAATTAGCCAAAGATCGCGATATCCATGAGGGTGCAGAAGTAAAACTTATTTCTGATACAGGAGAAGCTACTTTAGTTGCTACAATTACTGATAGAGTTAAAGGAAAAGAAATATATATTCCTTTAAATAATGATGCTATGAGTAATGGCGATATAGGTGCTATAAATAAATTAACTAATAGTGACGTGGATTATGCTACACACACACCATCTTATAAACGTACACATTGTCGTTTAGAGGTTATAACTAGAAAAGGTAAATCTCCCTTAAATCCAACGAATTTCCGTGTAGATAAACATCGTCATCCGCAATATAGTGTCCAAGTTCAGAAAAAATGGAAACGTAAGGATTATATTTTCCCAGGAAATGTGGTGGATTAATATGGCTGAAAGAATAACTAAAATTAATCGTCTTGAAAAATCAAAAGAACAACTTAAGTTGGAAAGTTTGAATGAAGTTACAGATGCAATTGTTGAAAATAAGGATAGTATTTTAAAAGCTATTCGTATTATTAAAAATTTAGATGATGCAAAACTCTTAGATGCTATTAACGGTGGTATTAAAGGTCGTCAAGTTATTATAAATAAATTCGCTACGGAATTAAATAAAGATATGTATACTGGACTCATTACAAATTTAGCTCCAATGGTATTTATGCTTGGGAATTTAGAAGTTAAAGAACTAAGTCAATTTTTAAATAAACTTAATAGTGGCTTACACGTAGCTAATCAAGCAAGTCCAAATGCCAAAACGACAATACGAAGCTTAATGAGTGTATTAAAAGATGATGATATGAATCGTAGCTTAACGTACATGATAAATTTACTTAAAGGTATGTCTAAAGAATAAATTGAATATATACGACTCCTTAATATAAGAACGAAATGACTTATGTTGAGGAGTTTTTTTAGAAATGAATTTGTAAAATATAGTATACATCTATTATGATAAAGTAGAGTGTATAAATTAAAGTGTAAGGAGAGAGGACTTATTCATCCAAATATTATTAAAATAATGACTATTATTTCTAATATTTTTGTTGTATTAGGAATTATATTTTTAATTATGATGAAATTAATGTTAGCGATAGCAATGTTTGCCGTTTCATTGGCAATTAGTCTTGTTATTTTTAATGTTTTATTTCGAGATCGTACGGGCATGAAAATTATTATTAATATTTCGTTTGCCATCGTCATTATTGCTATTATAGTTGCATACAGTATGTTATCTAAATAAGACAATTAGAGGAATTTCAATTTATGAAATATAGAAATAGTAATCAGTTACGTTTATCTATTATACTTTTTATTATTGTTCTCATCATATTGATTGTATTACTTTGTATCAATCATAAGGATATACTACGTAATGATCGAAGATACAGTTTTCAAGAGGCCCTTCAAAAGCAAACCCAATCGAACCAATTAAATACCATTGATAAAAATAATCAGTTTGTTCTAGCGAATAATAATGAAGTGAAAAGAGCAATGAGTATTTCTAAAAAAGACAATGATTTAAAATATATGGATCTATCTAAAACGGTTCCAATGAATGAAGATGAGGTAAAACATATACTTAAAAATAAAGGTATTTTAACAGATCAGGCTCAAACATTTTTAAAAGCCCAAGATAAGTATCAAGTGAATATTATATATTTAATGAATCATGCAATCATAGAAACAGCAAATGGTCAATCCGAACTGGCTAATGGTATTAAAGAGAATAATCATAAATACTATAATTTTTTTGGAATTGGTGCATTTGATCAAGATGCCATTGCTACTGGTCATAGTTATGCTAAAGAACATAATTGGACAACACCAAGTAAAGCAATTATGGGCGGTGCAGCTTTTATTCGTCATCAATATTTTGAAAACGAACAAATTACGCTTTATCAAATGAGATGGAATCCTAAAAATCCAGGGTCTCATCAATATGCGAGTGATATTGAGTGGGCAGATAAAATTGCAGATAATATGAAAAAAGATTATGAACGTTTGGGTATAAAAAAAGATAAGATACGTAGGAATTACTATATATCTAATAAATAGAGATATTGAGGTGTAATAGAATGAAAGTTGCAGTGATAGGTGCTGGTATCGGAGGTTTAACGGTTGCAGCACTTTTACAAGAACAAGGGCATGATGTCAAAGTCTTTGAGAGAAAGACTGATATTAAAGAAGTAGGTGCAGGTATTGGTATCGGTGATAACGTTTTAAAAAAACTCGGTAATCATGATTTAGCTAAAGGTATCAAAAATGCCGGACAAAATTTAAAATCATTAAATATCTATAGCGATAAAGGTGATTTGCTTACATCTGCTAAGTTGAAAGAGGGAACATTAAATGTGACATTATCTCGTCAGTCATTAATAGAGTTAATATCTTCATATGTAAAACCTAATACTGTATTTACTGATTATGAAGTGACTAAAGTGGATGTTCAATCTGAACTGCCAATGCTTCATTTCTCAAAACATGCAAGTCAGACGTTTGATTTATGTATTGGAGCGGATGGTATTCATTCAATCGTTAGAAAAGCATTATTCCCAGACTCTAAAGTGATTTATCAAGGTTATACATGCTTTAGAGGAATGATAGATGAAGCGGACATAATGAATCAATATACAGCAGATGAATATTGGGGAAGACGTGGACGCGTGGGCATTGTGCCTCTAATTAATAATCAAGCCTATTGGTTTATTACAATTAATGCAAATGAAAAAGATCCTAAATATGTATCATTTGAAAAACCACATTTGCAGGCTTATTTTAATCATTATCCTAATCAAGTGAGGGCATTGTTAGATAAACAAAGTGAAACAGGTATTATTAAAAACGATTTATATGATTTAAAACCTTTAACTTCATTTGTACATCGTCGTACAGTCTTATTAGGAGATGCTGCCCATGCAATGACGCCAAACATGGGTCAGGGCGCAGGACAAGCAATGGAAGATGCTATCGTTTTAGCTAATTGTATCGCTTCTTATGACTTAGAAAAAGCATTACAGCGATATAATAAATTACGTGTAAAACATACTAAAAAAGTAATAAAACGTTCTCGAAAAGTCGGAAATATCGCTCAAAAAGATAATAAACTAGTTGTTGCATTGCGCAATGCTATCATGAAACGTATGCCAAAACGATTTTTTAGTGGTCAAACTAAATTTTTATATAAAACAAAAGACAAATAAGGAGTTATCATAGAATTCACTATGGATTCTATGATAACTCCTTATTTTATTTAACCTTATTTTTTATTAACAACAAATTGCGGTTCTTCACCATTCAATTTTTTAATTGTATCATTAGCTACAATTTTAGACATCATTTCACGAGCTTCGAACGTAGCATTACCAATGTGTGGCGTAATGACTACGTTATCTAAAGATTTCAAGCCTTCAGTAATATCTGGCTCAAATTCATACACATCGAGAGCTGCACCTTCAATATCTTTATGCTTCAATGCATCAACAAGTGCTTGTTCATTAACGATTGGTCCACGCCCTGCATTGACTAAATAAGCAGTAGATTTCATTTTTTTAAATTGTTCTGAATCAATCATGTGGTGTATATCTGGATTGTAAGCAGCATTGATTGTAATAAAATCAGAGTGTTCTAATAATGTATCTAAATCAACGTATTTAGCACCAATTTCACGTTCTTTTTCCTTTTTTTGGTGAGGACCTGTATAAAGGATATCCATATCAAATCCTTTTGCACGTTTAGCTACTGCACTACCAATTTCTCCAAATCCGATAATACCAAGTGTTTTGCCTGAGACTTCACGGCCTCTAAAGAATAATGGCGCCCAACCATCAAATCCTTTTGTACGAGAAAGTTTGTCACCTTCAACAATACGACGAGCAATTGCTAATACTAAGCCGAATGTTAATTCAGCAGTTGCAGCTGTAGATGCTTTTGGTGTATTTGTAACATCAATGTTTTTTTCACGTGCATAATCTACATCTACATTATTAAATCCAGCGCCATAATTGGCAATAATTTTAAGATTTTCACCACTGTCAATTACTTCTTTATCTACATTAGTGGATAAAATACTAATTAAAGCAGAAGCATCTTTGACACCTTTTTTTAATGTTTCTTTATCGATGATACCTTCACCTTCATACATGTCTACTTCAAAATGTTCTTTGAGTAGATTTAAACCAGCTTCTGGAATTTTACCAGCTATATATACTTTTTCCATCCATCTCACTCCTTTGTATTCTTTCAAATTAAGTATAATGGAAGAAAGATAGGGACACAAAGAATTTATATGAATAAAGTTACTGTATTATTTTTAAAGCAATTACGGATATTAAGATTAAACCAATACAAAATATACGAATAAATTTTTTTGATTCATTATAGAAAATCATACCTACAATGGTACCTCCAGCAGTCCCGATCCCTGTCCATATTGCATAGGCAGTTCCCATCGAAATCGTCTGCATAGATAGTTTTAAAGTACTAAAACTAAATATAAAAGTAAGCGCACCTAGTAGAATATATATTTTTTTATGTGTACGATTCAGTTCATTTAAGAAAACAACACCTAAAATCTCAAAGCATCCTGCAACTAAAAGGTATAACCACGCCATTTTATAGACCTCCTTCAGATTGGTCATCAGTAGAAAGCTTTAATCCGATAATACCTATAATTAATAAAATAATAAATAATAATTTCATAAGTGAAATGACGTGATTAATAAATAACATATCAACGATAACTGTTCCTGCAGCGCCTATACCAACAAAGACAGCATAAACAGTACCTACTGGAAGTTGTTTTGTCGCAGAAAGCATTAAATAAAAACTTAAAGCAATAAATAATAAAGTGATGAGCCAAGTAAACGTATTATGAGCGTAATTTAAACACGTAACCCAAACAACTTCTATCAATCCAGATAAAATGACCTTTAACCATTGCATTATATCCATTACTCCTTATAATATTTTTGATAAGTAAAAATATTTTCTCAAACAATTATGAGTTATGCAATTTTAGAAAATAAAAAAGTGAGAAAGAATTCATTATGAATTCATTTTCTCACTTTTAAATTAATGAAAATATAATCTTAAAGGTTATCTTAAACGGTAATATATTTATATTCAAGTTATATCAATCTTAGATATTTACGATAAATGAATATAATTATAAGCACTTACTTCGCTTGCTGAAATTGTACGTGTATCAGTCACGTATGCGCCACCTGTGTAATTCATTTCTGAAATTGTAATTGATCCATCACTATTTACACTTTCTACATAAGCCACATGTCCTAAACTTCCTGCTGTGGTTTGTAAAATTGAACCTGCTTCAGCATGATGATTAACTGTGTATCCAGCTGCTTTTGCAGCATTTGCCCAGTTATTTGCGTTACCCCATGTTGAACCAATAGCATCATTCACTTTGTCATATACATACCATGTACATTGACCAGCGGTATACAAGTTGTTCTTAGTTGAAGATGTTGTCTTAGTTGATGTACTCGTTACACTTGAGGAATTTGCAGTAGATGAACTACTAGATGACGTAGTATGAGATACACTATTTAATTTATTCATTGTAGATGTGGCGCTAGTTACATCTTCTGTAGTATGACTGGCTAAATATAGATTAGAATTTGTATGATTGTTTGAGTAAACAGTATTAGTGAAATGAGAAGGTGTTTGCTTGTTAGTGACGATTTTTTTAGATTTTGCTTGATTATAGTGAATTACGTTATGATTTTGCTTTTGTTGATTCAAATGTTGAGTAGGTTGGTTTTGGGCGTTGTAGTTTGATTGACCAAAATGATATCTTTGATTATTTAGAGTTGAATGATTAATTTGACGTGCTTGATGTGCTATATTAGATTGACTTGTCGGTTGATGATTATAGTCTTGCTTTTGAAGTTGATTCTGATTTTGTTGGTGATTTAAATTTTGTTGTTGTTCACCATTATTATGTTGTTTTTGTTGGTTCACTTGTTGAGTAGCTTGATTTTGAGTTAATTCTGCTGCATCTGCATGATGTATATTTAATCCAAAAGCAGAGACTCCAATTCCTGCTGTCAGTGTTGATAATGTAATTAATTTTTTCATAAATAAAGTCCTCCCAAATACTATTCAACAATAGGATAATTTTAGCGATATGTTGAATATGTTTTAACATTAACTTGTCGCTGTTAACGACAAGTCATACTTTATCAGATAAAAACATGTAGTAGGGCATTGTTACTTTACCGTAAATGAAATTCAAAATTCTTGTACAACTATGTAATAAAAATATGTTTAATATTTCTTAATGAAATATTTCTTGCAAACTGCATATTTGCTATACATTTTCTAATTTTTTTGAAAATATTAATAGAATTTATATTACATCACCTTGTAATAAACTTATTATATATATAGGTATATACTTAAAGGATAAGCGGTTACATTTATGGAGATTTATGTGATATCATACTACTAATAGTGTTTGTAAAAATTTAAATTAGGCTATAGAATAAAATAATACTATTTTGAAGATGCAGTATTTATATCTGCATCTTTATTTATTGATAATAATTTTTTTAGATGACTATTAAAAATTCTAAATAGAGAAATGAGGAATGATAACTATGAAAATTGCAATAGTAGGATCAGGAAATGGTGCGGTTACAGCTGCAGTAGATATGGTCAATCAAGGACATGAAGTCAAATTATATTGTCGAAATTCATCAATTCACAAATTTGATAGAGCGTTAGAAAAAGGTGGATTTGATTTTAATAATGAAGGTCATGAAACGTTTGTACCTTTTACAAATATTAGTGATGATATTGAATATGTATTAAAAGATGCAGAAGTGATACAAGTAGTGATTCCTTCATCTTACATTGAATATTATGCAAAAGTGATGTCTCATTATATAACGGCGGAACAAATTATTTTCTTTAATATCGCAGCAGCTATGGGATCAATTCGATTTATGAATGTATTAGAAGAACGTCATATTAATATTCAACCTAAATATGCAGAAGCTAATACCCTTACTTACGGAACACGTGTAGATTTTGAAGAGGCTCGAGTGGATTTATCTCTTAATGTAAGAAAAGTCTTTTTCTCAACGTACAATAAGAGAGAGTTAAATGAATGTTTTGATAAAGTGAGCCAATTGTATCCACAATTAGTAAAAGAAGAAAGTTTGTGGAAAACGAATCTAGAAAATGGAAATCCTGAAGTTCATCCAGCTCCTACACTATTAAATGTAGGTCGTATAGATTATGCAGATACATTTGCATTATATAAAGAAGGTATCACAAAACACACAGTGCGACTTTTACATGCTGTAGAATTAGAACGTCTAACTTTAGGGCGTAAATTAGGTTTTGAATTATTAACTGCTAAAGAAGCGCGTATTCAACGAGGTTATCTAGAACGTAAAGACGAGGATGAACCGCTAAATCGTTTATTTAATACAAGTCCTGTATTTTCACAAATTCCAGGACCGAACTCTGTAGAAAATCGTTATCTTACTGAAGATATCGCATATGGACTTGTATTATGGTCAAGTTTAGGACGTGAAATTGGTGTAGACACACCGAATATTGATGCGATAATTACGATTGCCTCGACTATTCTCGAACGTGATTTCTTTAATGAAGGGCTAACAGTAGAAGAACTTGGTTTAGATAAATTAGGATTAAAATAAGTATAATGTTTGGTATAGAAAAGAGGTCTTAAGAAAAAAGAAAAAGGAGCAGATATATGAAAAGAAAACCCACATTTCTAGAAGCAATATCTACAATTATTGTCATGGTAATAGTTGTTACAATTGGATTTATTAAATTCAATATCCCTATTCAAGTATTGTTACTTATCGCCTCAACCTACGCTGCTTTTATTGCGATGCGTGTTGGTTTAAAATGGAAGGATTTGGAAGAAGGAATTACACATCGATTGACAACAGCTATGCCTGCTATTTTCATTATTTTGGCTGTAGGTATTATTGTAGGTAGCTGGATGTACGCAGGTACTGTACCTGCATTAATCTACTATGGACTTAAGTTTTTGAATCCTAGTTATTTTCTAATTTCAGCATTTATCATTTCGGCTATATGTAGTTTAGCAACCGGAACAGCTTGGGGGTCTGCGTCTACAGCTGGGATTGCCTTAATATCTATTGGAAGTCAACTTGGTATAAATCAAGGAATGGCAGCAGGTGCAATTATTGCAGGTGCAGTATTTGGAGATAAAATGTCACCTTTATCAGATACAACCAATCTTGCTGCACTCGTAACAAAAGTAAACATTTTTTCTCATATTAGAGCAATGATGTGGACAACCATTCCAGCATCAATCATTGGACTTATCGTATGGTTTTTTGCAGGATTAAATTCCCAAGGTAATGTAAATACTAAGCAAATAAAAGTACTTTTAAATGAACTATCTAGTATTTATAATATTAATTTTTTTGTATGGATTCCTTTAATTGTGATTATCATTTGTTTAATATTTAAAATTTCAACTGTTCCATCTATGCTTATTTCAGCGTTGAGTGCTATTTTGATAGGTAGGTTTAATAATGGATTTAAATTTGTAGATGGTTTTAAAGCAACGTTTGATGGTTTTACATCATCTATGACTGGGCATTCTCATGTTACCGAAAATGCAAAAACATTGATTGAACAAGGTGGAATGATGAGTATGACACAAATCATTGTGACCATTTTTTGTGGTTATGCATTTGCAGGTATTGTAGAGAAATCTGGTTGTTTAGATGTAATGTTACAAACTGTTGCAAAAGGTGTTAAATCTGTTGGTACCCTCGTTCTTATTACTGTGCTATCGTCCCTAATGTTGGTATTTGCTGCTGGTGTGGCGTCAATTGTTATTATTATGGTTGGGGTACTTATGAAAGACATGTTTGAAGATATGAATTTAGATAGAAGTAATTTATCTCGTACATTAGAAGATTCCAGTACTATGGTCCTACCATTAATTCCTTGGGGAACCTCAGGTATTTACTATGCGCAACAATTAGGAGTTTCAGTTGATCAATTCTTTATTTGGGCAGTACCATGTTATTTATGTGCTATATTAGCAATTATTTATGGATTTACTGGCATTGGAATACGTAAAAAAATAAATTAAATGATTAATTTGATGTTTAATTCCCCTATAATATGGAAATAATAAATTAGGATTAAAGTATTGATTAGAATCATAGTAGCGATGTTATTTAAAAAATACATTCATTTTAGATATCCTAAAAAATGAATTAAAGGTGGATTTAATTTTTGTGGCGAGAATTCAATCCATAATAACGAATTTGATTAATATGATAACTTAAAGCGTTCTAAACACTAAAGTTTCGAACGCTTTTTGTATGTATGCATAAAAAAAGAGGCTGGGACATAATTCCTAACAAA
>NZ_KV827267.1:0-1193 GCF_001836075.1 Staphylococcus sp. HMSC035D11
AAATCAATAATTCTATTAAAAATGCAATAGTCATTAGTAAACTAGTAAATTTATTTACTTATAGTGATGTGTTTAATTACTATAATAAACTTGAAATATACTTATAAAGTATCTCTTTTGCCTCTAGATATCATAGAAATGGATCTGAATCTCACTATCATTACATAAAATGACTTATCGGAAGTTATCTATCATCGTATATGCGGAGATGATATAATATGTAGGTCGCCTATCTCTCAGGCGTCAATTCAGACGCAGAGAGGAGGTGCTAATCTATGCTAGAAATCCTTGTTCACATCACGACCACAGTCATCAGTGGTTGTATTATTGCGTTATTTACGCATTGGCTACGTAATCGCAATAATAAATAGGCGACTATAGCCACACCTAAAAATCCCCTCACTATTGCCGTAGTGAGGGGATTGGTGCATCTATGCTAGTTTCCTTGTTAACTAAATTATAACACTGGTTAGTAGAGAAATGCAAAGACCTACTATAGTCCATATTTATTTTTTCTCATCTTAAAAGCAATGTCTCCACCTTCTAAAATTTGAATGACAGAATTTCTTACTAAATTATTATCTATGGATCCTAAACTTTCATTATTTATAATTCCTTGTCCGTTTTCATTTTCCATTGTCACAATTAATTCTGCGTCACCAAATACAGGTATATTAGCGTTGTGTGTAGCAAAGATAAATTGTCTATTAATTTTTAATTTTCGGGTATTTTCAACTAAATTGTTTGTTATAAAAGAATTATCTAAATTATCTTCTGGTTGATCCACTAAAAGAGGGTCATCATTACTTAAAGTTAACAGATTTAAAATAGCAGTACACTGTTGTCCTTTGGATAATTTATTCAGGGATCGGAATTCTATATTTTCATCACTTCCAACATTTAATTGTATATCTATAATATTTTCTAGCTCGATTGATTCCAAATGTAAAATTCTTTCATAGTCCATATTTGAAAGGATATCTGCTTTATTTTTTTTCAAGCCACTATCCTTATACTCATCGTATATAGCTTCGCTGTCTCTATCCTTAATTAAGTTAATAAATTTAGACAAATTAAAATTTTGATGCTTTTTTATCCATTCCAATGTTGAATATCCTAATCCGTTCTCATCTTTGAGAAATTTTATTAAATTATTAACATTTGCATATGGATGAATTTTGATGTTTACTTGT
>NZ_KV827268.1:0-28992 GCF_001836075.1 Staphylococcus sp. HMSC035D11
TTTGTTAGAAATTATGTCCCAGCCTCTTTTTTATAAATATATTAATTTAATGGAAACATTAAAAAATGGTGACGAATTAAAAATAGACTTTGATTGCACTCAAGCAACTGAAGCCATTCCAAACTGGGCAGCTGAACAAGGGTATCCTGTAACAAACTATGAACAACTTGATGATGCTTCATGGACAATCACAGTTCAAAAAGCTTAAGTTTTTCTTTATAAATGTAATGTAATATGACAAATTGTGTCATTTAATCTTACGTGTTTTTGCTATTCTTAAAAACTATTAATATGATGTTTTTAAGGAAGTGGTAAAAATGAAGATGGATGACACAATTTTTTTATTTCTATGTATTTTATTAGTTTGGTTAATGACACCAGGATTGAGTTTATTTTATGGAGGCTTAGTTCAATCTAAAAATGTTTTAAATACAGTGATGCAAAGTATGGCTGCTATAATTATTGTTACGTTTACATGGGTGGTCATTGGATTTTCTTTGAGTTTTGGTCATGGAAATGATTGGATAGGTAATTTTGATTTTATTGGTTTGCAACATGTAGGATTTAATACGAATGTTCAATTTAGTCCACATATTCCGTTTGCCTTATTTATGTTATTTCAGATGATGTTTTGTACTATTGCGGTTTCCATTTTATCAGGTTCAATTGCTGAGCGAATGAGATTTATTCCTTTTACTATTTTTATATTTATATGGGTAATTATGATTTACAGTCCTGTAGCTCATTGGGTATGGGGCGGTGGTTGGATTCAACAACTTGATGCTTTAGATTATGCTGGAGGTACCGTAGTACATATTACATCGGGAGTATCAGGATTAGTATTAGCAATAATGATAGGTCACGGAAAAAAAGTAGAGAAACTACAGCCGAATAATTTACTTATTACACTTATAGGTGGTATTTTTGTTTGGATAGGATGGTACGGTTTTAATACAGGAAGTGCGTTTACTTTAAATGATATAGCAGTGATATCGTTTGTAAATACTATCATTGCTGCGAGTGGAGGAGCATTTAGTTGGTTGATTCTTGAATACTTTTCTAATAAAAAGTTAAGCTTACTTGGTTTATTATCAGGTGTACTGTCAGGACTCGTAACCATTACACCAGCAGCTGGATTTGTAAACTACTTAAGTGCATACATTATCTCTATGATTGGTGGTATAGCATGTTATTTTGTGGTCAATTCTATAAAAGAAAAATTAAGATATAATGATACACTTGATACCTTTGGTATTCATGGTGTTGGAGGTGTGATTGGTGCAATATTGACTGGTGTATTTCAATCACATAAAGTTAATAAAGATATATTAGATGGATTAATCTATACTGGTCATTTACATACTATATGGATACAATGTATTGCAGTTATAGTAGTAGTACTTTACTCGATTATTATAACTTTTATTATTGGAAAGACATTATCAATTTTTATGTCCCTTGCTACGACTGTTGAAGAAGATAAGACAGGTTTAGATCAACTTGTGCATGGTGAAAAGGCATATTTTTATGGAGAATTAAATAAATTACATAAAAGGTATTGATATATATTTAAAATGTTGAAGTTTCATTAGTAAAACAGTACTTGAAGATAATCACGATATGATAAAATTAATATTATGTTGATATTAATTTAGATGATTAGTCTATTAAAAAAATATATCAGATATTGCAAAGTTTGCGGGAGTATTGTAAATACAATTTCCCGCTTTTTAAATCATGGATTGTAAAGTCTTAAGACTAATTACCGTTACGATATTAAATGATAAAATTAATACTAATGATTTAGGAGGCCTAATATGACTGAGTGGTCAAGAGAACAACGCTATCGTCGTATTGAAGATGTGAACAAAGATGAATTAGAAGCGTTAAAGCATCGAATAGAACAATCAAGCTATCGTCAACACTTTCATATTCAACCTGAAACAGGTTTATTAAACGATCCTAATGGATTAATGTTTTATAACGGAACATACTATGTATCTCACCAGTGGTTTCCATTGGGTGCCGTGCATGGACTGAAATATTGGTTTAATTATACTAGTAAAGATTTAGTGACATTTGAACCAAATGGTCCCATATTAAAACCTGATACGATTTATGATAGTCATGGGGTATACAGTGGAAGTGCTTTTGAATTTGAAGGAAACTTATATTATATGTATACAGGTAATCATCGAGATGAAGAATGGAAAAGATATGCGAGTCAAATGATTGCAAAAGTAAAACAAGATGGTTCAATCGAAAAATTAAATAAGCCTGTGATTGCTCATCAACCTGAAGGATATACAAGTCATTTTAGAGATCCAAAAGTATTTAAACATCATGAAGAATATTATGCAATATTAGGTGTCCAAACCCAACAAGAATTAGGACGTTTACTTTTGTACAAAATGATACATCGACAGATTGATCAATGGGAATATATTGGAGAAATTACAACCGAACTAGAAGATTTTGGCTATATGTGGGAATGTCCAGACTATTTTAGTTTAAATGGACAAGATGTAATTATTTTTAGTCCTCAAGGTATTGATGCAAAAGATGAAAAATATAGAAATATTTATCAATCTGGATATCTAATCGGTCATTTAAATTTCGATACATTAGAATTCAAACATGATACATTTATGGAACTTGATAATGGTTTTGATTTTTATGCGCCACAAACATTTATAGATGAATATGGTAAGCGTATTTTAATTGGGTGGATGGGATTACCAGATACTCAATATCCTACAGATGAAGAAGGTTGGGCACATTGTTTAACGATACCTAGAGAGTTAACAATCGAAGAAGGACGGTTACGCCAACGTCCTTTGAAAGCGTTAGAGACGTTACGTCAAAATAAAGAAACAGCATTAGGTTATGCTAACAAATATAATACAACACTTCATCCTTATGAAGGTACGCAATATGAGCTTATTATTGATATTTTAGAAAATGAAGCAACAGAAATATATTTTGAATTAAGAGCATCTAAGTTAAATTCAACATTAATTTCTTATAATACTAGGGAGCAAAAGATTACATTAGATCGATCAGAAAGTGGTGCATTACCTAGTAATGTTGAAGGTGTGACAAGATCTACATATTTAGATTCGCCATTAAAGCAATTACACATTTTTGTGGATACTTCAAGTATTGAAATTTTTTGTAATGATGGAGAGCGTGTCTTGACGTCAAGAATTTTTCCTGATGAAAATGCTACAGCAATTCGCACATCTACAGAAACAGGTCAAGTTTATTTGAAATTTACTAAATATGACTTAGGGAGAGATAAATAAATGAGAAAGTTATACGCTATTGGTGAAGCATTAATCGATTTTATTCCAAATAGAACAAATATTGAACTTAAAGATGTAACGCAATTTAGTCGACAAGTTGGCGGGGCACCTGCTAATGTGGCAAGTGTGGCTAAAAAATTAGGTAGTAGTACAGAAATGGTTACACAACTAGGTAATGACGCTTTTGGAGATATTATTGTAGAGACGTTAGAAAAAATAGGCGTTGGTACAACATATATTAAACGAACAAATACAGCTAATACTGCACTCGCTTTCGTTAGTTTAAAAGAAAATGGAGAACGAGATTTTTCTTTTTATCGTAAACCATCAGCTGACATGCTTTATCATGCTTCGAATTTAGATGAAATCAATGTTTCTAATCAAGATGTTCTACATTTTTGTTCTGTCGATTTAATTGAATGTGATATGAAAAATGCACATCTTGCTATGATTGAAAAATTTGAAGCGGCTCATGGGATGATAGTATTTGATCCAAATGTTAGATTACCACTATGGGATAGCGCAGAAGCATGTAAAGTGACTATTCAATCATTTCTTCCCAAAGCAAATATTATTAAAATTTCAGATGAAGAAATTGAATTTGTTACTGGAATAAGTGATGAACATAAAGCGATTCAATCTTTATTTAAAGGAAATGTTGAAGTAGTTATCTATACACAAGGAGACAAAGGAGCAACAGCTTATTTAAAAGATGGGACAATTATTCATCATCAAGGGTATAAAGTTGAAGCTGTTGACACTACTGGTGCTGGAGACGCGTTTATTGGTGCAGTCATTAATAGAATTTTAAATACAGAATTAACAGACATTACTTCTCTATTTAAAGGAAAAGGAGAAGAAATTTTAAAATTTAGTAATTTAGTAGCTGCAAAAGTAACTACTAAGTATGGCGCTATCGAAAGTATTCCAAGTTTAGAAGAAGTTATTGAAGAACTTTAAAAAAGAGATTAAGAAACCCCTTCAGATATTAAAATGAAGGGGTTTTAATATTATATCTTTTTAACATTACGTACAGAGGCATAGCAATGCTCACCGTTTCTGAAAGTTACAATTCGTTCTTTAGAATCGACTGAATCGATATTATGGCGATTTACAACAAAACTATTGTGACATCTGAAAAAACGATCATCGAGTTGTGCTAATTCTTTAAGATTTCCGTAGAATTCAATCTGACGGTTATCAAGATGCGCAATTAAACGATGGGATTTTGTAGACGATTCAAAGAACATGACATCATCATATTGTACATATATTGAATTGCTACCACGCTTTAATTCAATTGTCTCAACATTACTTTCTTTTGAAAGTAATTTTAAACGTGTATGAGCAGTTTCAATACAATCTATTATTCGCGTTTTAAGTTGATTAGGATCATCTTTAAAAATAAAATCCATTGCAGATACCTTATAGACAAATGTTAGGTAAGTGAGTTCACTATGACTTGTAACAAAGATGATATTCCCAATAGGATCATACTTTCGAATTTCACTTCCAAGTTTAATACCGTTAATATCAGCTTCTAATTGTATATCTAAAAAATAACATCCAACATCATTCATTTCTTTTGACTGTTCAATAATTTCATAAGGATCATCTGTCGCTAACGCTATTTCCATCGGTTTTTCTTCAATCATTATATAGTTATTAATAATTGAAACCATATTTTCACGTTGTTTCACATCGTCTTCACAAATGAATATTTTCATTTTTTCACATCCTTATGGCATATTATTTATAATTTCTACTTTTTGAACGAAGTAGCCATTTTCTATAGTAGTATCAAGTAACACGTTTTCAGTAGTATCAGTAATGTCTTTTAAAGTCGTTAGACCAAGTCCTCTGTTATCTCCTTTAGTTGAAAAGGAATCTTGAAATAATTCATGGATTTTCGGCATATCTTCTTTACATTTATTCATAACAATAAACATGACTGACGTTTCGACATTGATGAATGCAATTCTAATTAAGGCATCTTCTAATTCTTCTGAAGCCTCAATAGCGTTATCAATGATAATCCCAATGATACGGCTTAAATCAACTGTATTCATCTCAATATGATCAATTAACTCTGGCACTTCAATACTAATAGGTATATTTTTTTCTTGAGCTTGTAAAATTTTAGTTGTTACTAATCCTTTAATAGCACGCACTTTTAAATTATCCGTACCATTAATTTTGATTGAGTTCATTTGAAGGTTATCTTTCATAGGAACAATATTGTCATTAAAATATGTCTTTAAACCATCCATATCATTTTCTCTTATGTATTCTGACATTGTAGTAAGGATATTGACATAATCATGTCTAAACTTACGCATTTCATTATTAATCGATTCTATTTGTAGTGTGTATTCATAATACGTTTCAATTTCTTCCAAACTTTGCTTATAACGCATTTCTCTTAATGTGTTTATCGATATTAATATAATAACAATGGCGAAAAAGAGAAGTATACTAATAAAAATTAAAGCATAACCTTTTAAAGCATGAAATCCACTTTTGGGAATTTGAGAATAAAGAGAAAGGACTAAAAATGATGATACTAAAACAATTGATATAACAGTCAAATATGTCTTGTTAATGGCTAAATACGATTGCTTTAATTTTCTAAATAATTTTCTAAATGAATAACCTAAAAAAATTGAAATACTTAAGAAAACTAATACATAGGCGATATTACTTATAGTGATATTTTGAATATAGTTATCAAAAAAAATCAATATAAAAAAGCTAATAAAATTACTTAAAAACATAAGTATTGCACTACCTAAAACAGTTAAGATAGAGTATAGTTTTACCTTATAATATAAAAATAATGCACAACTAGTGAGTAAAAATAATAATGAAATACTACCAAAATAATAATATAAAAAAGTAGAAGGGATTATAATCGCTAAAATGATTAAATAATCCCTTACTGTGTATTTTATGTCTAGAATAATTTTTGCAATTAAAAAAAAGAGAAAACTTTGAAACAAAGCTAAGGGTACGTTTGATAAAAAATCCATACGACACACACTTTCTTATTAAATAAAAATTATTATTTTTTTAAATCTGTTAATTCTTGTGGGACTTCTGGTTCATCAAAATATCCACCACAAGTATTAATTGTTGCTATATTGCCAATTGTTTCTAAAAAGAATGAGAATAATTTAATAAATAATTGAGTAATAAATGTCATAATTAATAATCCTCCTTAGGAAAAAAGAATGGTAATAGTGTTGTACTTTCAAGTATTATACCTAATAAAATTAATTGTTTATATGGCTCTGGTACTATAATAGAAATAATAATTAAAACCACTACTAAAATAATAGACTTTATTTTTTTGCGAGGTTTTAGTCGTTCGGGTATGGGTTGTTTCTTAGTGGCAGCTGGTGCATAAATAATAATCAGTAATAATGCAAGGCCACTAACACTATACATGATACCCATATTAATATGATAGTAAGCAATGAGCCATGGTAAACCAACAAATAAAATTAAATTTTGAATATGGCATAGCAAAGTAGACTTTGCATGCGCTCCGTGTGCATTGTGTCGAATTAAAAAATAACTAATGTGTGTGATTAAAGTATACAAAAATGTATGGAATATGAGCGCAGCACCATATGTCACAATTGTTTTAGCAATATTACTAACAACCACTTGCATGCCTAATCGTACTTTTAAGAATTGGATATGATCAAGGTTGTTTTTCTCTTGTAAATAAGATGCAAAGTGCTCAATTTTATCATCAATTGCTTTCAATATTGTGCCACTCTCCTTGACTATATTATACAATTTTGTGCAATTAGTCTGTAAAATAATGCTTAACTGTTAAAATTTAATACTTAACTGTAAAAGTAATTCGATAACTCATATTTTACCATATAAAAATAAACAGTTTAGTAGAAAAAGATGCAAGTTAAGAAATTTTTAATAACTTAAATGAATGTTATGTTTTAATATACTCGTATCACATTAAAGTGATATAAACTTAATAATCTTAGTCTTTAAATTGTTAGTCTTTGTTTTATTCGAATAAATCTTTTTTTGATTTTGTTAGTAGTTGCGAAATTAAAAGTTGATTTATCGATGAGTTGTAAGGAATGTTTGTGTAGTTTGACTATGTATTTGTGATGATCGAGACCAATGGGTTATTCGATAATATCGATTTTCATAGTGAAATATTTCATTTATTTATTTCTTCGTGTAGTTCTATTCATTAATAAGCTATCCCAACTTATTGATGAAAAATGCATAATACTCGCTGAAGTGTTAACTCAGTAGAAAATAATTAACTTAGCTATTCTGAATAGAAGGTAATTATTTTCAATATGCAAGCTATCAAAACATTGTTATGCAATGTAATTTTTCATAATTAATAACATCCCCAAAAGATTGAAAAATAACTGTAAAACATTCCCTTAATTAAAAGTCGTGAGTCTCTCCCAAGCTTACGACTTTTTTTATTTATATAAATGAGGTTTTAAATTTCTAAAGATTGGAATAGCATCTCTTTGACGTGATACTTCTTGAATGTTGATATCAACTGAAATAGTATCTTCTTCTCTGTTTAACTCATCAAGAATATCTCCATTAGGATTGATAACCATTGAATGTCCAGCGTATTCAGTATTTCCATCATGACCTGTGCCATTACATGCGACGATGAAAATATCATTTTCTATAGCTCTAGCTTGAAGTAAGCTTCTCCAATGATTAAGCCGAGATGTTGGCCATTCGGCGATATAAAATGCGATTTGAGCACCTTCTCTAGATGGGTATCTTAGCAATTCAGGGAATCTTAAGTCATAGCATATAATTTGAGTGGCGAGAGCACCTGATGATAAAGCAAATGGTTCTGGAACTGTTTTTCCATCTTCTAAAAATTCTGGTTCATTTAGCATTGGAACTAAATGAACTTTATCATATTTGTTAATACGACGACCTTCTTTAGATACAGTAAAAGCAGTATTATAAACTTTATTATTTCGTTTATTTGAAACAGATCCTGCGACGATGTCAACTTGATATGTTTGAGCAAGATTCGAAATAAAAGGAAAACTACGTGATAATGCTTGATCTGCTTTTTCATTTAATTCTTCTAAAGCATAGCCATTGTTCCACATTTCTGGCAACACAACAACTTCAGTATCAGCATCTAATTGAGTATTAAACCATTCTGAAATTTTTTGTTCATTTTTCTCAACATTTCCATATTCGACATAAAATTGGAATATTTGTATTTTCACTTTAACCACTCCTCAACCTGCTTAATAATTTCAATTTACTAAATTTGGCTATGAAAAGCAAAATGAAGCACATTACAATTAAGGTAAAATGACTTAACTGTAATATGCTTCATTGATAAATTTAAATTTATTATTTTTTAATAATAAATCGTTGATCAGTAGGGTGAATTTCTTTTTCACCAGCTTGTTCTTCAATATCACCAAATGGCATTTGTGCTACAAGTTTCCATGATGCTGGAATATCAAATGTTTGTGTTGTAACTTGATCAACTAGTGGATTATAGTGTTGTAACGATGCGCCGATACCTTTTGAACTTAGTGCAGTCCAAATTGCGTATTGATGCATAGCATTTGTTTGAACAGCCCAGTTAGCAAAATTATCAGCATATGATGGCATTTGTTCTTGTAATGATTTTATAACATCTTCATCTTCAAAATATAAAATAGTTCCGTAGGCATGCTCGAAACTATTAATTCTTTGATTTTTAGGTTCAAAGTCGCGATCTGGTCCCATTACATCTTTGAGTACAGTTTTAGCATTTTCCCAGAATTTAATATGTTGATCATTAAGTAATAAAACGATACGTGTTGATTGTGAATTAAAAGCTGAAGGCATATATTTTACAATATGTTCAATCATTTCCTCTAATTCTTCATCACTAATAGAAATAGATGTTTTAGTTTTATAAATTGTACTTCTGTTTTCAACTTCAGTTAAAAATGGTTTTGTGTTTTCTTTATCAAATAGTCCCATCAAATAATCCCATCAAATAATCTCCTTTTTTTAATATACTTTCAGTATAAAATTTATACTGGAATAAGTAAATTATTATATAACAAAAAATTTCATAAACATTAATGTTCTTTATCAATTTGTTTATATGCATGCATGATATGTTTTTATTCTTTATACTAAAACTGTTGAAAATAAGAGGAGGTCTCAGAATGATAAAACAAAATGTTATTCGAACAAGTCTTATTTTTGCTATAAGTGCAACTATATTCAGTCACTATAGTTATGCTGAAACCTCTTCTAATATAGAGAGTGAAGACGTAGATCAGAAAGTAAACCTACAAAAAACTTCTGACACTCAGCATTCTAAAATTGAACTCAGTAATGAAAATCAAAACATAAAAGAATTTAATCATACCAACGATGAAACTAGCAACACAGAAGAATCAAAAACAGAAGAATCACAACAAGAAAGCAACGAAACTAACAGTAAGGAAGAATCAACAGCAGAGGAATCACAAGAAGAAAGCGAAGAGCCTAATAGCACAAAAGAATCAAAAGCAGAAGAATCACAACAAGAAAGTAACGAAACTAATAAACCTGAAGAACCAAAAACAGAGAAAGCACATGAAACGAACAAGGAAACTGATAGCATAGAAGAACCAAAAAAAGAAAAAGTTAATGATAAGAATCAACAAAAGAGTGGAATAGAACATATTCATAAAAATAACACGTCATCTTCTGAAGAAAAAAATCATAATAAATATAAAACAGCACAAAAAAGTAAAAATTATAAAAATGAGGATTCAACTATTTTTAAGCAAGAAGAACATCAAAATGTAATGTCTAAATCAATGAAGTCGAAACAAAATCAAATCATACAACCATATAACGATAATACTTCATCCAATGTTTACTCAAACACTAATTATCAAAAGGGTAAGTCTCAAAATAGTGTTTCAAAAACAATGTTTAACCAATTATTTTCACGACAACTAGTTGAAAACAATCATAATAACTTTGAACCAACACATTTAAAGCAAAATAATCTATATTTTCAAAGTGATAGAAGAAAAGAATCCACTTATCCAAATATATATCAAATAGAGTCAAGATTTTCAGAAAATATCTTAAATAGGTTTAATCAATATGCAAAAGGTGCTTATAAGTACAACCCTTATATTATTAATAAGGTTAATCATTTAGATGATAATGGTGAAAAAATAACAAATAAAGATTTTAATCATTTAATTAAGAAACAAAAATTTGATAATCAAAATCTAAATATATTACAAGAGGATTCTCAATACTTTAGATTTCAATATTTTAATCCACTTAATGCTAAAGAATATTATAAAAATTTAGATGAGCAAGTTTTATCATTAATTACAAATGACATTGGCTCTATGCCTGATTTAAAAAAGCCAAAAACAATTCATAAGTATGAAGTAGAAGAACATACAAAAGTCATTACTTCTCCTCATAAAAAAACAGAATCAAAATCATATATAAAAACTTTGAATATGATACTGATTCCTACTTTAATTTTAATATCTTCCACTGTAATGATAATTTATGTATATCAAAAGTTAAAAACGAAAAAAAAGTAAAAGCATCAAATGTCTAGAGCATTCGATGCTTTTATTTATTAAGATAAATTATGTGCTAGTTACACAAATGAATAATAAATTGAGTTTGTTGTTTTAAATGATTTAATGAATCGCCAAGGAAAATTTGCATTACTACAACGAAGCCATTTTGAAACATATGAATAAGTATCGGAACAGAAATTCGTTTTGTTAAAGTATAAGCTAATGAAAGTATCATCCCCATACCAAAATAAATAAGAATAAATTTAATATCATTATGAGCTAATGCAAAAAGTAAAGAACTTACGATAGAAGCAATTAAGAAGGCAATGATTCTATTTCCTTTAATTCGATCATATAGTTCACCAAAGAACACTTTTCTAAATACATATTCTTCTAAAATAGGGCCTACAACAGAAATTAATATAATAAAAATAGGGAGTTGTTTTGCTACAGCCATTATTCGTTGAGTATTTGGACTTTGTTGTGGTTGACCGAAAATCCATATGTTAATCACACCTACAATAACTTGATATAACATAACTATGAAAAAGCCAAGTACAGCCCATGGGATAATATAACGTTTTGATTCTTTATGTTCTTGCTCTAAGTTTGTAGGATTCTTAATTTTGAAATGAAGAAAGATGATTAAAATTGCTGCAAGTATAAATAAGATAACTTGAGTATACACTCCAGCCCTAGCTAAAGCCATACCTGATAAACGATTAAATATAGGCGTCTGTGCTAGAACTAAGGGTAAAAATTGTGCTAAAGCGTATATAAATAATGTTAGTATTGCCACCCAAATTCTTGCCATTTGAAACCTCCAGATTAAATATCAATAATTCTTATTTTATCGTAAAAAACTCAGATGTACAAAAGTAAGAGAATGTTTTTACTTGAAATATTGACCAAATTTGATTATTATAAAAATTAGGTTAGCACTCATTATATTAAAGTGCTAAATAGACCCTGCTAAGGAGGAACAATCATGCTTAAACCATTAGGAAACCGTGTGATTATCGAAAGAAAAGAACAAGAAGAAACAACTAAAAGTGGAATCGTTTTAACTGATAGCGCAAAAGAAAAATCTAACGAAGGTGTTGTAGTTGCGGTAGGCAGCGGACGTCTTCTTGATAATGGTGAGACAGTTGCTCCCGAAGTAAAAGAAGGTGATTCAGTAGTATTTCAAGAATATGCTGGATCAGAGATTAAACGTGGAGAAGAAACTTATTTAATTTTAAATGTAGAAGATATATTAGCAATTATAGAAAAGTAAAAATAACTATATAAAATTGTCGAAAAACAGGATTAATATTAATGGAGGTTGTATAAATGGCTAAAGATCTTAAATTTTCAGAAGATGCACGACAAGCAATGTTACGTGGTGTGGATAAATTAGCAAACGCTGTTAAAGTAACAATTGGTCCTAAAGGTCGAAATGTTGTATTAGATAAAGAATATGTTGCACCTTTAATTACAAACGATGGTGTAACAATTGCCAAAGAAATTGAATTAGAAGATCCATATGAAAATATGGGTGCTAAGTTAGTTCAAGAAGTAGCAAATAAAACAAATGAAATTGCTGGTGATGGTACTACAACTGCTACAGTATTAGCACAAGCAATGATTCAAGAAGGTTTGAAAAACGTAACAAGTGGTGCAAATCCAGTTGGTTTACGTGAAGGCATTGATAAAGCAGTCAGAGTAGCAGTTGAAGCATTACATGACATTTCTCAAAAAGTTGAAAATAAAAATGAAATCGCACAAGTAGGTGCAATTTCTGCTGCTGATGAAGAAATTGGTAAATATATTTCTGAAGCAATGGATAAAGTAGGTAATGACGGTGTTATTACAATTGAAGAATCTAATGGACTTGATACGGAATTAGAAGTTGTAGAAGGTATGCAATTTGATAGAGGTTATCAATCTCCATATATGGTAACAGATTCTGATAAAATGATTGCGGAATTAGAAAGACCATATATTTTAGTTACAGATAAGAAAATTTCATCATTCCAAGATATACTACCTTTATTAGAACAAGTTGTTCAATCAAGTCGACCAATCTTAATTGTGGCAGATGAAGTCGAAGGTGATGCATTAACAAATATTGTATTAAACCGCATGAGAGGAACATTCACTGCTGTAGCTGTTAAAGCACCTGGCTTTGGTGATCGTCGTAAAGCAATGTTAGAAGATTTAGCAATATTGACTGGCGCAACAGTGATTACAGATGATTTAGGATTAGAATTAAAAGATGCTTCTATTGATATGTTAGGTACTGCAAATAAAGTAGAAGTAACAAAAGATAATACAACTGTTGTTGATGGTGATGGAGACGATAACAGTATTGATGCACGTGTAAGTCAAATCAAAGCACAAATTGAAGAAACTGATTCAGACTTTGATAGAGAAAAATTACAAGAACGTCTTGCTAAATTAGCTGGTGGCGTAGCAGTGATAAAAGTAGGTGCTGCTTCTGAAACAGAATTAAAAGAACGTAAATTACGTATTGAAGATGCGTTAAATTCTACACGCGCTGCAGTTGAAGAAGGTATTGTTGCAGGTGGCGGTACAGCATTAGTTAATATCTATAATAAAGTTGAAAAAATAGAAGCGGAAGGCGATGTTGCGACAGGTGTTAATATTGTACTTAAAGCTTTATCAGCACCAGTACGTCAAATTGCTGAAAATGCTGGATTAGAAGGTTCAGTTATTGTTGAAAGACTTAAACATGCTGATGCAGGTGTCGGATTCAATGCTGCTACAAACGAGTGGGTGAATATGCTTGAAGAAGGTATTGTAGATCCTACTAAGGTAACACGTTCAGCTTTACAACACGCTGCAAGTGTTGCTGCAATGTTCTTAACTACTGAAGCGGTAGTTGCAAATATCCCAGAGCCTGAAAGTAATGATAATGCTGCAATGGGCGGTATGCCAGGTATGATGTAAAAAACACCTCTAAACGTTGATTTAAAGGTGTTTGGTTATTATTCATGACATAATAATGACATAAAAATTCTAAAATAATTCTTTACTGACGTTTTCCATGAGTTTACTAAACTTTTGGGAAGCGTCTTTTTTATATGAGTTAGTAATCTTAGCATAGATGTTCATCGTGGTATTTATATCTTTGTGGCGTAAGCGTTCTTGTATTTCTTTGATATGTACACCTGCTTCAATCAGTAACGCACAATGTGTATGACGGAATGAGTGTGTACTTATATGTTTATTAATAATATCAGTCTTTTTCATAATTGCTTGAATCCATGTAGACAGTTTTTTAATTACAAGTGGATAACCATTCACATCAGTAAATACAAAATTATTATCTACATATAATTCATTTTTCCAAGTGTCCTGGACGTTTACCTTATAATCTTTGAGTAATTGAATCACATGCGGATCTACTGAGATTTTACCGATTGAGCTTTCAGTTTTCGGAGTAAGTATCTGATAATGCTTTTTATTATTATTCGGATTGTAATAAGTCTTGGTAATACTGATTATGTTATTCTCAAAGTCTATATCAGACCATTTTAATGCTAACAACTCGCCTGCACGCATGCCAGTGTATGCCAAAGTGGTAAATACTTCAAAACTGTTCTGTGGTGAATGGTGATTTTTAGCAACCTCCAGGAATTGAAATAACTCATCTTTTTCAAGAAATTTTTTATGTATCTCACTATCCTCTAATTCTTCCACACTTACTTTCTTTTTAGGTCGTTTAATATTCTCAGTAGGCAATGTTTTTAACAATCTCATTTCAAGTGCATACTTAAATATCATATTTGTAGATGCGACAATACTATCAACATAATTCTTACTATACTGTGCGCTCATATCGTCCACAAAGCGTTGATAATCATGTTTCTTGATAGTTTGTATTGGTTTAGTATCAAAGCGCTCTATGGCGTGTTGTATAGCTTTCTCACGCGCTCTGACACTACTCACTTTTACATCATTAGTATACTGATTAAGCCAATCATCAGCAACCTGTTTGAAGGTGCTGGAGGACGGGGGAATATATTCACCATTTCTTAATTGGCGTTCAATCATTTCAGCTTGATGTTTAGCGTCAGATTTACGTTTAAAGCCAGTCTTAGAGATATATTCATATTTTCCTGTTTCTGCATTTTTCCCTAGAGATATACGATAACGCCAGTTATTTTTAGCAATCTGATCATAACTTGCCATTTAATCACCTACTTAATATCGAGGTATCTTTTTAGAAAACTTTCAAATTCGTTTAATAAATTGTTATAAGCTTCTTTGCTTTTACTCATTTTATTTTCACGTAACATTTGGAGCAATACAGATATAAATAATAAATTATCCTTAGTAGTTTTTTCTAATTCATAAAAATTATAAACATTATTTAAATAATGCACTTCAGAGTAAGATAAATCTTTTTTTATTAATTCATACAAGTCGTTTTTTAATAAAATTTCTTTATTAGAAGTTTCATCATTTATTAACTTGTTGAGTTTTAATAACTGTTCTTGTGCTTCTTTTCCTTTTAAATCACGTAACATTTTATTACCACTTAACAAATATGAAGTAGTTACTCCTAATTTTTCAGCTATATTGTTAACTGTATTTATACCTAAGTTTTTTCTACCATTCTCTATATCACTTAAATAAGACTGAGATATATTTAAAGATTTTGCGAATTCACTTTGATTCATTTTACGTTCTTTTCTTAATTTTTTTATGTTATCGCCAATAGTCATATTTTCACCTCTTTGTAATAATACCAAATTTTTAATATTAGTAAAAATAAAACTTTATTTAAAAAGGGGTTGAAATATATTTAAATAAACTTTATCATATAAATATATCGCCGATAGTGATAAATAAAATTATTGATTTTATATTTTTTTAAATTCAATTATCGCCGATAGTGATAATTAGGAGGTGTAAGTTATGACAGTCCAATTAAATGATACTTGCTTAAAAAAAGCAATGTTTTTAAAAGGGTACGATTTATCTGATTTATCAATTAAAACGAATGTAAGCAAAGCATACTTAAGTCAGATTTTTAATGGTAAGAAAATCCCTAGTCCTAAACTAGCAAAAAATATTGCTAACGCTTTAGATGTTGAAATTAAAGATTTATTTTACTTTGAAGAACAGGAGGCTTAATAAATGTTCAATATCAACATTGATGAACAAGAAGCACGTGCATTACTAGAACAAGCAATTAATCAACGTGTAGATGAATTGGCACATGAAAAGTTTTTTATGACTTATAAAGAATTATCAGAGTATCTCAATTTAAGTAAACCAACTATTGAAGAATTACTAATTAACAATGGTATGAAGTATTACATGGTTGGCTCTACTTATAGATTTAAAAAATCAGATGTAGATGCGTTTATGAATCAACTCACATCACAAATGGATATTCATAACAATGATTTCAAGCAGATTGATATTAAGAAGTTGTTAAAAATGACCTAAAGACGCAGGAGGAACAAGACAGTGAAATTATCAAAACTAATATTATACATTCGTCTTACATTAACACTGATCTTAACAGCATACCTAGTTTGGACAGCAGGCTTTTATATTGGATTCAATTTCGCTTTGCTAGTGTATTTAGGTAGCTTTGCACACATTTTATTTAAATTAGAAGATATAGAGGAAAAAATGAATGGCTAAAAATCAATTAGAAGTAATACAAGATATTTATACAACACTAGGAACAACAGCAGGAAACCGAGCAACAGAATATAACCATACTATTAGAGACGGTAAAAGTGAATGGACTGAAACTGTAAATCGCGAAGAACATTTACAAGCGATAATTGAGTGGGCAGTACAACAAATTGAAAATAATTTTGATGGAGTGAAATAAGATGAGATTATTTAAAAAGAAATACGATCATAAAAAAGTAAACAAAGTGAAAGATATGATTTTATATACTTCATATTCTTTTGAAGCTAAAGCATATGAGGAAGCAATTGAATTATTAAAAGGTAACAACAAACAAAAAGCTATCGAACTTATGTATGAAAGATTAATTGAAGCACAAAGAAATGAATATGAAATGAAGTTAAAAATAGAAAAAGCGTCATCTGAGAACTTTGCCGAGGAATCAGATAACGCATAAGAAAACATGAAAATACACGAGGTAATCATGCAAATATATTTTATCATGATTGCCTCTTACTATTAAAGAGGTGTAACCATGAAAGATTTCAACTTAATAAAATTAAAAAATGATTTTTATATAAATATTATACAGTATAACAATTTATATTCCAACTCATTTAGAGATTTTCATTATTGGAAATGGTCGGATTGGTTAAACAAATTACAAATACCAATGACTAATTTAGATAAATATAAACGTGGTTTAGTTTTGTATGGTGATGTTAAAGATGAAGAAGATTCTAAAGGAAACATTATAGAAAAATATCGTAAAGATTCTAATATCATTAATCGTTCTGTTATTACACTTGATTACGATAATATAAGTAACTTTAAAGCATTATACAATGACATAAATAAGCAGTTAGGAGGCGTTGCATGGTTTTATCATACAACTTATTCATGTACTCAAAATGAGCCTCGTATTCGTCTTATGATTCCATTGAGTGAGCCGATAAGTGCAGCAGATTATAGAAAATATTCAAAAGCACTTGCTAATTATATCGGGCATGAAGTAGATGAGGCTAGCTTTGTACCGTCACAGGCTATGGCTTTACCAGTTATTAAAGATAAGAATGTAGGTTATGGCTTTAAGTATAATGACGCACCAGCAATCACAAGAAAAGAATTAGATCAATTTAGTGAAGAAAAGCAAAATGAAAAAATTATTATTAATTATTCTAATCAATACACAAAGCGTAATGATGAGTATTGGCGTGAAATTGCATTCGGTGTTAGTGAAGGCGAAAGAAATACAACATTAGCATCTTTAATAGGTTACTTATTACGAAGATATGTAGATGCAAACCTAGTATATGGTTTAGCCAGTGCTTGGGCTATGACCTGCACGCCACCAATTGAACAAAATGAAGTGAACAAAACATTTAATAGCATTTTAAAAAAAGACAACAAACGAACTAAAAATGGAGGTTTTTAATTGGAACAAGTAACTAAAGAAGATGTATTTAATACTATTAATGAGACTAAGCATTTACAGGAAATTGATAAAGATAGTCCAACAATTCCAGAACCATATCATATAAAAGGTAAATGGTTATATCGTGAAAAAGAAAAGAAAAATAATAAAGGTGAAGTTATTGAAGTAATGGATATATACGTTACTAGTACACCACCATTAGTTACTGAACGCTATAAAGATGTAGAATCAGGTGAATTTTATTACGAACTAGAATTTGAAGATAAGAAACGCAAATATCAATTACCTGTTTCTGCTAGAGATATTACACAAAGTAAATATTTAGTTGAGTTAGCAAGTAAAGGGCTAGAAATCACTCAAAATGAAACAAGTGATTTAATCAAATATTTAAGTATATTTAGACGATATAACAATATTCCTGACTTTAATGTGGCAACACGTTTAGGAGATGTAAACGGTCATTTTATTTCTCCATACCAAGAGGATATTAAAAACAATGAATATAAATTATTTAATACTGATGTAGGGAGACAATCCTTAATTAAAGCATTTGAAACTAAAGGTGACATCAAAGCATATAATAAAGGCGTCTTTCAGAAAATTAAGGATAAACCTATGGTGATGATGATGTTTTATGGTGCATTAGGTTCTATCTTACTGAAAGATTTCAATGTAGATCCTTTTGTGGTTGAAATATCAGGTCGTACTTCTTCAGGTAAAACTTTTACATTAAAAATTTGTTCAAGTATATGGGGAACAAGAAAATTAATAACTGAATGGAACGCCACAGATGTGAGTGTTGAGCGTATGGCGTCGTTCTTTAATTCATTCCCTTTGATGAAGGATGATACTCGAAAAGCACAAAATTTATCTAAAATTCCAACTATTGTTTACCAGTTTTCAGGTGGGCAATCTAAAGCCCGTGGTAACTCGAGCCGTTCTATTGATTATTTAGAGCCATGGAATAATATCATGCTTTCTACTGGTGAGGTATCTATTCCTGATATTTCAGAAAAAGGAGGCGTTGCTGGTCGAGTAATCACATTACAAGATGAGCCATTTCCTAATATGGATAAGCTAGAGTTCGGCAATATAGCAGATGTAATTAATGAAAATCATGGTTTGTTAGGTAAGCTATTCATTAAACAGTATGAGAAAAATAAAGGTAAGTATAAGGAATCGTTTAAAAGTGCGACAAATTACTTTTATCAAAAAGCAAACGATAATGAGGTTATGGAAAGAATTTCACGAGGTTTTGCACTTTTACAAGTCACTGGTGAAATACTTAACGATATTGAAGGATTTGAACATGATCCGTATGTTATTACAAACCAATCATTTAATAGCATGTTAAAAAACAATAAGAACATCGATAAGCCAGTTCAGATGTTGGAGGAATTACTAGAAAAAATAAATGCTAATCGTGGACGTATAGCATACAATAAACATCACTTTCACGATAATTCAGAATTAATGGCAATTTATAGAAATGATTTTATGCTAGTTATGGCGCCTATGATTAAGGAACTATTGGGAGCTGAATTTAATTCCACCGTTAAACAATGGTATGAAAGAGGCTATCTTGAAACAAATAAACAGGGGTATCAAAAAAATATAACATTTTATGGTGAATCTCAGAGAGGCTATGCCATTAAAACTGAAATTATAAATGAATTAGGATTTAATTTCAAAACCGAAAAAAATTACAGTTGATTACACATTGATTACTACTTTTTTATTAAAAAGTGTAATTCTCACAAGTATTGATATAAAGGCATTTATAAAGAGTTCTATATTAAAAATTACAGAAATTACACTTTTATAATAATACTTTATAAATAATAAAGCATATATATATGTGTATGTATTATATGAATGTCCCTTTAAAAAAAGGTGTAATTTCCGTAATTTCTGTAATTGATTACCCCAAAGCCTGATATGGCAGCATTTTGAGAAATACAAAAGTAGTAACTTTTAAAGGTTAAGTAGTAACTAGTAGTAACTGCAAAAAAATTATTATATAAAAGGAGAATATAAAAATGATCAAATTAGAAAAAGGAGCAAGAATTTATCCATATATATCTGAAAAAGCATTAGTAAAAATTATGCCTGCACCTGATAATTTATATTCAAGAACAAAAGACGCTAAAACAAACTTTTATGTTTACAGTCCTATTGTTTGTATGGCTTTAATGAACGGTGGAAAAGTAGTTTTTTGTGATACTGATGATATGGGTAACATTGATGGAATAGAAGGTAAACTCATTTTTAAATATAACGAAGAAACGCAAGAATTTGAAAACTGGAGTAAATAATACAAAATCTGCCACAATTGGCTTTATAGAGCTTTTTGTGGTATACTTTAGATAATAAATTAAGACCAGGTAACAATTTTTATTGTAGGCAATATAAGAATAATAAAGACTTGGAAGTATAACAGAAATTCAAACAATAAGTGTTGGATACATTACCGTGATGTGATTAAAAGATTAATATTAAAAAATGAAAAAAGAGGTTACGAAGTATGAGTAAAACAGTAAAAGAAAATTCAATCAGTATTTTTGATAAACAAATTTATGGTAAGAGGTTAAGTGCTAAAGAGGTTCAAAAACAATATGATCAGCTAGTAGATCGTATTAAAAAAATCAATGCTAAAATTATGCACTATCAACATCAAGATGAATTTGCCGAAGCTACAAAATTAAAGCGTCAACAAGCTGATTTAGAACAAGAGTTATTGAAATTAGATGAACAACTTAAAACATCGGATTACAATATCACAGATGATGAATTTACATCATTCTACGATGCATATGATAGTGAAATGAAAGACATCAAAAAAACACATGAACAGTATCGAAAAGAGATGAAAAATAAACTTCAAGAAGTTGCAGCTACTTATCGAAAAATGATTGAGAATATGAATGAAGGTGGCAGACGTATATCACGATTACGCTATGTCAAACAAGAACAACAACACCCTAGTAACATTCACAATCAATACAAAGGTCAAATGCTTGCTCATGAAATTAAAATCGGTGGCAATACAACGCCTAGAGATTACGCATGGTTGCTTGAAGATATGTTAAAAGAAGAATCATTAGAGGACTTCCAAAAATATTACTTCAATAAAAAGAAGTGGTAAGGAGGTAATACGATGATCACAGCCATTAGATATAAAGGGAATAGAGCAAAGGTAACTGAAAATGGTGAAGATTTAATGATATTAGCTAGTTCAAGTAGTGTGCCTGTAGAACTGGCTGATGTAAATAATAAATTAAATATAGTGAGTGACTTTGAAGAAGGAGAAATTGAACCAAAAGCAGTTAAAAAGATTAAGTTTAATAAAAACAGTTGTGTCATGATGAATGGCAATTTGAACTTTATTATTGCTTCAAGTCAGAGAAATAATAGGGAGTTTATAGTTAAGAAAAACCATACACTCATTCATGCTTGGAAGAGTGGGGATCATGCAAAAGATAAAGCATTTGAACAAATCAAAAATAATAAAGTAGATAGTGTTGACGTGTATGTAAAAAATGCAGAAGGTAAAGATAATAGAGTGAGTCACATAGGTGAAATTTTAGCTGTTTCTATCAATTTAAATAGCGCTTAAAATACCATGGTTGAGCCTTTTATGTTATAATAAAGATATTAAGGATAATAAATATCTTTAATAATGAGCGCTCTTTATTAAAATCTAAAATAGTCATGTGTTCCTCCTTCATTTGTTCAATTGAATTTTTATGTCTAAGGCATGTTTACAAGGTCATCACTTTAATATAGGTGGTGGCCTTTCTTTTATAAGTTGCGTCACATAAGTGAGCCAATAGTTTACTTAGTAAGAGGGACAGGTAAACGAAAAAACATTATGGTGTGATTAATATGTAGTAGATTATATTAGCCGCATAGTATAGATAAATTAACAGTATAAGTAAACAGAGGTTATATACGAGTACCCTCACATAAGTTACAGGGCTATGATTATGTGACCGTATAAAAGTGTACGCTGCAAGTATAAAGGCCACAGTATTAAGGTGATAGCTTGATAGAGTGTCTAGGCAATACACTAAAATGTATATGAGTAATCCAATATGTGTTAGAGATATGAATTAGATTAGAGTAAAAGAAACAATTGTGTTTGTGAAGTTGTGTGTGTTAAACATCAAAAGCGTTTAGAAGATTTGAATTAGAATGAAGTAAAAAACAATTATCTTTTTATGTTAGAAGATAAAAGAAATAAGAAGATAATTCGTTAATTGAACAAAACAAAGTTGAGCTTTAGTTAAAGATATTAGAATGATAAAGAGAATGAAAATTATAAAAGTAAATGAGAAGTCAGAAAGTATTTTGAATTTCAGAAAGTGAAATAGAATTTTGAAATGAGAAATGAAAATAAAAAAATAATTTAAAATTGTTTTGTGATTTCGATTTGTATTTTGATTTGAAATAAAGAAAAGTTATTTAGATCAAGAAAAAAGAAATTATAAATAAAAAGAATGAAGAATGATGATAGAAATGTTGAGAGAACAAACGTAACATAGAACAGTTTAAGATGCTATTTTAGGCTTGTTATAAGGAAAATAAGAGTAAGTAGGATGAAATAGTATAGGAACACTGATTAAAAGCTAATGACAGGCTTATATGAAGCAATTAGAGAACATCATAATTAGTGAAGATAAATGTATATCGATATAGATAGATAATGCTGAGAGACTGGAGCGAAAATTTAGACATGAATAATTTAGAAGTAGTGTGTTTTAGCTGCCACAACAAAAATCACGGTGGGTAAATTTTTTGAAGTTTGTTTGTAAGAAATATTTTTCTGAAATTAATTTTTGAAAATAATTTTTGCGGGGCTTCGATTACCCCCACACTTTATTTTTTTGACGGAAAAACGAGCCGCACTTAACTTTCAATAAATTTCTAAATGAAATCTTAAATATTCGTAAAGGCTTTTTACTTTACATTAAATGACTTAGAAAGGAGGACGAAAATGCCGCCAAGAAAATTATTATCTCAACAAAAAGGTAATTTAACAGTCGAACAACAAGAAAATAAGAAAGCAACGGAAGAAGCAATGGAACAGCTTACTCCTTTAAACGCAGAACCTCCAGAGTGGTTAGATAATAGAGCAAAACAAGAATGGTTTAGAATATATCCATTACTAAAAGAGTTACCAATTGCCAGTTTAGATTTAGCGTTGGTGTCCGCATATTGCCAAGCCTATTCGGATTATATTCAAGCCACTGAACGTATGAAACAAGAAGGCGCAGTAGTTATTACTGAAAGAGGTACTAAATTAAACCAAAACCACGCTATTAAACGCGATGCACTGGCACAATTGAATAGTATTTCATCTAAATTAGGCTTAACAGTAGAATCTAGACTGAAGATATTAGACCCTAAGAATGAAATACCTAAGAAACAATCTGTATATGACCAATTCGGAATTTCAGATAACGACTAAACAAAAGTATAAAGTCAATCAGGAAATAAAATAGATAAAGTTTAAAGGAGTGCAGAGCTGTTGCTGAAGAAAAATAATAATACTTTCAGTTATGAAAGAGAAGAAAGAATTTCAGAATATGAGTTGTTGGTTAAATACAATCCTCAATTTATAAACAGAAAATGCCAAGCACTCGAAGAACAAATAAATGCCATGTATCATCTAAATATCTCACATATGACCTGTGATGAAGCAACGGGGGTAGTTTTCACCAGTTATCCATTAGAGAAATTAGTTATATGGATCATTGAGAAAAAAGAAAAGTTAGAACGTTATAAAAATCAATCACTGGAACGCATGAATTTACTTAAAAATATTGTCAGCACCTATCCATATCATGAGCAACAAGAGATAATGCACTATATGCGTACAAATGGCGTTTATAAGCCTTATAAGAGCATTGAGAAGTTATGTGAAGATTTATATAGAAACACGCATAAAGCTCGTCTAATGCGTCAAAGAGATCATTTGAAAGAACAAAGAAAATATTTTGATGAAGAAGTAGAGAAAGTAAGAACTACATTACAAACGCAAAGAGAGGAGCTAGTTATATGAAAACCTTAAAGAGTTTCGATTATAAAATACTGAGTGGATATATAGAAAACTATCAAACATTAGTTGATGAGTACAAAACACAAGCGAGTCGAATGACAGAACAGAGATACAATAGAGTTAAAAGTATCGTAAAAGGGATTACCGAAGTATATAACAATGCGACACTACAAGAGCAGCAATTAATTAAAATGTTATGGTGGGATAAACAACCTTATGACATAATCGCAGATGTCTTAGGGATAACAGAGTACACAATTAAGCATGCTAGAGAAGTAATATTACGACGTGTTGCTGAAAGAAGTACATATCTATGATATACGATAAGAAAAGCGTTAGAGCCTTCATAATGAACTATGAACCACCTAAAGAAGAACCGCCCATGTATGAAGAAAATATAAATAATTTCTTTTCATTAGATCAACCTACAACATCGATAGAAACGAGCGATAATTTTGAAGAACATATATTTTTTAATGAATTATCGTCAGTAATTGAAAGCATTGGTACAGATAAAGAATTCGTTGTTTTCGATTTACTCGCTCATGGTTGGTCGTATGAGAAGATAGGCGAAATGCTCATGGTAACGAGTGGACGTGTTCGACAGATATTTAGCCGATTACTAGATAAGCTACCCTAAGAGGTGGCTTTTTCTATGTAGATATATATTCAAATAAAATTAGTTAGTGACCGTAATAAATAATTAAGGTATTGGTATTTTGTAGTACCCTTTATTTTGTATATTTAGTTTTAATTAAGGAATTAGTTTGTTAGTATCAAATTTAAAGATATCTAGGAGGGAATATAAATGGGGTCAGTTCTCACTGTTGCTTTAATATTCTTAATTTTAGCTCTAGTCTTTAAATCTCTTAAGAAAAAGAAGTAAGAGAGATATACATATTTGAGTAGTATTATTTTTTAGTTATAAAAAGTAAACGCTTTCTATTTACATTTAGAGCCTTTTATAAGATAATAAATGCAGCTACTAAACTTACTACTCAAAATTGAGTATCCTTTAATAAACTGACTGTATCCTTTGGATGCAGTCTTTTATTTTATTGTAGACAAATATATAAATAATGAGATAATAATAAAAGAGATTTAATGATTTCTAAAGTCTTTATGTTACATATAGAGTTTTTTACTCTACCTCGACTACATAGGAGCTAACCTTAATTGGTTAGCTTCTTTTTTTGTATAAAAAATCACTCTCAACTTAGCTTATGACGGACTAAGTGAGAGTGCAGATAAAAAGTATGGAGTGAAACGTATTTATTACTCTATTACATACAAATCAATGACTTTTATTATAATAGTGTGGCTAAATAAAAATTAGTGTGTAATAATAATAATTGAGATTGTCTAACTGGCGATTCTTTCCTTTCCACTAAGTATTTCTTCTCCATTGAAAATACTGTATGTTTAGGCAATCTCGACACTTTAAAAGCTTTCATAAATCGCATAACTCTTTAGGGGCGTAAAGCCCCTTTTTGTATGCGAAAAAGTCTCACTAGTACATGACTAGTAAGACTAAGTTTCAATGAAAGCAATGCTAACTACGAATTATTTTAACATATCTCTACTTCACTTAATAGACATATATTTTATTATATACTGCTGTAAAATTCGTGACGGGAGCTCCATGCACAATTCATTCAGTCAGATAGCAAAGGGAGTAGGGAAACACGATGCCCTTTATTCATGGGGTCGCGAAACGCTCCCCCATAGATGAGGGAACAAAACGTTACCTCATCTATCGTTAGGTAAGTGACTGTAGCTACACCTGTATTTATTGATAGTATTGGAACAAATGAGAAAGAAAATAAAAAAGAATTAGAGAGATTAAGTAAAGAGCACCCTAACGCAGTATTTCACATTGATGATATAGGTGGATTTGAGGAGTAAATTAAGCAATAAATCTACGTAATTTTATATTTCTAATATAGAAAAGCTACCGTGATTGGTAGCTTTTTTAGTATGAGTTAATTTAAAATTAGATTAGTATAGATGTTTTCTAAACAAAAAATATGATAAATTTAACCAAGCTAAACTGAAAGTTACCCCACCTAATACGTCGGATAAAAAATGTGCGTGAAAATATAATCTTGAAAATAGAATGCTTATCCAAATAAATATCAAAACGCTAGATATTATTATTGTTAACGTTTTATTTTTTAAATGATTTATTAGTAAAAAAATAAGTATAAATATAACTAGTGTGCTTGCTAGTGAGTGCCCACTTGGGAAAGAATAGCCAGTATCTGTAATCAAATGGTCAAATGGTCTTGATCTATGAAGAAGATATTTTAAGCCTATACCAACAATGCCACCTATGGCCACTGTTAATATATTCCATAAAGAAAATATAAAATTTCGCTTGATAAAAGCGACTGTTGAAATAATAATAGTAATAATTATAAAAGTGCTTTTATCTCCGTAAGTAGCTGACAAAGTCATATAATCGTTAAACAATCCATTAGAATAATTCATTTTTGGTTCGCCAAATGTAGTATAAAACCAATGGAACGAAAGATTATCAATTACATGAATAAAAGTGATTTTGAAAATAATTGATATGAAAAGGATAAAGAAAAATAATATATTGATTAATAGAGAAAGCAATAGTAAATAATTTGATTTTAAAATATTCATAAATGTCCTGCCTTTTATTTATTTTTATAAGCTTATCATTTTAAAGTGATAAGAGAATCGGCATAGAGACCTATTTTATAATTTTTGATGGTGAGTGCAGAAAGAAGCAATACCATACTAATTCGCTAATCCTATTTTTTTGGTTTATCAGTTTAATTTTTAAATAGATACAAAAGGGCAAACTGATATTTTTATATGTAGCCACATCTTTATTGATGTGTTTTTTTATGCTGAGAAACGCTCTGTGTTACAGTGAGATATTAATTTGTGTAACTATAGTGTTTAAAGCATTGATATACGTCTAATAATAATCATAATAAACATCAATTCATGCAACATTTCAGGAGTTTTAAAAAGTATATGAAGTAAGGTGTATCAAGTGTTTGAAGTAGAATGAGTGATTTGAAAGTTGCACTTTTAAGATAAAACTGTTGTAATCTTAAATTTAAGGGCATAAAAAGGGCATATTTATGAAACAAAAGGCAAAAGTATGAATTACCACACAGACAAGTTAAATATCTCATCTTAAACGTCACTTACAAAGTGGCGTTTTTTAACAATTAAAAAGCAAAAAATAATAAGGGTACGGTGGTGTACCCAAAATTATTGATTAAACTTTCAAAGATAATTTTCATTAAAAAAAGAAAGTTTTCGTATTAGATCGTAAGTAAAACCGATTGATTCTAATAAATTTATTTTGTTGTATTGATCCATTTCTCCGTATAATTTAAATAATTCTTCTATTAAATTATCTCGTGTTGGTTTATTTCTAGTAAACAAAAGAATTATTAACGTTAATGCATATAAATCATTTCTTCCAATGTCTTTAGCATAATCTTCTTTCAAAATTAATTCGTACCCAATTATATTATTGAAATGCGTTCGAGATAATTGGGATTCAGATTTAAAAGAATAAAATCTATGACCGTGTGCTATTCTGTTTCTGAATTCTCTTAATAAATTCAGTGAATCCACCCCTATACTTGATAACTCTTTTTCATTATCTGTTATATTAGAAACACTTTTTAAAACTTCAATTTTATGATTTTTCTTTAGAATACTTAACCATTTAATTGTTAAACCGAAATTGTGAGGTAATATGATTATCCATGGTGGTACATGGTTATGTTTCTTCTTATAATGATTAATTGACTCCACTTTATTCCAATTTAAAGATTTACTAATGTCATCTAATACTCCAGCTCTTTTACTTTTATGGGGGTCATAATAGTAAGTATCTAGATAACTGTATTTTCTATCGAAAAGTTTCGGATTATTTTTACTTTTTGTTTTAGGTTCATTTACTCCAAAGTTTTTGGCTACTACTGCAGCAACATTATTCTTTAAAGATTGTTCAATCAATATCAAGTATTTAAAATATAAATTCTTTAATCTCATATCATTTTGATAACAATGAAACAAATCTCTGAAATGTGTATTTTCTACAAATTGGTCGTTGTCTTTATTCTTAAAAAAGTGAGAATAAGCGTTGATCAATGAATAATAGGAAATTGTTTCTAGCTGTAGCAACGCAAAATCTTCGTTATCAATAATTAATCCTCTATCTTTTAATAAAATTACTTGTTCTTTACAGCTTAAATATGGTTTTGATTCTTTGGAAGTCTTTAAATAAGTTTTTATGGCATTTATGTCTTTCAATAGAATTCTCTCCTACAACGAAAAAACCCCTCATGCAAGCATGAGAGGTTTCTTGAGTCGTTTCATAGAACAACTATTTCATACTTGCATTATAGATGTTTTTTCTTTATTAGTCAATATTAAAGATGTCTCTTGAAACTAACAAGCTTCTTCCATCCCTCAACCTCCTTTATTTATATTGAAAAAATAGAACACAATTAATCAATCAGCCTTATTTCATCTTCATCGTAAGCATCAACAGAATGAGAAAGGTAAGCACGTGTTTTTAAAATCAATTTATCAGGATTAGTTTTAAATTCTAGTTCATGAATATTAAATTGGAAATGTTCAATTTCTTTGGTATTTTCACATATACTACGGTCTACGTGTAAAGTAAATGTTTGTAATTCGTTATCTAAAATAGGAAATTGACTTCGCTCATCGGGATTATCATACCTTTCAATTAATGTAAGCTCAATCTGATTAATAGTTTGTTCTGATGCACCGCTTTCTATGACCACGCTTCCGTCCAATATACCATTACTATGAACTTGTTCTGTTTTTAACACAGTGTTTATTTTTAATGATTCTATACCTATTGAAGTTAATATTTTTTCGAACATTTCAATTCCTCCTTATTCTATATCTTTATATTCAAA
>NZ_KV827268.1:29092-86395 GCF_001836075.1 Staphylococcus sp. HMSC035D11
TAAGTTATTAATTATTTTAAGACGCTGAGAGAGGCTCTGTGTTGCATCGAGAAACGAAAAGACGGATAACTATATCACAAAATGTTTAGTATAGTGAATGTATATAACTGAAATATTCAAATACAGAAAAAATATTTAAAAATTAAAAATGATGAAGATTTTTGACTAACATCAAATATAAATCAGTTAATCCAAGACAAAATATACATATCAATCTTTTATTGGCGTGTGCGTATAAAAAAAGACAAATATATTGATACTGAAGAAGTAGAAAAAGTTAAATATTCTTATCCGTATTTTAAACGAGTATCAAATATTAAAATAGATAATATAGATGAGTTGGAAATCTATGATGAAACAAATCATGTTTTTGTTGGTAAATCGACTGTGGTAATTAAGGGTAGCGACATCTTTTTCTTAGAGTTTGTGTCATGACATAATTATGACATAATAGAATAGAAAAACTGAAAATAATGGTATAATTAAAATATGAAAGTACTGATTTAATAAGATTTTAAACATGTATTATATCTTATTTTTAGTTATACATAATGCCAGGTATGATGTAAAAACGCCTATAAATGTTGATATATCAATGTTTTGTGTTTTTACTGGTCATAATTTAGTTATAGAAATTTAGGAAATATAATAAAAAGACTGATAAGTTCATTTTGAAGTGTGCTTTGTCAAATAGACAAGTAAATAATTAAAAGATATGGTTGGTTTTGTTTTATGCAAAATCAGCCATTTTTAATGTTAGTTTTTTATATTAAAAAAATGGACATATTCTTTAATTATTTGTTTAGCTTCACTGATATCTTTAAATATAATTTAAATATTTTTTACATAAAACTTGTCGAAATTTTACATCTTTTGATTTTCAACAATTTTATTTAATATACAAATTGAAAAAAAGAAAAAGATAATAAATAAAAATGCTAAATTTAATAATCAAAATAATAATATAGATTAATATAGTGATAAAAGAATTCTTGCTTTTTATATTTATGTTGTTATTTAATTTTCTGACGGTTTTGATTATAGAGTGAATCTGTACTGAAATATTGATTAGTTAATTCAAAATAATCCAGTTAAAGGTGATGTGTGGGCTAAATAGTATGCAAATTTATTAAATGTTAATCCTAATATGAATATTGAACTAGCGTCTTCATTTGAACGTGGTGCTAGTAATGAAAAATTCAAAAAACAAGGTGGAACACTGATTTATACTACATGGAAAGATGGAATGAACCCTATTAAATACTATAGTGACTTAATAGGGAATAGAAAAGTATGAGTTTTATATTGGAGTCTATGGCAAAAAATGATTGTCTTAGATTCTTTATATATATTGGATTGCTTATAAAAGTTTTTAAATATAAAAATTATATAATTTTTATGATATTTATTTTAAGTGTTTCGAAGTATAATGATAGCAAAGATATAAATAAACATTGACTTTTAAAGGAGAATCAACAATGAGGATTAATATTTTACAACATACCCCTAATGAAGGTCCTGGAGTTATCAGAGATTGGGCTACCGAGCATCACCATGAATTATATATTTATCATCCTTATTTTAATGGCGGTATCATTCCCAATGTTAAAGAAACAGATTTACTTATTATTTTAGGAGGACCCATGAGTCCTAATAATGAGAATAAATGGATTTTTGAAGAAAGAGAATTAATTCGCAATTTAATACAGCAAAATAAGCCAATATTTGGTATATGTTTTGGCGCTCAACAAATTACTAAAGCACTAGGATATACTGTAGGAAAATCTCCAGTAAAAGAAGTCGGTTGGGATAAAGTTTATCTTGAGTCACCGATCATTCCTAATATTCCAAAAGTATTGATGGCATTACATTGGCATGAAGAAACATTTTATATACCTAAAAATGCACAATTATTATTTTCAAGTCAATATTTAAAAAATCAAGGATTTATTTTGAATAATAATATTATTGGACTACAATTTCATTTTGAACCAGATGCTCATGATATAAAAGAGATTGTCATGAATGATGCTTCATACGCGGTTGATTCCGTATTAAATCAAACGTCAGAACAGATTCTTAACCAAGAAGTACCAAAAGAGAATAAAGAAGTAATGTTTAAATTATTAGATTTTATTACAAGTCATTAAAAAATAGCGAGAGCCTTCCTGGTTAGGTCTCTCGCTATTATACTTTTATGTTATTTTAAGTCATCAATTGCTTTAGCAATAGAATCAAAAACATGTGGAATATCGTTTTTTTCAACACAACTAAAAGCAATACGAATATCTGTATCATTAAGTGCAATAATACCAATTGAGTATTTATCGATTAAATGAACACGAAGTTCTTCAGGGTTAACACCGATTACTTTAAGTGCCATAAAATATCCAGAGTTAAAATCATATGCTTGCCAATATTGTTTATATTTTTCATCATAAACTACTTCTTTTGTTACTTCATAACGCTCTTGTAGTGTTTTTACATTAGCTTGTATTTCTTTATCAAATTGTTCATGGTTCTCTAGTATATATTTAATTGCACTTTGAGAAGGCATTGCTCCACTTGAAATATTACTTCTAATTAATCCTTTAACTTTAGCCTCTAATACGTCTTTAGCTTTTTGATTATTTAATCCAAATGTAAGGAAGCCAACACGTAAACCCCAAGCAAAAAATTCTTTAGTTGCACCGTCAAGGCGTATCGGTAGAATGTTTTTTGAATCTAATTGAGTAATTGCAGTAAAAATAGATTGTGTATAGACATCTTCATAAAATAAACCATAGTATGCATCATCTACGACTGTAATCACCTTAGTTCCTTTTTCTGCTAAGCGTTCAATTGCTGAGACAATTGTATGAACTTCTTCTTGAGTAGGTGTATAGCCTGTTGGATTATTAGGATAATTTAAGATAATAATTGCTTTATCTTGTTTAAAATTATCTAAAGTAGATACAAGTGAATTTGTTGTATAATGTCCATCTTGATCGAAAATAGCATAAGTTTCAATATTTGCATTATGTCTTGTATTAAAAATAAGTTTATAGTTTCCCCAGTTATGTGTTGGTAATAAAATTGTATCTTCATCATTTACAAATAAGTCAGCAACTAAAGATAAACCATGTGTTAATGCATTCGTCACGATTGGACGGCTTATAGATGAAGCTTTTAAACTAGGATTTTCTTTTAACATTTTTTGTTGCCATAAATCTCTTAAAGTTTCAATTCCTTGTGGCGGAGCATATGGGAAAATCTCATCCGGAGAAAGATGATTGTAGACATCAAATAATGTGTCTGCATACATTTTTCCTTTATCATTAGTTGCCATACCAATTGTTGCATTGTATTTTGTTGATTTAGCTTCTGCAGACTGAGACAGAATACCTTTGGGATAAAACATAGATTGACCTAATGTCGATAACATGCTTAATATTTCAGGACGGTCATCGCCTAGTTGATCGTTTAAATGTTGTGCTAAAGGATTCATTTTCATAACCTCGCTTTAAATTGTTATTCACATTATATATTATCTTGAATTAAACAAAATATAAAGTTTTCTAATAAAAATAAAGCAGAGAAGTGTTTTTATTAGAAAACGGAACGTATGTTCTGTTTGTGTGTTAAAATATATATATAGGTCATCATGAGATATGACACTTTACTTTGTGGAGGTGTAGTGTAATGTCGTGGTTATTAGAAGGTTTAGTCACACTTATAACAGGGAGTATGCTAATTATATTTCGAGTTTGGTTAGAAACTAAGTGGAAAAATAAATAAGATGACCTTACACAAAAACCCCTTAACTTGATGTGGCAAGTTAGGGGGTGTAATGCAATTTGTGGATATAACACTATCTTAACATAGAACATATACAATTCAATTTTAATTAAATAAATGATTAATGCATATAAAATAAAAAATTTGATATAATTATTATAATGAGGTGACTAAAAATGATGAAACACCTAACAAAAATTTTTGTAGGTTTAGCTATTGTTTTGTTTGTCATTGGATATTATCTACAAGCCACTGGACATGAAAGTCAAGGTATAAAGTTATTATTGGCTGCCATTATGTTTATGATATGTGCATTTATTAATCGTAGCAATGACAGACGTAAAAATAAAAAGTAACATATGAAAACTATGATGCAATTACCACTGTAATACTGTATCATAGTTTTTTTGTTTAACTATGTTTATAGTGTATATACAACTTATGTCTTAAGAATACTGATTTTATCTTATTTTTATTATTTCACTTTACAAATCTGTATATACTGTATATATTATTTATATACAGTTGTAAAGGGGGACATAAATGAAAGTTATTCTAAAAAACACCAGTGAACAGCCCATTTATGAACAAATTAAACAACAAATTAAAGAAAATATATTAAAAGGTTACGTTGAAGCTGGAAGTCACTTACCATCTATGAGGGAACTGGCGAAAGATTTGCAAGTCAGTTTAATTACAACAAAGCGTGCCTATGAAGATTTGGAAAAAGAAGGGTTTGTCACAACAATAAGAGGTAAAGGAACATTCGTAAAAGAACAAGACAGTTCAATTTTAAAAGAAAAACAATTTTTTGTAATTGAACATCTTGCACGTTCCATGGTAAAAGAAGCAAAAACAATTGGTATGCCTCTAAAAGAATTAAATGAAGTTTTAGCTTTAATTTACGAGGAGGAAGATGAATGAAAGCGATTGAAGTTAAACACGTAAGTTATAACACTAAAACTTTCCAAATCAAAGATCTTTCATTCAGTATTCCTCAAGGGTTTGTTACGGGCTTTATTGGGAGTAATGGTGCTGGCAAGACAACAATGATTCGATTAATGATGGATTTACTTGAACCTAATACTGGAGAAATTAAAATCTTAGGACGACAAATGAAAGAATCAGCAAAATGGATTAAAAATAAAATTGGTTTTGTTTACTCAGAAATGTATTTCAACCAACAATGGAATATAAAAAAACTAGAAAATATGATTTCTCCTTTTTATTCTAAGTGGGATAGTCATATATTCCATCAGTATTTAGAGCGATTCAATATACCAAGTCATCTTAAAATTAAGCATTTCTCTAGTGGAATGAAAATGAAGTTATCTTTAGCCATTGCTTTAAGTCATCACGCTGAGTTATTTATATTAGATGAACCAACAGCAGGTTTAGATCCAATTGTAAGAAATGAAGTTCTAGAAATATTGCAGCAAGAATTAATAGATGAAAATAAAACGGTTTTTATTTCGACTCATATTATTTCAGACTTAGAAAAAATAGCAGATTATCTTGTATATATAAAAACAGGCAATCTTGTACTTGAAGGCTATTGTGATGATATAAAAGAGAAATATTTTATCGTAAAAGGTGATAACAAAGATTTAGATGATGAATTAAATCAACTCCTTTTATATAAAGAAGAAAAGCAGACAGGTTATGTTGGTTTTACAAAACATGGTCAAACATTTAAGGAACTATTTGGAAAACAAGTTGAAATAAAACATCCAACGATTGAAGAATTAATGATTTACCTTGAGAAAATGAAAGAAACTAATGATGTTGAAACTCAAAATAGAAACGGGTTGATGACATGAAGCAACTAATAATAAGAAATTTTAAGTTAAGACGTTGGACGCTTATCATTTATTTAGTGCTTATTGTTATTAATCCTATTTATACACTATTTTTTTCAAAAACAAGCTATGGTTTCGTTGTATATATTCCACTTGCCATTACATTAATGATTATAAGCATTTTAGATTCAGGACAATTATTTAGAGTACATAGACGGTTAGGTGGAAAAGAGGCGTATCTTTTTTATGAAAGTTTACCAATAACTAAGAAAGAATTGCTTAATGCAAATTATCTGACATGTATTATATTAACGATTTTAGGAACATTGATTATTGGATTATATAATTTTCAATCAACAAATATTCAGGTAAATGAGTTGCGTTATTCAACAGCACTTTCATTTTTAAGTGTAAATTTATTTAGCATTCCTATTGCCTTTAGTAAAAGTACAGAAAGAAAAAGAGAATATATTTCTTACACTGTTTATATTATTTTAATGGTACTTGCTATACCGATGGCAATTGCATTTATCTTTTTGACTATTAATTTATTTATCTTTCATAATGCACTTGATCCAAATGTATTTAATAAATATTTAAGTATTGGATTAGTTATTATAAGTGTGATTTGGCTAGTTATAAATTATTTTATTCAAATAGCACGTATTAATCGTCGCTAGAAAAAAGGAGGACTTTTATGAAATTAGAAAATATTACTAAAACATACGGTAATCATAATGTTTTAGACAATATAGATTTTGATTTTGGAGATAGCAAAATTGTAGGACTCATTGGTAAAAACGGTGTAGGTAAAACTACACTGATGAAAGTGATGAATGGAAATATTATTAATTACAAAGGTAAAGTTAATTTAAAAGATGATGAAAATATTGGCTATCTCATTGAACATCCAAAACTTTATGATAATAAAACGGGGCTTTATAATTTAAGACTCTTTGCTCAGGTGCTTGGTCAAGGATTTGATAAAGCCTATTCAGATAAAATTATAGATGCTTTTGGTATGCGTCCTTATATTAAGAAAAAAGTTAAAAAATATTCAATGGGTATGAAACAAAAATTAGCGATTGCCGTATCATTAATGAACAAACCAAAATATCTTATTTTGGATGAACCTACGAATGGTATGGATCCAGATGGCTCAATCGATGTTCTAGAAACGATACAATCTTTAGTAAATGAATTAAATATGAAAATTCTTATTTCAAGTCATAAATTAGAAGACATCGAATTGATTTGTGATAGAGCTGTCTTTTTAAGAGATGGACATTTCGTTCAAGATGTCAATATGAAAGATGGTAGTGCAGAAGAAAGTACCTCTATTACGTTGGACAATGATGATTTTGATCAAGCGCTAAATTATTTACAAGAACATTTTAATGTTATTCATTCTTATAAACAAAATGGAGAAATTCTTATTAAAGCAGAACGAGATTATCGAACATTGCTTAAAGCGCTCGCACATATTAATGTGTATCCTAAATATATTGAAACACGTAAAAATTCGCTTCGAGATACGTACTTTAATATTAATCAAAGAGGTGACCATTAGATGAAGAGTTTACAATTAGTTAAATATGATATATTAAGTTTTTTTAAAAGTTATTTAACATATATCGCGCTTATATGTATCTGGGGTATCATCACAGCAATGACTGTACTATTAGCAAAAAATAATGATAAAGTCGATTATTCAATGATATTACCAATGGCAAATTGGATGTTTCTATTCTTTGGTTTACTCGTTGTTATTAAAACAATTACACGTGACTACTCTCAAGGAACGATTCAACTTTATATGAATAAAGTGAAAAATAGAGTAGGTTATGTGATAGCGAAAACGATTTCGATTATTATTTTTTCGTTCATATTTACACTTATCACGTATGTTACACTTTTAGTTATTCAGACTTTTACAGATGGTAAAAATTTAAATGGAGATAAATTCCTAACGAATATTTGGTTCTATCTTATCTTCTTACTATTTTTTGGACTATTATTATTCTTAATTACTTTAATTGTCCAAAAACCAGCAGTCATTTTTACATTAGGTATCTTTTTAGTGTTTATCGTACCATTTTTACAACCATTTTTAGGTTTAATCCCTGAATGGGGCGATAATATTCAAAAATCACTCAAATATATACCTTTTAGTTACTTAACAGAAAAATCATCATCAGGTAGTATTAAATTTACGAATTGGCAATGGTTCATTTCTATTGCATCTATTGTTATTTTATTTATCGCTGATGTACTTTATGCTGCTAAACGAGACATTTAAATTAATAACTTTTTAATAAAACTGGCGACGATACGTTCAATTTTTGTCGCCAGTTTTATTTGCATTGAAAGGTACTTTAATATTTTTTGAATATAATCATAGTTATGATATATTAAAAAAATAAGTATATAAGTGGTGGTCCTATTGCATATTCAAAATAGATGGGTTATCTCAATTTTATTTATTGTCATTTCTTTATTAGTTGTACTAGGATTGACAATTTATAAAAATGAAAAAACGGTTGATTTAAGTGATGTAGAAATTAATCATTTAAAGCTTAATGAAACGTTTGATAACTCAGAATATAGTTTAAATAAGCATGTGAAATTAGATAGGTATGTTTTTTATAATCATAATAAATATAAAAATTTAACAATAAAAGTCAAGAAAAAACATCACAAAATTAAAGGAATTATCTTAGTTAAAGATACTTTTGTTAACACAAATTTTGATGTTCATATAGGTGACCAAATCGATGCTGTTATAGATAATCTAGGTTATAACTATGACAAAGATAAGGTAGGTAAAGGTTATGATGCTTTAGTGTATCTTGATAAAGATCATCACATGAAATTATCAATTTTATATAAAGATAATATTGTTAAGCGAATTGAATTCTTTAGTCGTTGATAGTTAATAAAAATAAATTTATGTTTTAAGAAAGTATGTGAAAGAGAAATGGATAAAATTACTTTTTTGAATGAACTGGAAACGGAACTTGATGATTTACCACGTAAAGAAAAAGATAAAGTTATGAATGAATATGAAGATATCTTTTATAATCAAGAAACAAAAGGCAAGACAGATGCTCAAATATTAGATGATTTGAAAAATCCTTATACTATTGGAAAAGAAATAAAAGCTAAAGAAGCAATTTCACATGCTAAAGTTACACCTAACTTTCGTAATATTGTAAAAGCTATTATGGCATCATTAAGTTTGGGCGTTATTTCTTTCTTCTTAATTGTTATCCCAATGATAATATTCTTAATATTTCTAGCCTTTGTTTTCGTCATTTCAATTGTGCTTATTTGTTTACCTATCTTATTAATTATTATTAGTATTCTTAAAGGTACTCCTGACTCTTTAAGTAATTTTCTTTATAGTATTTCTTATGCTGGTATAGGTATATTAGTGTTCGTTGCAATAATAAAAATTGTTCAGAATTTATATAAACTTGTTTTAAAATATTTATCATGGTATATAAAAATAATTAAAGGAAGAATCCAGTGATGAAAAAATTAACAATAAGTGGATTAGTTATATTTGTTGTTTTTTTTTCTAGCAGCCACGTTAGTATGGTTTGTTCATGATAAAGATATCTATAAACGACTGAAATATAATGAAACGTTTCATCAATCATCTATCTCTAAATTGAATATAGATAGTTATAGTTCTGATATCACTATTACTCAAGGTTCTTCATTTAGAGTGAAATATTACGGGGACAATAGTATAAAAGTGAACACTCAAAAAGACAGCTTAAATGTAAAAGAATCACGTTCTTCTAAAAGAGGATATAGTTTTAATTTAAACCCTTTTAAAAGAAGCAAGTTTAACATACATATAACCATTCCACCTGATAAATTAAAACAATTAAATATTGATGCTAAATTAGGAAAATTAAATATTAATAACATAGATATCAAAAAAGCTAGAATTAGAAAAGACGGAGAAAATTTAAATATCAAAGAAGCTAAACTTGATCATATTGATTATTATAGCGATCATGGCACAATTAATATTAAAAATAGTGATATTAAAAATAGTCAATTTAAAGTAATAAATTCTAATATTGTGGTTAATCATTGTACCTTGAAAAATGGGTTATTCATTACAAATGAAGGAAAGCTTGACTTTAAAAACATGCCAAGTCAAATTGATATGAAGAGTTCAAGTAAAAAAGGTGATATAAACATTGAGTATAAAACTAAGCCTAAAGACACCTTGTTAAAACTACATCCAGGAATGGGTGACAATAACATTAAGAATCCTTATTTTAAAGATAGCAAAGTAGGTAATAGTTATAATATTATAGAGTGTTATAACGTTAAAGGTGATATAAATATTAAATAGGATGAAAAAGATTAGACAAAACGTTGATTAATTAAATTTTAAAACGTTTATCTAATCTTTTTTTATTAATACGTAGCAAATGTTAAATCAGTATCTAGCTTTCCAGTAAATTCTATTAAATCAAGTTCATGACCCTCTAACCATGATTGAAAGTCGATAGATAGAGGGGGTCTATTCTCACCTAATGTCATCCAAGCTTTTAAATGCTTAGGTTCATACATTGATGTATGAATTGTTCCTGACCAACTTTTAAATAACTTACTATAAATGTCATATTTAGGATCATTAAAAAGTTTAAACGCAGTATATTTATCTATATCTTCTGAAGTTTGACTAATTGTGCGAGCAAGACGTTCTTTAGATTCTTTGGTATAGTTACGATTTTCATGTGTTAATATTTCAAAGTGATTAGTACAAACTTTATCATATCTAACATCAAATGAGCGTGGCGTAATTTCAACAATTGCATGATTTAAATGCTTATCCATTAAAATATAACTAAATGAACTTCTATGGGGTAACTCTTTTAGAAATTGAATTGCTTCTTTTACATCTTTACAATATTCTAAGACAAGTCGTCCTACCATATAACATACAAATCCATTTGCAGGATGCTTACGGTGCATAAAATTATATCCCATCACAAGACCTGCTTCATTCATACCATCCATACGACCAGTTACTCTAGAGGTTGGTCCTATTTGCGCGAGTCCACCATCATTTGGTTGATAAAGAAGATATCTGCCATCATATGTAGCAGGATGATAGTCATAATTACGAACCATATAATCTTTACCTTGAAAAACTGTACATCCACTTTCATTTAAATCAGTAAAACGATAGTGACCGAAATTTAAAATCATTTGTTTAGTCGGTAAATTTAATATCTCTTGCATTCCTAATAATTCTTCCCAGATTTCTGGTGCATACGTTTGGAAAATGCTATATGTTTCATTAACATCAATGTCAAAACGAGGTATACGCTTCTTCCATTCACGTTCTCTATTTTCTAGTAAGGGCGTCTGTTTTAACCACTGAGCAGTTTTGACACCTAAATCAAAATGTGATCCGCGAAAGGTCATAATATCTGACTTAACTTCTTGCATGAAAAATCCTCCTATCATTTGTTTTATTACTTATATTGAACAATAATTTATATTAAATTTAAAGCCTTATAATGTTTATTTATATATGATAGTAATTCACTGTGTAAATAAGACAAATGTCATTCATTATAAATAAAGAAAAAATATTTGATTTTTTAAAAATCTTTAATTTTAGGTTTGAAATAATATATAAAAAGGTATGTATTTAATCATAACGTTAACTATGTTAAAATGATTTAATGTAAACGTATTTATTTTAAGTACAGGGGTGAAACATAAATGTGGGATTTCATTAAAGGTTTATTTAAATTCTTATTAAGCTTTACAGCTATTACAGCACTAGTTGTTGGTGTAGTAGTAGTAGTATTTGGCTTTATTTTCAAAAAAGACTTTGAAGATATCGAAAGAAAAACAAAAGAAATCGTATCTGATATTGAAAGCAATAATGCTTAATGCAATGATGTACCATATACCAGTAATTTCATTTGAAGTTACTGGTTTTTTTTATTACTCTTAAATAAATACAATTAGCTAGTATAAATATTAATGATATTGAATATAATGGAGGTATTAAAATGACAACTAAAGGTTATGTGGGATCTTATACAAAAAAAGAAGGTAAGGGTATTTATATATTCGAACTTAATGAAGATAATGGAGAAATACAATCAGTAGATACAGGATATGATATCGAAGCATCGACTTATCTTGCTCAAACTGAACAATTTTTGTATGCAATTACTAAAGAGAATGAGGCATGTGGTGTAGCTGCATTTAAAAAAGGCGAGAATGGACAGCTTACACTCATTAATAAATGTTTAGCTTCAGAGAATGGAACAGGGTGTTATATTTCTGTTTCTAGTGATCATAACTTCTTATTCGAAGCGGTTTATACTGCTGGAATAGCACGTATATATCAACTTAATCCAGAGACAGGCGAAGTGGTAAAATTAATTGAAGAGTTAGAACATAGTTATCCAACTGGAACACATGAGCGTCAAGATCATAATCATGTTCATTTCATTAGAGAAACCCCTGACCATAAATATGTAGCTGTGACTGATTTAGGTGCAGATAAAATTGTAACATATACATTCGGAGTTGAAGGGTTTAAAGAACATGCGGTATCAGAATTCCATGCTGAAGATGGACCGCGTCATATTGAATTCCATAATAATGGGAAATACGCGTATGTTGTTCATGAGTTATCTAATAGAGTAAGCGTTGTACAATATCATGATGGAAAATTTGAAGAAATTGAACGTCATTTAACGATTCCTGAAGATTTCACTGGAGAAACTAAATTAGCAGCTGTGAGACTATCTCATGATGAACAAAATTTATATATTAGTAATCGTGGACATGATAGTATAGCGATATTTACAGTAGTTGATGATGGAAAAGGAATTAACCCAGTTGAAATAGTAAAAAGCGGGGGAGAATTTCCAAGAGATTTTAATATTACTGAGTCAGATGAATACCTTGTATGTGCACATCAAGAAAGAAATTACGCGTTAACAGTATTTAGACGTGATACAAATAGTGGTATGTTGATTGCTACTGACAATCAGTATACCGCACCTGAAGGTGTATTTGTTGATTTCTTGAATTCATCGTTATAGATAAAAAATACCCCTATAATGTAAACACTTGTAAAGTGAGCCATTATAGGGATTTTTTTATAAGTTTTTGAAAAATGTTCTAATATATTTGAATTTACCTTTATAAGGGGGATAGATAATACTCGAATCTAGTCGAGTAGATTTAAAAATATATGATTTCATATGACTAAATGTATCAAATGAATATTTGCCATGATATTCGCCAATTCCTGAAGCACCTACGCCACCAAAGGGTAAATTTGGGTTAGCTAAATGCATTAAAGTGTCATTGATTGCACCGCCACCAAATGACAATTCTTCTAGCACACAGTTCGTTGTATTTTCATCTTCACTAAATAAATATAAGCTTAGAGGTTTAGATTTGCTTTGAATAATATCTATCGCTTCATTAAAATCATCGTAGACGATGATTGGTAATAATGGACCAAAAATTTCTTCTTCCATAATTTTAGATTGTGGAGTAATACCGTCTAAAATTGTAGGTTCGATATATTGTTCATTTTCATCAGTATGCCCACCAAAAATCACTTCATTACGATGTATTGCTAATAATTCAGAAAGTCGATTGAAATGTTTTGTATTAACAATACGTCCAAAATCAGGGCTATTTTGAATATTTTTGCCATAGAATTCTTCAATAGATTGTTTAAATGCTTGAATTAATTCATTTTTAACTTTTCTATTCACTAAAATATAATCTGGTGCTACACAAGTTTGACCAGCATTGGTGAATTTACCGAAGCTAATACGATCACTTGCTACTTTAATATTAGCAGTTTCATCTACAATCACTGGTGATTTACCACCAAGTTCAAGTGTGACAGGAACTAAATTTTTACTTGCTGCTTCGTAAACAATTCGACCTACATTTTCGCTACCAGTAAAGAATATATAATCAAATGGAAGATTGATTAATGTTTGAGTTTCTTCAACGCCACCTTCAACGACAGCTACAAAATCGCTTGCAAACACATCTTCAATCACTTTTCGCACTACTTGTGCAACATGAGGAGTAAGTTCAGAAGGTTTAATGATGGCGTTATTACCAGCTGCTATAGCACCAATAAGAGGTTCGAATAAAAGTTGTACAGGATAATTAAATGGACCGATAATTAATATTGTCCCATAGGGCTCAGGCTTAATATAACTCTTTGATGGAAACATAAATAGGGGTGTATCTACTTGCTTAGTTTTAGCCCAGTTTTTTAATTCTTTACGAGCTGTTTTTATACTTTTTAAAAGTATACCAATTTCAGTAGCATACGCTTCTACTGAACCTTTCCCTAAGTCTATTTTTAACGACTCTAATAATTCTGTTTCATGGTCTTTAATACTTTTACTTAATAATTTTAATTGTTGTTTACGAAATTTGATATCTTTAGTTTGATGTGTTTTAAAAAACTGTTTACTTTCTTGAAATTGTTTTTCTATTAAATTCAATTGTAGTACCTCCTGTACAGTCAATCCTAATACCGTTATAGGTGTGATTGACTATATAATTTTAGTTAAATGTATCCAAGGTTAAAACATTTGAATGAATGATTAAAATAAATTAAAAAAAGGCTGAGAGTTAAGTAACCTACTATCTCAGCCTTATTATATATGAATTAAAATATGAATTATTTAGTTAAAATTTCAGTGATTTGAGGTACAACTTGTTTTTTACGAGAAACTACACCTGATAAGAAAGCCATACCATCATCTAATTGAACATTGAAGGCTTGACCAACTTTATCTTTTTCAGCCCCGACAACTAAAATTTTAGAATCACTGTTAATAATATCAGTGACAACTAATACAAATAAATCATATTTTTCGTTTGCACTTGTTTCTAACATTGCTTTTTCCAATTCATCTTTACGATTTAAGACTTCATCAATATCTACAGTATTGACTTGAGCAATACGAGTAACATAATCTCCCATATTAAATGATTTAGCATCCATATTTAATAACTCTTCAGCAGATTTATCAGTTGTTGAAGCACCTGCTTTCAACATTTCTAAACCATATTCATCTAAATCGACATTAGCAATGTCTTTTAATGCTTTAGCAGCATTTACATCTTCTTCAGTACATGTTGGAGATTTAAATAATAAACTATCTGAAATAATAGCTGAAATCATTAATCCAGCAATTTCAGGTTTAATCTTAAAGTTACGTTCTTTATACATTTTATAAAGAATTGTAGCAGTACAACCTACAGGTTCTGCACGATAGTATAAAGGACCTGCTGTTTCAAAGTTCGCAATTCTATGATGATCTACGACATTCACAATATTCGCTTTAGCAATAGTTTCAGCACTTTGTTGGAATTCATTGTGGTCAACTAAGATAACGTCTTGACCTTCTAAATCATCATTTAATAAAGTTGGTGCATCAACTTTAAAATGATCTAATGCATATTTTGTTTCAGCACTCACTTCACCTAAGCGATAAGGAGTTGCTTCAGAATTTCCAGTTTGTTGTTCAAAATCAGCCATTATAATAGCTGAAGATATTGCATCTGTATCCGGATTTTGATGTCCAAAAATATAAGTTTTTGCCATTGATTTATTCACCCTTAATTTTTAAATTTATCCTTATTTTAGCATGTTTTAATTGATAACTTCTACCTTTGCACCTAATGAGTTTTTAAAATGAGCTAAAGCGAACTGATGACCCTCTTCATTAAATGAGGCAACACCTTGTTCAGGGATAATAATATGATAGCCTAAATTATAAGCAGAAATTGCTGTATGGAGTACACATATATCAGTACATACACCTACAATTTCAACAGTATCAATATGTCTTTCTCTTAATAAACTATCTAAAGCAGTACCATAAAAAGAATCATAACGTCGCTTATCTAAATAATGTACAGTATCTTCATTTTTATATTTATCAAAAAATGATTTTACCTTACCATATAATTGACGACCTGAAGTGCCTTCAATGTTATGTGGTGGGAATAATTTAGTTTCAGGATGATACGGGTCTTCTTCAAAATGTAAATCCATCATGAAAAAGATATTATCATGTTGATGTTGATATTGATTGAGTCTTTCTACAATAAACTGTTCAATATCTTGGCCTGGTTTACCACAAGTTAATCGGCCGTCATCAGCGATAAAATCATAAGAATAATCTACAACAATCAATGCTTTGTTAGTCATAATAAACATCCCTTTCTTAATAAATGTTTGAATACCTTAAAAAATGTATAATATTAAATTATAAATATAGTATAGCTATACACCATTATGGTTACAAATATATTTAATAACAACATAAGATAGGGGATAAAAAATATTGATCAATGCACAGGATTTTGGTTTAAAAGGAAAACATAAACGAAGAGATACTAAAGCTATACAAAAAGCACTTAATGCCGCAAGATACGGAGAACATACAGTTTATATACCATCTGGGACTTATTATATTAGTAAAGCATTAGTGATATATGATCATACCACTTTAATATTAGAAGATGATACCATCTTGCAGCGTCACTCGAGAGATGCATTGTTAAAAAATGGTAAAAAATTTGGTTTCTATCATGGATATCAAGGAAATGGGCATATTAAAATAAAAGGTGGTATATTTGATATGAACGGTTCAAAGTACCCCTACAATAATACCGCAATGTCTATAGGTCATGCTGAAGATATCGAGTTAATAGATATTACAGTACTTGATGTTGTAGGTGGACATGCACTAGATGCTTGTGGAATCAATGGTTTATATATTAAGAACTGTAAGTTTAAAGGCTTTTTTGATGTAAATGGTGATCGCTCATTTTCTGAAGCAATTCAATTAGACATTCAAGTGCCTGGGTCATTTCCTAAATTTGGTACGACTGATGGCACGATTACCAAAAATGTTGTCATTGAAGATTGCTATTTTGGAAATTCAAACCAACCTAAAATGCAAGCTTGGAATAGAGCGATAGGCTCTCATGCCAGTCGTTATAATCGCTTTTACGAAAATATTCATATAAGGAATAATGTGTTTAACGGAATGAATGAATATGCATTAACTCCGTTAAAATCAAAGACAATGTTTATCTCAAATAATACCTTTATAAATTGTAATGGTGGTATTCGTTTTCTTGGAGTTAAAGATGGGAAAAATGCGGCTGATGTTTCTACAGGACAAGTTCAAAAGACTCAAGCTGGAGATAATTTGACTGTAACCGGTAATCATTTCGAAGGAGAAATGAAAAGAGATGCTATACACGTGAGAAGTTATAATAATGTAAAACATACTAATGTTTTTATTGCAGGTAATTCGTTTAATCATTCGACACAAAGATTACATTTAGAAGATATTTCTAATTTGACATTTAATCAAAATGATAAAGTTAAAGTTAAAAAAATTAATATTGATTAGTATTTAATTTAAAAAGATATAATTATAGATGAAAAATAAATGATACGCGCTTTATTATGATATATAATAAAGCGTTTTCTTTTATGTTATAATATCATTATATATTTTCAAAAAAGTCAGATTTCTATGAGGCTTGTTTGCAATATAATAGGTATCAAATCAACTTTGTTGAGATGATGCCATATTTCTAAAAATAGAATATATTAAGTTAAGTTTCTAATTTTAAAGGGGGAGAATTAGATGACTAAGCAATCAGGTTTTCGAAGAAATGCACAATACTTAACATTTTTTTCTAAAAAAGATCATACAAATCAATCTTATTCTATGGGGCAATTATTGGGGCTCATTTTAGGACCGTTATTGTTTGTTCTTATCTTATCATTCTTTCATCCAGTAGAACTTCCTTTCAAAGGGGTATATGTTTTAGGAATTACGGTGTGGATAGCTATTTGGTGGATTACAGAAGCGATACCAATTGCTGCAACGAGTTTTTTACCACTCATACTTTTGCTTTTAGGACATGTACTTTCGCCTGAACAAGTCTCTTCTGAATATGGTAATGATATTATCTTTTTATTTTTAGGTGGTTTTATTCTTGCAATTGCTATGGAAAGGTGGAATTTACATACACGTGTAGCTTTAACTATTATTAGATATATTGGGGCAAGCACGAGTAAAATATTATTAGGATTCATGATTGCTACAGGATTCCTATCAATGTTTGTATCAAATACAGCGGCTGTTATGATAATGATACCTATTGGTTTAGCAATTATTAAAGAAGCGAATGAGTTGAAAGATGATGACGTTAAATCAGATAGTATTTCGAAATTTGAAAAATCACTTGTTTTAGCAATTGGTTATTCTGGGACCATCGGAGGATTAGGTACACTTATTGGAACACCGCCACTCATTATACTAAAAGGACAATTTGAACAACATTTTGGACAAGAAATTAGCTTTGCTAAATGGATGATTGTTGGTATTCCTACAGTCATTATTTTAATAGCACTAGCATGGGCTTATTTAAGATTTATCGCATTTAGACATGATCTGAAGTATTTACCGGGTGGTCAAACATTGATTGAAGATAAACTCAATCGTCTTGGTAAAATGTCTTATGAAGAAAAAGTAGTTCAAGCTATTTTTATTCTTGCCAGCTTACTATGGATAACAAGAGAATTTATTTTAAAAAATTTTTCAATAACATCTGAAGTTGCAGACGGTACAATTGCAATATTTATTTCTATTTTACTTTTTATATTTCCGGCTAAAAGTAAAGAAAAGCATAAGCGAATTATTGATTGGGAAGTGGCAAAAGAATTACCATGGGGTGTACTTATATTATTTGGTGGAGGCTTAGCTTTAGCAAAAGGAATTTCAGAAAGTGGTTTAGCAAAATGGCTAGGTGAGCAACTGAAAATGTTAGATGGGGTGCATCCACTAGTAATCGTTATTGTCATTACAATATTTGTGTTATTTTTAACAGAAGTGACTTCGAATACAGCAACTGCTACAATGATTTTACCTATTCTTGCTGCGCTATCTGTAGCAGTAGGTGTACATCCATTGTTATTAATGGTACCTGCAGCTATGGCAGCAAACTGTGCTTACATGTTACCAGTAGGAACACCCCCAAATGCTATTATATTTGGATCAGGTAAGTTGAGTATTAAAGAAATGGCTAAAGTAGGATTTTGGGTTAATTTAATTTCTGCAGTGATTATTATAGTAGTTGTTTATTTCTTAATGCCACATATTTTAGGATTTGATATTTCTGACACATTAAATTTAAAATAAAATTAAATATCTTGAAATCATATATTCATTATGTATGTTTTATCTTAATACTTTAAATAAATACATAAAAAGAGCCTGGGACATCATGAGTTCATGAGTGATCCTAGGCATTTTTAATATGATGCGGTTAGATTTTCAGAATGAGAGGATAACTTCAACACAAATATTGTCCACTCTATTTTATTGACGATGAAAAGCGCCAATAATTTTTACTGAAAAATCTAATGTTTCTAATATCGAGATAACTTTATTCAAATTATCTGATAGACCGGTATCTGCTTGTACAAAGAAACGATACATACCCAGTTGAGTTTTCAGTGGTCTTGATTCAATCCATGATAAATTAATATCAAATAATGCAAATGTAGTCAGTATACTTGCCAGTAATCCAGCTTTGTCATACTTAGGGGTAATTAATAGCATTGTGTTATTCGTTTTAGACTCAAAGTTATTATCATTTTTTATGACTAAAAAACGTGTAACATTATGCGGATAATCTTGAATATTACTCTCTATAGCAGTATATCCGTACATTTCACCACTACCCACAGGAACAATGGCAGCTACATCTGAGGAAATTTTTTCTAATCCTTGAATCGTACTGTCAACATAATCGTAAGAAAATTGATGTTTTTGAATGTATTGGCTTGTTTGACTGATGGCTGGTGCGATAGAGTATACCTTTTTTATATTTTCTACCTTTGAATCACTTGTCGCATATAAACCAAAATTAATATCTAAATGTATTTCCCCATGTGCAAAAATATGTTGTTGAGCCAGTGCATCTGCCACAATGTTTATAGTTCCTTCAATTGAATTTTCTATTGGTACAATTGCTACAGATTGAGCGTCACTATTTACTGCCTTAATGACTTCGTATAAATTAGACTTTGGTATGAAATTAAAGTTATCTTTTGAAAAATATTTTTTAGCAGCTAAATATGAAAATGTACCTTCGGGACCTAAATAATATAAATGCATGATGAATTGTCACCTCATGAATCTTGTACACTAGTGGAATGGACATTTCATCGGTGTCGCTTTTTTATAATGGAAATTAGGATCTTTAATAATATTTTTGTATCCATGATGGTAATTAGCAGTTAACGTTGGCGATAACGGTGGGGCTAACCATGACCATTTTCCAGTAACATCACGATGATGCTGTTCCTCTTTTTCTTCAAATAATTCAAATTGTTTAGCAGCAGTTAAGTGGTCAACAATAGAAACACCCTGTGATTTAAAAGAGTGATAAACTGCATAATTTAATTCTACTAATGTACGATCTTTATTAAATGAATTATTTTTAAGTGTACCAAATTCAAATGTTTCTGCAACTTTTTCAAGCAAATTATAGCGATAAGTATCAGTAAAATTACGAACTGCAATTTCAGTGACCATGTACCAACCATTAAAAGGAGCAGTTGGATATGTAATTCCACCTATTTTCAAATCCATATTAGAAATAATAGGAACACCATACCATTTTAAATGTAAATCTTTCAGCTTTGGAAATTGATCATGTTCTATATCTACTTCTTTAATCAATGAGGCTGGAAATTCATGATATTTTATAGGTGAATTTGGTAATTGATAAATAAGAGGAAGCACGTCAAAGTCTGAACCTTTTCCTTTCCATCCCAAATGATTAGCTAATTGCGTTATCTCGCGTTCTGATGGATCGCCTTTATCTTCATATCCTGCGTAACGTATTAATTGATTGTTATATATTTTAGGTGCATCAGTTGAAGAAAATATAGTGATATATGGTTTGATTTTACCGCCATTTGTTGCTTTGCTTAAATGATTATGAAGTGCATCTAAGAAATGTTGTTCTGTATAAATATCTCGTGCATCCACAACGTTTAATGATTCCCAAAATAAGCGGCCGACACATCGGTTGGAATTACGCCATGCCATTTTAGCACCATAATTTAGTTCTTCATAAGTATGTGTATAGGTACCTGTTTGATTGATTTCTTTTTCTATCTCAGTGATACGTTTAGAAATAGTATGATTTGAGTAATTTAATTCACCATACATAGTTTGTATAAAATTTGTAGCTTCTTCTAATAGCATATAAACACCTCAATAGTATTATAAGCGAGTAACTGATATAACACATACAATAAATACTTATGTCATGAATTTGTCGAATTAAAAAAATTTAATTTTTAAATTAAAGACTATTATCGAAAATACTCACTATTACTGAATTGTGATAAAATATACAAAAAGGTTGTTAGGAGAGATGAGGATGTATCGTTACGAAGATGATAGTTTAATGTTACATAATGACTTATATCAAATAAATATGGCAGAAAGTTACTGGAATGACGGTATTCATGAAAGAAATGCAGTGTTTGATTTGTATTTCAGAAATATGCCATTTGGAAGTGGATATGCTGTTTTTAATGGGTTAAAAAGGATGATTCAATTTATAGAAAACTTCCATTTTAGTGATTCTGATATCGAATATTTACAATTAATAGGATATAAAAATGATTTTTTAAAATATCTTAAAAATTTGAAATTTACAGGGAATATTCGCGCGATGCAAGAAGGGGAATTGTGTTTTGGGAATGAACCATTATTACGAGTAGAAGCGCCATTAATTCAAGCTCAACTTATTGAAACGATTTTACTTAATATTGTAAATTTTCATACGCTTATTACAACGAAAGCTAGTAGAATTCGTCAAGTTGCACCACAAGATACGTTAATGGAATTTGGTACACGACGTGCACAAGAAATTGATGCCGCAGTTTGGGGAGCACGTGCAGCATATATTGGTGGGTTTGATTCAACAAGTAATGTCCGAGCAGGCAAATTATTTGATATTCCAGTTTCCGGAACTCATGCTCATGCACTAGTTCAAACATATGGTGATGAGTATAAAGCATTTAAGATTTATGCAGAACGACATAAAAATTGTGTGTTTTTAGTAGATACGTTCCACACTTTAAAATCAGGGGTACCAACTGCAATTAAAGTTGCAAAAGAATTAGGAGATTCCATTAATTTTATAGGTATAAGATTAGATTCTGGTGACATTGCATATTTATCGAAAAAAGCTCGTCGTATGCTTGATGATGCAGGCTTTAAAGACGCAAAAATCATTGCTTCAAATGATTTAGATGAGCAAACAATTACCAGTTTAAAGGCACAGGGTGCAAAAGTAGATTCTTGGGGTATAGGGACTAAATTGATCACGGGTTATGATCAACCAGCCTTAGGAGCAGTTTATAAGCTTGTCGCTGTTGAAAATAATGAAGGTGAATATGTAGATCGTATCAAGCTATCAAATAATGCGGAAAAAGTTACTACGCCTGGTAAGAAAAAAGTATATCGTATTATTAATACTAAAACTGGCAAGGCTGAAGGTGACTATATCACGCTTGAACATGAAAATCCTAATAAAGAAAAACCATTAAAGATGTTCCATCCAGTTCATACTTATAAAATGAAACATGTTAAGCATTTTGAAGCAATTGATTTACATCATTCAATTTTCGAAAATGGTAAATTAGTTTATGACTTACCAAGTGAAAAAGAAACTCAAGATTATTTAAAACAATCATTATCACAATTGTGGGAAGAAAATAAACGTTATTTAAATCCACAAGAATATCCAGTAGATTTAAGCATAAGTTGTTGGAATAATAAACAAAAGCGCATTCTTGAAGTGACAGAACATGTTAAGGAAATGGAGGAAGACAATGACTAATTTACAAGATATCGTAGTAAAAGAAATGAAAGTAAAGAAACATATTGATAGTCAACAAGAAAGTCGTGAGATTATCCAATTCATTAAAAACTATGTTCAATCACATACATTTATTGAGTCATTAGTACTTGGCATATCTGGTGGTCAAGATTCTACACTTACTGGTAAATTAGCGCAATTAGCAGTTGAAGAACTCCGTAAAGAAGGAAGAGAATGCCAATTTATAGCAGTTAAACTTCCCTATGGTAAACAAAAGGATGCTGATGAAGTAGAAGATGCACTTCGTTTTATTCAACCTGATGAAGTGATTACAGTTAATATTAAACCAGCAGTAGATCAAAGTGTAGCATCATTGAAAGAAGCGGGTATTGAACTTACAGATTTCCAAAGAGGAAATGAAAAAGCAAGAGAGCGCATGAAAGTACAATTTTCTATTGCTTCAAATCGTAGTGGTATTGTTTTAGGAACGGACCATTCAGCTGAAAATATCACAGGTTTTTATACTAAATATGGTGATGGTGCTGCTGACATTGCACCTATCTTTGGACTAGATAAACGCCAAGGTAGACAGCTTTTAGAATATTTAGAAGCGCCAACACATTTATATGAAAAAGTACCTACTGCTGATTTAGAAGATGATAAACCTCAATTACCTGATGAGGAAGCATTAGGGGTAACTTATAATCAAATTGATGACTACTTAGAGGGCAAAGAAGTACCAAGTGATGCAAAAACAACGATAGAGAATCATTATGTTAAAAATGCACATAAAAGAGAATTGGCATATACTCGCTATACTTGGCCTAAACATTCACATGCAAAAGAATAAATGAATACGTTAATAATTAAATGATTTAATTACTATTAGTTTTTAGTGACAAAATTATTTGTGACTGATAAAATTATTTCGAATTTTAGTTAAATGAAATGAGGAATAATATGTCAGTAATAACGTCAAATCCATGGATAATGGTATTAGCGATATTCATCATTAACGTTTTTTATGTTACATTTCTTACAATGCGCACAATTTTAACGTTAAAAGGATATCGTTATATGGCAGCAATAGTAAGTTTTCTTGAAGTTTTAATATATGTTGTTGGATTAGGGCTAGTGATGTCTAGTTTAGATCAAATTCAAAATATTATTGCATATGCCTTTGGATTCTCAATAGGTATCATTGTTGGAATGAAAATTGAAGAAAAGCTTGCGTTAGGCTATACAGTTGTAAACGTAACATCTTCAGAATATGAGCTCGATTTACCTAAAGAGTTACGAAATTTAGGTTATGGTGTTACTCACTATGAAGCACATGGTAGAGATGGAAGTCGAATGGTAATGCAAATTTTAACACCTAGACGTTATGAACGAAAATTAATGGAAACTGTTCGTAGTTTAGATGAAAAAGCATTTATCATTGCGTATGAACCTAGAGCCATTCACGGTGGATTCTGGACTAAAGGTGTTCGAACTAAGAAAGTAAAAGCATATGAAGTAGAAGAAATAGAAAGTGTTGTGGAACATAGTGAAGTTCAAGGTAAATGAAAATGAAACTATTTCAGATTGTATTGCACGTATGAGAAAAGAAGGATACATGCCAGTCAGACGTATTGAAAAACCTGTGTACTTTGAAGATAAACAAGGAAATATAAAGATATTACGACAAGATATTCAATTTGTTGGTAAGAAAATCGAAAACGACATTTAATAACTGCTCATATATAGGTCTTTGACAATTTAGAAGTCAGAGACCTTTTAATATTTTTATAAAGTTCGTAAACCTATATTCAATTAGAATAAAAAATCTTTATACTTTTAGTATAGAATCTGTTAAACTATAAATATAGAGTTAAATACGAACTATTTTACTTAAAATCGATTTAATGTACAGCTTTTTATAAAAATAATTACATAAGATAGGAGTTTAATAATGATTGAACGTTATTCAAGAGAAGAAATGTCTAGTATTTGGACAGACCAAAATAGATATGAAGCATGGTTAGAAGTTGAGATTCTTGCTTGTGAAGCCTGGAGCGAATTAGGGTATATTCCTAAGGACGACGTAAAAAAAATTCGTGAAAATGCTAAAGTTGATGTCAATCGTGCAAAAGAAATTGAACAAGAAACACGTCATGATGTAGTAGCATTTACAAGACAAGTATCTGAAACACTTGGAGAAGAACGTAAATGGGTTCATTATGGATTAACTTCTACAGATGTTGTAGATACTGCATTAAGTTATGTAATTAAACAAGCTAATGAAATTATTGAAAAAGATATTGAACGCTTTATTAAAGTACTTGAAGAAAAAGCTAAAAAATACAAATATACATTAATGATGGGTCGTACACACGGTGTTCATGCTGAGCCAACTACTTTTGGCGTAAAAATGGCATTATGGTATACAGAAATGAAACGTAATTTAAAACGTTTTAAAGAGGTACGTAAAGAAATTGAAGTTGGGAAAATGAGTGGTGCAGTAGGAACATTTGCCAATATCCCTCCTGAAATTGAAAGTTACGTTTGTAAACATCTCGGAATTGACACAGCCCCTGTATCAACTCAAACACTTCAACGTGATCGTCATGCTTATTACATTGCAACTTTAGCGTTAATTGCGACATCATTAGAAAAATTTGCTGTAGAAGTTCGTAATTTACAAAAAACTGAAACGAGAGAAGTTGAAGAAGCATTTGCAAAAGGTCAAAAAGGATCATCAGCAATGCCGCATAAACGTAATCCAATCGGTTCAGAAAATATTACAGGTATTTCAAGAGTGATTCGTGGTTATATTACGACTGCTTATGAAAATGTCCCATTATGGCATGAACGAGACATTTCTCATTCTTCTGCAGAGCGAATTATGTTACCAGATGTAACAATTGCTTTAGACTATGCTTTAAACAGATTTACTAATATTATCGACCGTTTAACAGTATTTGAAGATAATATGAGAAATAATATCAATAAAACATTTGGTCTTATTTTCTCACAACGCGTTTTACTTGCATTGATTAATAAAGGTATGGTTCGTGAAGAAGCATACGATAGAGTACAACCTAAAGCAATGAAATCTTGGGAAACTAAAACACCTTTCCGTGAACTTATAGAACAAGATTCAACCATTACAAATGTTTTATCTAAAGAAGAATTAGACGAGTGTTTTGATCCAAAACATCATTTGAACCAAGTTGATACCATTTTTAAACGTGCTAATTTAGAATAGTTTACTAATATAGTTTTAGTATTTTCAATTGAAATAACTACACTTTAATTAATTAATGCGTTAAAATATAGTTATATTTAATTTGAAAATAGGGGTTGCTTGAGATGCAAATTGAAAAATTAAGAGGAGAAGCATTGGATGAATTATTTGATGCTATCTTAACACTTAAAGATAGAGAAGAATGTTATCAATTCTTTGATGATTTATGTACAGTCAATGAAATTCAATCTTTATCTCAAAGACTTCAAGTTGCTAAAATGATAAAGCAAGGTTTTACTTATGCAACTATAGAAAAGAAATCTGGTGCATCAACAGCTACGATATCTAGAGTTAAACGCTCACTGCAATGGGGTAATGATGCGTATACAATGATTTTAGATAGATTAAATGTTGAAACAAAAGAATAAATAAAGAGAGACAATTGCTTAGCTAAAAATAGCAATTGTCTCTTTTTTGTGAATATAATTTTTACAATTTATACTAGTATAAACTTAGTGTATTGATTTAGAATTGCAAAGGTAAAAATGCTATAATTTAGTGTATGTTAAAAGAAGGAGTTATGGATAATGTATGACATTAGAAAGTGGCAGCATGTATTTAAACTTGATCCTGCCAAAGAGATTAGCGACGAAAATTTAGAAGCCTTATGTATGTCAGATACTGATGCCATCATGATTGGTGGGACAGACGATGTAACTGAAGATAATGTCATTCATCTTATGAGTAGAGTTAGAAGATATCCATTACCTTTAGTGCTAGAGGTTTCAAATTTAGATAGCGTAATGCCTGGCTTTGACTTTTATTTTATACCTTCAATATTAAATAGTAATGATGTGACGTATCATAATGGTTTGCTTCATAAAGCATTAAAACAATATGGTCATATGATTAATTTTGAAGAAGTGATGCTTGAAGGGTATGTCGTTCTTAATCCAGATAGTAAAGTAGCCAAACTTACGCAATCAAATACTCAGTTAGATGTTGAAGATATTGAAGCTTATGCTCAACTCGTTGAAGAAATGTATAAGTTGCCAATTTTGTATTTAGAATATAGTGGTACATATGGAGATAAAGATATTGTAAAAGCCGCTTCCCAAATGTTAACCCATACACAATTATTTTATGGTGGCGGTATTAGTTCTTTAACTGAAGCTAAAGAAATGAAAAACTATGCCGATACAATTATTGTAGGTAATATTATATACTCAGATATTAAAAAAGCTTTAAAAACTGTAAAAATAAAGAAGGAGTCGAAATAATGAATGCTCTAGTAAGTAATATGAATAAAGAACAAAGTGAAGCAGTTAGAACGACAGAAGGTCCTCTGCTTATCATGGCTGGCGCAGGTTCAGGTAAAACAAGGGTGTTAACACATCGCATAGCCTACTTATTAGATGAAAAAGATGTGTCTCCGTATAACATTTTAGCTATTACCTTTACTAATAAAGCTGCAAAAGAAATGAAAGAGCGTGTGGAACACTTGGTTGGTGAAGAAGCTCAAGTGATTTGGATGTCAACGTTCCATTCAATGTGTGTAAAGATTTTAAGAAGAGATGCAGATCGTATTGGAATTGAACGCAACTTTACCATTATTGATCCAACTGATCAAAAATCTGTAATTAAAGATGTACTTAAAAATGAAAATATTGATAGTAAACGTTTTGAACCGAGAATGTTTGTTGGTGCCATCAGTAATTTAAAAAATGAATTGAAAACGCCCGAAGATGCGATGAAAGAAGCAAATGATTTTCATTCACAAATGGTTGCAACAGTATATAGTGGATACCAACGTCAACTATCTAGAAATGAAGCATTGGATTTTGATGATTTAATCATGAAAACGATTCGTTTATTTGAACGTGTACCAGATGCATTAGAATACTATCAAAATAAATTTCAATACATCCACGTAGATGAGTATCAAGATACAAATAAAGCACAATATACACTTGTTAAATTACTTGCAAGTAAATTTAAAAATTTATGTGTTGTAGGTGATTCTGATCAATCAATATATGGATGGCGTGGTGCAGATATTCAAAATATACTATCTTTCGAGGAAGACTATCCTGAAGCAAAGACTATTTTCCTAGAACAAAATTATCGATCAACAAAAACCATTTTAACAGCTGCAAATGAAGTGATTAAACATAATACTGAACGGAAACCTAAAGGGTTATGGACCGCAAATAATGGTGGAGAAAAGATTAAATATTATGAAGCGATGACTGAACGTGACGAAGCAGAATATGTAGTTCGTGAAATTATTAAACATCGTAAGTCTGGAAAAGACTATAATGATATGGCAATTTTGTATCGAACAAATGCACAATCACGTGTGTTAGAAGAAACATTTATGAAATCAAATATTCCTTATACGATGGTTGGTGGCCAAAAGTTCTATGATCGTAAAGAAATCAAAGACCTGTTAAGTTATTTAAGAATAGTGGCAAATAGTAATGATGATATTAGTCTTCAAAGAATTATTAATGTTCCTAAAAGAGGGATAGGGCCATCATCAGTTGATAAAATTCAACGATATGCACTAGATAACAATATTAGTATGTTTGATGCATTAGGAGAAGTGGATTTTATAGGGCTCTCTAAAAAAGTAACTCAAGAATGTATACAATTTTATGAAATGGTTCAAAACTTAATTAAAGAACAAGAATTTTTAGAAATTAGTGAGATTGTTGAGGAAATACTTGAAAAATCAGGTTATCGTCAAATGTTAGAACGTGAACAAACAATTGAATCACGTAGTCGTCTTGAAAATATTGATGAATTTATGTCTGTACCTAAAGACTATGAAAAAGATACACCTTTAGAAGAACAATCATTGATTAACTTTTTAACTGATTTATCACTTGTCGCAGATATTGACGAAGCACAAATTGATAGTGGTGTAACGTTAATGACCATGCATTCTGCAAAAGGATTAGAGTTCCCAATTGTATTCATAATGGGTATGGAAGAATCACTTTTCCCTCATATTAGAGCAATTAAAAGTGATGATGACCATGAGATGGAAGAAGAAAGACGAATTTGTTATGTAGCCATTACACGTGCAGAAGAAGTGTTATATATTACACATGCGACTTCTCGTATGTTATTTGGACGTTCACAAGCAAATCTACCATCACGCTTCTTAAAAGAAATCCCTGAAGAATTATTAGAAACACCAGCAAAATCAAAACGACAAACAATCACTTCTAAGTCAACTACACCGTCAAAACGTGGTTTTAGTAAACGTACGACTTCTACTAAAAAACAAGTATCTGCTTCAGATTGGAAGGTAGGAGATAAAGTGACACATAAATCATGGGGCGAAGGTATGGTGAGCAATGTAAGTGAAAAAAATGGCTCTGTTGAATTAGATATTATATTTAAATCTGAAGGCCCTAAGCGTTTATTAGCTCAATTTGCGCCTATAGAAAAAAAGGAGGATTAGTAAATGGATAACATTCAAAATCGTGTCAATGAACTGCATGATTTATTAAATCAATATAGTTACGAATATTATGTGAAAGATAATCCTTCTGTACCTGATAGTGAATATGATAAATTATTACGTGAATTAATTGATATTGAAAATGCACATCCTGAACTAAAAACTGACGATTCTCCAACAGTTAGGGTTGGTGGAGAAGCTCAATCATCATTTGAAAAAGTAAATCACGAAACACCTATGCTTAGTTTAGGTAATGCTTTTAATGAGGAAGAACTAAGACGTTTTGATGAACGTATTCGAGAACATATTGGTAACGTGGAATATATGTGTGAGCTAAAAATTGATGGTTTAGCAGTTTCTTTAAAATATGAAGATGGACGATTTGTGCAGGGATTAACGCGAGGAGATGGGACCACAGGAGAAGATATTACAGAAAATCTACGTACTATTCATGCGATTCCTCTTAAAATTAAAGAACCTTTAAATGTTGAAGTTCGTGGAGAAGCATATATGCCACGTCGTTCCTTTATGAGATTGAATGATGAGAGAGAAAAAAATGAAGAACAACCATTTGCTAATCCACGTAATGCAGCAGCAGGTTCTTTAAGACAATTAGATCCTAAATTAGCTGCTAAACGTAAACTAAGTGTCTTTTTATATAGTGTAAATGATTTTACAGATTTTAGCGCTACTACTCAAAGTGATGCATTAGATGAATTAGATCGTTTAGGGTTTAAAACTAATCATGAACGTGCACGCGTAGAAGATATAGAGGGTGTACTAGAATATATTAAAAAGTGGACTAAACAACGTGAACAGCTATCTTATGATATTGATGGAATTGTTATTAAAGTGAATGATCTTGATCAACAAGACGAAATGGGATTTACTCAAAAATCTCCACGTTGGGCAATCGCTTATAAGTTTCCAGCTGAAGAGGTTGTCACAGAACTTAAAGATATTGAATTAAGTATAGGACGTACTGGCGTCGTTACACCGACAGCCATTTTAGAACCTATTCGTGTTGCGGGTACTACAGTTTCAAGAGCATCACTTCATAATGAAGATTTAATTAAAGAACGTGATATTAGAATCGGTGATAGCGTTATAGTGAAAAAGGCTGGAGATATTATTCCTGAAGTCGTAAGAAGTATTATTGACCGTCGTCCAAATGATGCAAAACCATACCATATGCCAACGCATTGTCCAAGTTGTGGTCATGAATTAGTGCGTATTGAAGGAGAGGTTGCGCTTAGATGTATCAATCCAAAATGCCAAGCGCAACTTGTGGAAGGATTGATTCATTTTGTTTCTCGACAAGCGATGAATATAGACGGACTAGGAAATAAAATCATTCAGCAACTGTATCATCATCAGCTTATTAAAGATGTAAGTGACATTTTTTATTTAACTAAAGAAGATTTATTGCCTTTAGAACGAATGGGCACAAAAAAAGTAGAAAACTTATTAAGCGCTATCGAACATGCAAAACAAAATTCTTTAGAACATTTATTATTTGGTTTAGGTATACGACATCTTGGCGCCAAAGCAAGTCAAATTTTAGCAGAGAAATTTGAAACCATGGATCGTTTACTTAAAGTAACAGAAGAAGAACTGGTAGCGATCCATGATATTGGAGATAAATTAGCACAATCTGTAGTAACGTATCTAGATAATGAGGATATTAAAGCACTTATTGAAAAATTAAAAGATAAAAATGTCAACATGACATATAAAGGTGTTAAATCCTCTGAAATTGAAGGACATCCGGAATTTCAAAATAAGACTATTGTTCTTACTGGAAAATTACAACAAATGACACGTAAAGAAGCAACAACATGGTTAGAAATGCAAGGTGCTAAAGTAACAAGTAGTGTAACTAAAAGTACAGATTTAGTAATAGCTGGTGAAGATGCTGGCTCAAAATTGTCTAAAGCTGAACAATTTGGTACAGAAATATGGTCCGAATCACAATTTATTGAAAAACAAAATGAAATAGCAGAATAGAGGAGAACGTAATGAAGCGGTTATTATTATTAGTTATAACGTCGCTTATGATATTGACAGCGTGTGGCAATGGGAATGATAAAAATAGTCAGTCAAATAATAAGCAACAAGAACAAAATTCAAATAATGTAAAAACAGTTGCCACTGATCAAGAAGTTCAAGGAGATAATTATCGTACAATCTTACCATTTAAAGAAAGCCAAGCTCGTGGAGTATTACAAGATAATATGGCTAATAGCTATAATGGTGAAGATTTCGAAAATGGTTTATTACATCTAAGTAAGTCTGTATTTCCAACTGATAATTTTTTATATCAAGATGGGCAGTATTTAGACAAAAATACAGTTAACGCATATTTAAATCCCAAGTATTCTAAAGACGAAATTGATCACATGAGTGAAAGTGAAAAAGAATCAAAAAAAGCTACTGAAAATTTAGGTCTTAATCCATCACATGATGGAGAAACTAAACCAGAAAAAATAGCAGAAAGCTCTCCTGCTTATTTATCTAATATCTTAGAACAAGATTTTTATGATACAAATGATACAAAAGGAAAAAAAATTAAAGGCATAACAATTGGTCTTGCTATGAATAGTGTCTATTATTATCAAAAAGAAAAAGATGGAGAAACATATAGCAAATCGCTAGATAATAAAGAAATTGAAAAACAAGGTAAAGCAATGGCTCAAGAGTTACTTACACGCCTTAGAGCAAATAAAGATTTGAAAAATATTCCAATTCACTTTGCAATATATGTTCAATCGAGTCAAGATGCAATTACGCCAGGACACTTTATTGCTAATACGATTGTTGATGATAAACAAACTAAAATTAATAAATGGAATAAAATTGATGAGATTTCAGCACTTTTACCTTCAACAGAAGCAGAAAAATATGACAAAAATCTAAATAATAACTTTAAACAATTTAATGACGATCTTCAATCTTATTTCTCTAATTTTACTCAAGCAATTGGAAAAGTGAAATTTGTAGATAAGAAACCTAATAGACTAGTGATTGATTTGCCAATCGATTACTATGGTCAAGCTGAAACAATAGGAATTACACAATATGTAACAGAACAAGCTAAGAAATATTTTGATAATATAGATAGTTACGAAATTCGTATAAAAGATGGTAACAATTCAAGAGCACTTATTAGTAAAACAAAAGATGACAAAGACCCACAAGTCCATATTTATAGTAATTAATTAAAAAGAGGTTGTGACACGTCGTGTCGCAGCCTCTTTTTAATTTTCAATAAATTAATTTATTTTTCGCGAACAATGGTTTTAACTTGATTTAACTGTTGTTCAATAGAATAGTCTGATTTATAGGTGAAGATGCTAACAAGGTATGTAACGATTACACTACTAATAAAACCAGGTATAATTTCATACATGCCAAATAGTTCATTAATATTAGCAAGTGGTTTAACCCAGACAATCCAAATAATGACTACGAGAGCTCCAGCAATCATACCACTTATCGCACCCTCACGTGTTAGTTTTTTCCAATATAAAGAAAAAAGAACAAGTGGGCTAAATGCTGCACCAAAACCTGCCCAAGCATTTCCGACTAGGTTTAATATGGTGTCATTAGGAGACCATGCAATAGCAAGAGCTACAATGGCTACAGCTAACACAGACAATCTGCCTACCAGTACAAATTCTTTTTGATGTGATTGAGCATGTTCTTCACCGCGAATGAGCTTATAGAAATCTTCTGTAAGTGAGCTTGAAGTCACTAATAATTGTGAAGAAATTGTACTCATAATAGCAGCTAGAATGGCAGCAAGTAAGAATCCACCTACTAAAGGATGGAAAAGAACTTGGCTCATGATAATAAATAATGTTTCTGGATCGTCCATTTTAATATGATTTTTCGAAATAAAAGCAATTCCAGTTAACCCTACACCCACAGCTCCAAGTAAACCTACAGTCATCCAACTTATTCCTAAGCGTCGTGCTTTAGGTAAAAGTTTGTGAGATTTAATAGACATAAATCGTACAATAATATGTGGCTGACCAAAATAACCTAATCCCCATGCAAATAATGAAATCATACCTAAAAAAGTAGTACCTCTAAATAAATCCATATTAGTTGGTTTCATTTCAGCTACTTGATGGAATGTATCCCATCCACTAAGTTGTATCAAAGCAACTATTGGTACCATTACCATTGCGATAAGCATGATAACCCCTTGGAAAAAGTCAGTAATAGAAACAGCTAAATATCCTCCGAAAAAGGTATATAAAATAACGATAATTGCGACTGAAATAAGTCCCAAATGATAATTTAATCCAAATGCGCTTTCGAATAATTTACCTCCAGAAACAAAGCCAGAGTGAGTATATAAAGTGAAAAAAATAACAATAATAAGACCAGAAATAATTTTAATGATACTATGTTTATCATTAAGACGGTTTTTGAAAAAATCAGGGAGCGTAATTGCATCTCTAGCAACTTCTGTATATACTCTAAGCCTTGGTGCAACAACGAGATAGTTAACATAGGCGCCAATAGTTAAACCAATTGTAATCCATATTGTCGATAAACCTGTGCTATAAACAGACCCTGGAAGTCCCATAATCATCCAACCACTCATATCTGAAGCACCGGCTGATAAAGCAGTAATATATGGGCCTATATTCCTCCCACCTAACATATACTCACTTAAATTGCCGGTTGCCTGTTTATAACCATAGTAACCAATCACTAGCAGAATAATAAAATAGATTGCAATCATAATATAAGTCTGCCAGCTTGTGTTAGCATGAGTGCCTAAATTTACACTTAATACAAACATTGTAATTACCCCCTTTAAAACTTTTAAATTTATGTTTTTCAACAACATTGTACTGAAAAAAAGAAGTGACGATTTTTAAATTAGTTACATGTAATATTATACAATGGTATTTATAGATTAGAGAAGTAAAATTTTATCTATAAATAACAGTTTATTTTAATGTAATTATAAGCGTTAACAAGAATTAGAGTATAGATAAAAAATAATTCATTTTATTATATAACGTTAATATTAGTAAATTATTAATAGAAATTAATGTATATTTATAGGTAACTATGTAAATGAGTTACATAAGCAAGTTGTTTTAATTCTTAACTTTGCTAAGAATAGTTAATACACCGAGTATCATAATAAATATTTAGATTTTTAACTGAAAATTTGATACAATTTTATGATGAATGAGTAATAAGGAGGCTTTTTTAATAATGACTAAAGTTACACGCGAAGAAGTTGAACATATAGCACATTTAGCAAGACTTCAAATTTCTCCTGAAGAAACTGAAGAAATGGCTAATACACTTGAAAGTATCTTAGATTTTGCAAAGCAAAATGATTCAGCAGATACTGAAGGTGTGGAACCAACATATCATGTCTTAGATTTACAAAATGTGTTACGTGATGATAAAGCAATCGAGGGTATTCCTCAAGAACTTGCATTAAAAAATGCGAAAGAAACAGAAGACGGTCAATTTAAAGTACCAGCTATCATGAATGAGGAGGACGCTTAAGATGAGTATTCGCTATGAATCTGTTGAAACACTTTCAGAAATGATTAAGAATAAAGAAATTAAACCTTCTGAAGTAGTTAAAGATATTTATGATGCTATTGAAGAAACAGATCCAACAATTAAATCATTTTTAGCTTTAGATAAAGAAAATGCAATTAAAAAAGCTAAAGAATTAGATGAGTTACAAGCTAAAGATCAATTTGAAGGTAAATTATTTGGAATCCCAATGGGAATTAAAGATAATATTATTACTAAAGATGTCGAAACAACTTGTGCAAGTAAAATGTTAGAAGGTTTTGTACCGATTTATGAATCAACAGTGATGGATAAATTACATCAAGAAAATGCAGTATTAATTGGTAAATTAAATATGGATGAATTTGCAATGGGTGGTTCTACAGAAACATCTTATTTCAAAAAAACTGTCAATCCATTTGATCATCAAGCAGTGCCAGGGGGATCTTCTGGAGGTTCAGCTGCAGCAGTAGCAGCAGGATTAGTACCATTTAGTTTAGGTTCTGATACTGGTGGATCAATCAGACAACCAGCTGCATATTGTGGTGTAGTAGGTATGAAACCTACATATGGCCGTGTATCACGTTTTGGTTTAGTTGCTTTTGCATCTTCATTAGATCAAATTGGACCAATTACTCGTAATGTTAAAGACAATGCGATGGTATTAGAAGCAATTGCAGGCGTAGACAAAAATGACTCTACAAGTGCACCGGTTGAAGATGTTGATTTTACTTCTGAAATTGGTAAAGACATCAAAGGTCTTAAAATTGCACTTCCTAAAGAATACTTAGGAGAAGGTGTTAACGAGGAAGTAAAAACTTCTGTAAAACAAGCAGTAGAAACATTAAAGTCACTTGGTGCAGAAGTTGATGAAGTGTCATTACCAAATACTAAATATGGTATTCCTTCTTATTATGTAATTGCATCATCTGAAGCATCTGCAAACTTAGCACGTTTCGATGGTATTCGTTATGGCTACCATTCAAAAGAAGCGCAAACATTAGAAGAATTATACAAAATGTCTCGTTCGGAAGGCTTTGGAGACGAAGTTAAACGTCGTATCTTCTTAGGTACATTCGCATTAAGTTCTGGTTATTATGATGCATTTTATAATAAATCTCAAAAAGTTAGAACATTAATTAAAAATGACTTCGATAAAGTATTCGAAAATTATGATGTTGTTGTAGGGCCTACAGCTCCAACAACGGCGTTTAATTTAGGCGAAGAAATTGATGATCCTTTAACAATGTATGCAAATGACTTATTAACTACGCCTGTTAACTTAGCTGGTTTACCTGGCATTTCTGTGCCATGTGGCCAATCAAACGGACGTCCAATCGGTTTACAATTTATTGGTAAACCATTTGATGAGAAAACATTATATCGTGTGGCATATCAATATGAAACACAATTTAACTTACACGACGCATACGAAAAATTATAAGGAGTGGAAATAATGCATTTTGAAACAGTTATCGGACTTGAAGTTCACGTTGAATTAAAAACAGACTCAAAAATGTTCTCTCCATCACCAGCACATTTTGGGGCTGAACCTAACTCAAACACTAATGTTATTGATTTAGCTTATCCGGGTGTCTTACCTGTTGTAAATAGAAGAGCAGTAGATTGGGCGATGCGTGCGTCAATGGCTCTAAATATGGACATTGCTACAAATTCTAAATTTGATCGCAAAAACTATTTTTATCCAGATAATCCGAAAGCATATCAAATTTCTCAATTTGATCAACCAATCGGTGAAAATGGATATATTGATATTGAAGTTGATGGTGAAACGAAACGTATTGGTATTACTCGTCTTCATATGGAAGAAGATGCAGGTAAATCAACTCATAAAGATGGTTACTCTTTAGTAGACTTAAACCGTCAAGGTACACCATTAATAGAGATTGTATCTGAACCAGATATTCGTTCTCCCAAAGAGGCATATGCTTATTTAGAAAAATTACGTTCAATTATCCAATATACTGGTGTATCTGATTGTAAAATGGAAGAAGGTTCACTACGTTGTGACGCTAATATTTCATTACGTCCTTACGGTCAAAAAGAATTCGGTACTAAAACTGAATTGAAAAATCTAAACTCATTTAACTATGTTAGAAAAGGTTTAGAATACGAAGAAAAACGTCAAGAAGAAGAATTATTAAACGGTGGTACGATTGGTCAAGAAACACGTCGTTTTGATGAATCAACTGGTAAAACTATTTTAATGCGTGTTAAAGAAGGTTCTGATGATTATCGTTACTTCCCAGAACCAGATATTGTACCTTTATATGTCGATGATGAGTGGAAAGAACGTGTGCGACAAACCATTCCAGAATTGCCTGACGAACGTAAAGCTAAATATGTTAATGAATTAGGCTTACCTGAATATGATGCACATGTATTAACCCTTACTAAAGAAATGTCTGATTTCTTTGAAGGTGCGATTGAACATGGCGCAGATGTTAAACTAACATCTAACTGGTTGATGGGTGGCGTTAATGAATATCTTAATAAAAATCAAGTAGATTTAGAAGATACAAAATTAACTCCTGAAAATCTTGCTGGAATGATTAAGCTTATTGAAGATGGAACAATGAGTAGTAAAATTGCCAAAAAAGTATTCCCAGAATTAGCTGAAAATGGTGGAGATGCTAAACAAATTATGGAAGATAAAGGTTTAGTTCAAATCTCAGATGAAGCTACACTATTAAAATTTGTTAATGAAGCTTTAGATAATAATCCACAATCTGTTGAAGATTATAAAAATGGTAAAGGCAAAGCTATGGGCTTCTTAGTGGGTCAAATTATGAAAGCTTCAAAAGGTCAAGCTAATCCTCAAAAAGTCAATCAATTATTAAAACAAGAATTGGATAAAAGATAATAGCTCATCTCATATGAGGTATTAAATATAAGTTTAAGATAAACTGTTCACAAAGCGTTTGAGATTGTGAACAGTTTTTTATTCATATTTCTAGAGAAAAGGATATTGGATTTCAATGGGATAGATAAGCAAAGTATTTAGTTTGTTCCTAGTGTTAAAAGAATGAAATATTTTTTACTTCGGTTAGTTTCTTACAACATTTGTACAACAAAATGATACCTACAAAAATTTAAAAGAATGGGTATAAATACTTTTAACTCATTCATAAATCATTTAATATAGTGTTATGTAATAAAAAGTAGAGGGATAACTTATGAGAAAACGAGCAAGAATCATTTATAATCCAACTTCTGGAAAGGAGCTATTTAAACGCACTTTACCAGATGTTTTAATAAAATTAGAACGTGCAGGTTATGAAACAAGTGCTTATGCAACTGAACGAGAAGGAGATGCTACACTTGAAGCGGAACGTGCACTTGAACAAAACTATGATATTATTATAGCCGCTGGCGGTGATGGCACTTTAAATGAAGTTGTAAATGGAATTGCTGAACAACCCAATAGACCTAAATTAGGTATTATACCTATGGGTACAGTGAATGATTTTGGACGAGCTTTACATTTACCAAATGATATTATGGGTGCAGTAGATGTTATTATTAAAGGTCATACGACAAAAGTAGATATTGGAAAAATGAATAACCGATATTTTATAAATTTAGCTGCTGGAGGTAAGCTCACGCAAGTATCCTATGAAACACCTAGTCGCTTAAAATCTATTGTTGGACCTTTTGCATATTATATAAAAGGTTTCGAAATGTTGCCGCAAATGAAGGCAGTCGATTTGAGAATTGAATATGATAATGAGGTATTCCAAGGAGAAGCACTATTATTCTTACTAGGGCTTACCAATTCAATGGCAGGCTTTGAAAAACTTGTACCTGATGCTAAGTTAGATGATGGGTATTATACTTTAATTATCGTTGAGAAAGCAAACTTAGCTGAATTAGGCCATATCATGACATTAGCTTCTAGAGGTGAACATACCAAACATCCTAAAGTAATATATAAAAAAGCAAAATCAATTAATATTTCATCATTTACAGATATGCAATTAAATGTAGATGGAGAATATGGTGGTAAATTACCTGCAAACTTTTTAAATTTAAAACAGCATATTGAAGTTTGTACGCCTAAAGATATTTATAATGATGAGCTATCTGAAAATCATTAAAGTATTTAAGAATTAAACGAATTAGGGAAAATGAAATAAGAAGTTAAAAAGAGGTTATCTATAATTTCTGGTTTGAAAAGGTAAGAAGTTATACGTACCTCTTTTTCATATGGAGTGAAAAAATAATAGTGATGATTAATAAAAATGATGTAATAAAAGGAAAAGTGATAGATTTAACGCATGAAGGACATGGTGTGATTAAATTAGATCGTTATCCTATTTTTGTTCCTAATGTGTTAATTGATGAAGAAGTAGAGTTTAAGGTAATTAAAGTAAAGAAAAACTTTGCTATTGGTAAACTATTAAAAGTACTAAAACAAAGTGAGCAAAGAGTAACACCTCCTTGTATATATTATGAGAAATGTGGAGGATGCCAGTTACAACATATGTCTTATGAATCTCAGCTAAAAATGAAAAAACAACAAGTTGTTAATTTATTTCATAAAAAGGCGAAATTAGAGGAAACAGTGATTCACGATACTATTGGTATGAATCATCCATGGCGGTATAGAAATAAATCCCAGCTTCCTGTAGGTAAAGATAAAAATAATAAAACGATAATGGGATATTATCGTCAAAGAAGTCATGACATCATTGATATGGATAGTTGCTTAATTCAAGATGAAAAACAACAAGAACTAATGAATGATATAAAACAGTGGTTAAATGAATTGAATGTAAGCATTTATAATGAAAAAAATAAAAAAGGGTTATTACGTCATGTAGTCATTCGAACAAGTCATTATACAAATGAAGTTATGATTATATTTGTAACAAATGGTTCTAAATTTAAAGAAGCTGAAACGCTAGTACATAGACTAACAGAGGTATATCCTGACATAACAAGTATTAAACAAAATATTAATAATTCACATTCAAATGTCATAATGGGTAAGCAATCGATGACTTTATATGGAAAAGATAAAATTACAGATAAGTTAAGTGAAACTATTTTTGAAATTAGTGATCAATCGTTTTATCAAATTAATTCTGTTCAAACAGAAAAATTATATCAGAAAGCTATTGACTATGCTCAATTAAGTGGAAATGAAATTGTTTTAGATACATATTGTGGTATAGGAACGATTGGGCTTTACATGGCATCAGTGGCTAAACATGTATATGGTGTCGAAATTGTGCCATCAGCTATTGAAGATGCCAAGCAAAATGCTTTAATTAATCATTTTGATAATACAACGTTCGAATGTGGTAAAGCAGAAGAAGTGATAATTGAATGGAAACAAAAAGGAATAGAACCTGATGTTATCATGGTCGATCCTCCACGAAAAGGATGCGATCAAGTCTTTATAGAAACATTATTAGAGTTAGCCCCTAAGCGCATTATCTATATTTCATGTAATCCTTCAACACAACAAAGAGATGCTCAACTTTTAGCTAATCTATATCATTTAAAAGAAATAACACCAGTCGATATGTTTCCACATACAACACATATTGAAACTGTGGCCTTATTCGAAAGAAAAACAGTGTAATTAAATTAAAGTAAATGAGGAGAAGTTTATTAAAATAAGATTACAAAGGGTTTAAGTTATTTATAATCGCTTTCATTCTAACACTTCTACATGTATACTATGAAAGAGTTTTAGTGAAATGAGTGGAGGTTGACAGATGCACAAAATTGATTTATCACACAATCGAATCAAAATATCAAAATTACTTACCATTCAAGTTGTTATGATGTTATTTGCAATTTTATTTACATATAAGTGGGCAGTTAATTATGTTGATATTATTGAACAACGTTTTTTGACAAATGTCATTTATGGAATACTTGGTTTTATTGGAGTATTAATTATTCACGAATTAATACATAAATGTTTATTTTTTATTTTTTCTAAAGGACAGAAACCACAATTTAAATATAAAAATGGAATTTTGCTCATTTATTTGTCATCTAAATACTTTAATAAATGGCAATTTTGTGCAGTCATGCTTGCACCATTAGTAATCATTACAATAGGGTTAATGATTTCATTTTACCACTTTGCTTACTCTTCTATTATATTTATATCAAGCATACACATCGGATATTGTTTGATTGATATATATCTAGCAGGTATAACAATTATTAACAAATTTAAATATATTCGTTCTACTGATGAAGGTATCTTTATGTATCATCATTTGCCTATATCTATAAATAATGATTATGAATAAACATCTGCATAAGTCTTAATATTATTATAAATGCATTTATAAAGTGTTTTCTTTTAGGGTGCAGTATAATAGTATTGAGGCTTATTTTATTTAAAAAGGAGTGAGACAATGACAGAAAGGAGAATCGTTCATATTGATATGGATTGTTTCTACGCTCAGGTAGAAATGAGAGATAATCCTAAATTACAAGGAAAACCTGTCATTGTAGGTGGAAAAGCAAGTCATCGAGGAGTCGTTTCAACCGCTTCATATGAAGCACGTAAATATGGTGTTCATTCAGCAATGCCTATGTCGCAAGCACATAAACTATGTCCAAATGGGTACTATGTTAGAGCAAGATTTGATGTATATCGTGAAGTTTCAAGTAAGATAATGGAAATTTTTAAACAGTATACTGAAATTGTAGAACCTTTAGCACTAGATGAAGCGTATTTAGATATTACTCATTTAGTTAAACCTCATCGATCAGCATCAAAAATTGCTTCAAACATACGTAAAGATATCTTCAATAAAACAGGTTTAACGTCTTCTGCTGGTGTTTCTTATAATAAATATTTAGCTAAATTAGCTAGTGGAATGAATAAGCCTAATGGAATGATGGTTATTCATTATCAGAATGTGCATGACATACTAATGAACTTAGATATAGGTGATTTTCCAGGCGTTGGAAAAGCTTCTAAAAAAATCATGCATGAACATGATATTTATACTGGTAAAGATTTATATAGCAAATCGGAATTTGAATTGATTCGCTGGTTTGGAAAAAAAGGACGAGGACTTTATCAAAAAGCAAGAGGCATTGATGATAGTGAAGTAAAAGCAAGTAGGATTCGTAAGTCAGTAGGAACCGAACGTACTTTTTCAACAGATATTAATGATGATAAAGAGATTCTACAAAAAATATGGGAACTTTCTCGTAAAACATCTGAACGATTAACTCAATTGCAAAAGTCTGGCACAACAGTTACTGTCAAAATTAAAACGCATCGCTTTGAAACTTATTCTAAACAAAGAAGTTTGAGAGAAGCGGTAAGTAAAGACATTGATATTTATAATATAGCTTATGATTTATATCATGAATTAAAAGACCCTGATGTACCTATCAGATTAATTGGTGTTACAGTAGGTCATCTAGAGCAATCAACATATCAAAATATGACCATTTATGATTTCATTTAAAGATAGAAATAGATAAGATGTTTTAAATTATCTATTTCTATCTTTTAAATTTTTACCATGAAATTGAAGCACACTTTGTAAGCTATCATAGTGTTTTAATAATCTATAAGTAATCATTGCGCAAGCTTTTGCGTCATTCAGGGCATCATGATGGCCATGAAAATTTAAGTTGTAATGGTTCATTAGATGTTTTAATCCATATCGATAAGCTTTGATCGTACGTCTAGCAAGTTGATATGAACAGAAATAGGTAAGTGAGGGAACAGCTATGTTTAAATGTTTTAAGCTTTGATGTAATACACCCATATCAAAAGCAGCATTATGTGCCACTACGGGTAATTGATTTATAAATTGCAACATATATGGAAAGACTTCTTTAAAATCTGGCGCACCTTTAACATCCTCAGGATGAATACCATGAACATGAATATTTGTTTCCGAAAAATAGTCATGAGGATTAACAAGCGTGTAAAACGTTTCGACTATTTCGTTATCTACTACTTTTACCATGCCAACAGAACAAATACTTGTTCTTTTTTTATTTGCAGTTTCAAAATCCAAAGCTATAAATGAATTTTTAACCATTCTATATTCCTTTCTAAATACTTAAATTGAATTATTCACAGTTTAACAGAAAGTACGGTTTAAATATAAATAATTGCTTTTTTTCATAATCTATAAATAACAAAGTAAAAAAATAGATACGGAATTTAAAGTGAAAAAGTTATAATTAGAAGTGTATTTAGTTACTTTTAATTGAGAATATTTTTTGTTACTTTAGATACATGGTATAATTACTCGAGTGAATTATGCGAGGAGGAAAGACATGAGACAATGGACAGCAACACACTTGGCTAAATTAGCACGCAAGATAAGTATCGCAGTAGGAAAAAAAGGAACTGATTTACCAGGTCAAATTGCTCGCAAAGTAGATCAAAATATTTTACGAAAGTTAGCTTCACAAGTTGATGATATTGTTTTTATCAGTGGAACAAATGGGAAAACAACAACTTCCAATTTGATTGGGCACACTTTAAAAGCAAATAATATTGAAATTATACATAATAATGAAGGTGCTAACATGGCTGCTGGAATTACCTCGGCATTCATCATGAAAAATGTAAAAGGTATTAAAGTAGCGGTTATTGAAATTGATGAGGGTTCAATTCCAAAAGTATTAAAAGAAGTTACACCTTCAATGATGGTATTTACTAATTTCTTTCGCGACCAAATGGATCGATTTGGTGAAATTGATATTATGGTTAATAATATTGCAAAATCAATTAGTAATAAAGGGATTAAATTAATTTTAAATGCCGATGATCCATTTGTAAGTCGTTTGAAAATAGCGAGTGATACAATTGTATATTACGGAATGAAAGCTCATGCATATGAATTTGAACAAAGTACTATGAATGAAAGTAAATATTGTCCGAATTGTGGTAGATTATTAACTTATGATTATACCCATTATAATCAATTAGGACATTATCATTGTGAATGTGGATTTAAGCGTGAAACACCTAAATATGAGGTTTCACAATTTGAGGTACAGCCATTTATTGATATGGATGTGAACGATGCACACTTTGAAATGAAAATTGCTGGTGATTTTAATGCTTTTAATGCACTTGCTGCATATTCAGTATTAAAAGAATTAGGCTTAAATAATGATGCAATTCGTAAAGGATTTAACACATACACTTCAAATAATGGCCGAATGCAATACTTTAAACGTGGTCAAAAAGAAGCAATGATTAATTTAGCTAAAAATCCTGCTGGCATGAATGTGAGTCTATCAGTCGGAGATCAACTTAAAGAAAAAAAAGTATATGTTATCAGTCTGAATGATAATGCAGCTGATGGCAGAGATACATCTTGGATTTACGATGCAGATTTTGAAAAGTTACGTAATCAAAATATAGAAAAAATTATTGTAACGGGTACAAGAGCAGAAGAATTACAACTTAGACTGAAATTAGCTGAAGTAGATGTTCCAATTATTTTAGAGAAAGATATTTATAAAGCTACAGCTTTAACTATGAATTATGCAGGCTTTACAGTAGCGATTCCAAATTATACGTCACTTTCACCTATGTTAGAACAACTTAATCGCTCATTTGCAGGAGGACGTTAGATATGTACGAATTAACAGTTTTTCATTTTATGTCGGACAAATTAAATTTATATAGTGATATAGGAAATATTATTGCTTTAAAACAGAGAGCAAAAAAACGCAATATTAATTTAAAAGTTATCGAAATTAATGAAACTGAGGGAGTTACATTAGAAAATTGCGATATTTTCTTTATTGGTGGGGGTAGTGATAGAGAACAAAGTATCGCTACTAAAGAGTTAAGTAAAATTAAAACAATATTAAAAGATGCAATAGAAGATGGAATGCCAGGTTTAACCATTTGTGGTGGATATCAATTTTTAGGTACTAAATATATTACCCCTGATGGTACAGAGTTAGAAGGACTTGGAATTTTGGACTTTTATACAAAATCAAAAACAGATCGTTTAACAGGGGATATCGTAATTAAAAGTGATACATTTGGAACAATAGTAGGTTTTGAAAATCACGGTGGTCGTACATATCATAATTTTGATACATTGGGGCATGTAGTAACAGGGTATGGAAATAATGATGATGATAAAAAAGAAGGTATTCATTATAAAAACTTATTAGGAACTTACCTGCATGGCCCTATATTACCGAAAAATCATGAACTTACTGATTATTTATTAGAGAAGGCATGTGAACGTAAAGGGATTCCATTTACACCTAAACAGTTAGATAATACTGAAGAAGAAGCTGCGAAATATGTTATTATTGAACGTTCAGAAAAATAAAAAAACGTTGGATGAATTGAATTATTTCAATTCATCCAACGTTTTTATGTTTTAACAAATCGATTATCTAGTAAATTATAGATAAGTAAAATTTCATAAATAACATGACTCTTAATTTGATTCTTATCGAATTCTTCTAATATTTTGACTGAAGATTTTAAAGTAGATACAGACTTAGATTCTCTTTTAAAAACTCCATCTAAAGGAATATTGTTGATACTATTACTAATTTTTATAATTGCCATTTTTTCCTCAGTAGTAAAACAAATATTTACATTTTTTGGTAAATAAATAATATTTGATAAATGTGTAGCAAGGAGTCTATCAATATACGCTCTATTTGACATATCTTTTAATTGTTTCCATTTATCTTCGTTATTTTTATGATAGCGTAATTCATCTCGTTGATAATTCATTAAAGTATCTGTTTTTTTATTCATATCAGATAAAGTTGATAATGAAGTATTACTATTATCTGAATCAAATTTTCCTAATAATAATTCATAACATCTAGAAGCGAATAGTTCATACAATTTAGTTTCTGAATGAATTAAGTTCTCTTCGATTTGATGATAATATTTAGGCGGTAATACGAAAAAATTTACTAATCCAGCAGTTACTAGACCAATTAAAGCTGTTAAGAGTCTTGAGAAAAAATTAAAAAGATAGGCTTCATGAATACCAGGTATCATAGCAACTGAAGTTAATACTGCAACAGTTGTACCAACTTGGAGATTTAATTTCGTACACGCTAAAATAGTAAAAATAGCACTAAAGGTGTAAGTAAATGGAGATTGATCGCCGAAGATATACGTAAAAATAACTGCAAACAATGCACCAATGACGGTAGCAGGAAGTCGACGATAACCTTTTCGTAAAGAAGCTTTAGCAGTTGGTTCGATCGAAACAATTGCTGTTAAAATTGCAAATATAGGAGTTAAGTTTAATAGTAAACAAAATAAAGTTGTTAGAAAAGTAGCTAGACCCGTTTTTATTGTTCTAGCGCCTATAATATGTTTATACCATTGATTCATATTGTTAAATCCTCTCAAAGAACGAACGTGATGATTATAATGTTAGAATAAGTTTAATATCAAGTTTGATGTAGTGAGACATCAAGTCAGTAGATATTACATTTCTTATTTAGTATATCAAAAAATTTTTGGTATAATAAGGTGGAATATTTTTTAAAAAGGAACGGGATAATATGATTGTAAAAACAGATGAAGAATTACAAGCGTTAAAAGAAATAGGATATATATGTGCAAAAGTGCGAGATACAATGCAAGAAGCAACTAAACCTGGGATTACTACAAAAGAATTAGACAATATCGCTAAAGAATTATTTGAAGAACATGGTGCAATCTCAGCACCTATTCATGATGAAAAATTCCCAGGTCAAACTTGTATTAGTGTTAATGAAGAAGTCGCTCATGGAATACCTGGTAAACGTATTATTCGTGAAGGGGACTTAGTTAATATAGATGTTTCAGCATTAAAAAATGGATATTATGCAGATACTGGCATTTCTTTTGTAGTAGGAGAAGCGGATAACCCTTTAAAACAAAAAGTATGTGATGTAGCACTTGAAGCATTTGATGCAGCAATGGCTAAAGTAAAACCAGGTACAAAACTAAGTAATATTGGTAAAGCGGTACATGCTACAGCACGTAAAAATGATTTAACTGTTATTAAAAATTTAACAGGTCATGGTGTAGGACAATCTTTACATGAAGCGCCAAGTCATGTTATGAATTATTATGATCCTAAAGATAAGACGCTTTTAAAAGAAGGCGTAGTCATTGCAGTAGAACCTTTTATTTCATCTAAAGCAACATTTGTTACTGAAGGCAAAAATGACTGGGCATTTGAAACTAAAGATAAAAGCTTTGTGGCCCAAATTGAGCATACTGTCATTGTTACGAAAGATGGTCCGATGTTAACAACAAAAATTGATTAAGAAAAATGAAGTTGAAAAGAAGTCATTTTGATGTCGTCGTCCCATACTGATAATGATTCCCCAACATAGAGATGTTCCATAAAGAACGTCTCTATGTTGGGATTCAGCGTCTCTGATGATGTTGAAAAAACTTGTGATAAAATGTATTTTCAAGAATTGTTAGTATATTAAAAAGAGTCCGGAACATAAAGTTTCTGGATAAGTGAAAAAAGACAATTTCTATGCCTAAGACAACAATGATGTCTTAGGCTTTTTTATGACCAACGTTGTTCTACTTTGCCAAATTTCCAAATAAGAGTGGACATAAAACATGTAATCAAAAATAAAGCTACCAAAATATAGCTTAATTAGTCAAAGTGAATCGACTGAACAATATTACAAAATACTCATTTTACTGAAACACCTAAAAGAACAGACTTTAAAAACACAACACCAAATAATAAATAGTTAGTATCAGCGATAAATGAAAAACTAAATTCGAACATGTGAAGTAAAATAATGTTTAAAATATATGGACACCATCTTAAATCACTCTTCTTAATGGTATTCAACTCATATCCTTATTTTTAAATTAAAATTAATCGTACTTAAGTATGAGAAGAAAATGGTTCCTAGGACTATATTAAGTAAGATTTCACTCATTTATAATAAAGTTTAGTAAACAACGAGGTGGTTCTATGAATTATTTAGATTTATATTTACAACACTTTTTAAAAATAATTATAAAAAATAATATTAATGATTATCGTTCATTATTAGATGATAAGCTCCAGAGTATGGAACGATATATAAAATATTTAAAAAATAAAAAAGAAAAAATCAATACTTTAATTGACAGTTTATCTGCTACACTAGAGAATAAGTATATTGATATGATAAATATGTACAATATAAAGAATGCTCAGGAAGTTCATAATAATGAAATAGATTTATTAAAACAACGATTAGGTAAATTTGAAGCATATTATGCCAAAATTGAAGCTAATATTCATCGTTGTACGAAAGAACGTATTGCTGCAGAAGAACAATATTCAATAATTGAACAAATGAGTTATGTAGCTTAATTAAAATCAGGAGGCGACACATTGACACGTAAATATATATCTACTGAATTATTAATTATTTTTACAGCGCTAATGATTATCGCTAACTTTTATTACATCTTTTTTGAAAAAATTGGATATTTATTTATTTTATTATTAGGATGTATATTAATTTATGTAGGGTACCTTTACTTTCATAAAGTAAGAGGGTTATTGGCGTTTTGGATAGGAGCACTACTCATAGCGTTTACCTTGTTATCCAACAAATATACGATTATTATTTTATTTATATTTTTAGTAATAATCATTATTAGATACTTAGTTTTTAAATTTAAACCTTTGAAGATTGTGGCCTCGGAAGAAGAAGTGACCTCTCCTCAATTTATTAAACAACGTTGGCTAGGTGAACAACGTACTCCAGTATATGTATATAAATGGGAAGATGTGCAAATTCAACATGGGGTTGGAGATATTCATATTGATATGACAAAAGCAGCAAACATCAAAGAAAATAATACGATTGTAGTTAGACATATTTTAGGTAAAGTACAACTGATTGTTCCAGTTAATTATAATATTAATCTTCACATGGCATCATTTTATGGTACCGCTTATATAAATGGAGAAGCATATAAAGTAGAAAATAATCATGTCCAAGTAGAAGAAAAACCGAAAGAAGAAAATTATAGTGTAAATATATATGTATCAACATTTATTGGTGATGTTGAGGTGATTTATCGATGAATCACTATTTAAGAGCAATAGGATCCATGCTTATTTTAGTGTATAGCATGCTAACTGCGTTTTTATTTATAGATAAAGTTTTTGTAAATATTATATATTTTCAAGGAATGTTCTATACTCAAATATTTGGTATACCTGTGTTTCTATTTCTTAATTTAGTGATTATTTTACTTTGTATTATCGTTGGCTCTGTATTAGCTTATAAAATAAATCAGCAAAATGATTGGATAAAGAATCAAATTGAACATGCCATTGAAGGTGAAACGGTAGGGATTAATGACAAAAACATAGAACTATATAATGAGACGATTGATATTTATCAAATGTTAGTGCCTTTAAATCAAGAATTACAGAAATTAAGAATTAAAACTCAAAATTTAACAAATGAAAACTACAATATGAATGACATTAAAGTTAAAAAAATCATAGAAGATGAGCGTCAGCGTTTAGCAAGGGAACTACACGATTCAGTAAGTCAACAACTTTTCGCAGCAAGTATGATGCTATCAGCGATAAAAGAAACAGAACTAGCACCACCTCTTAATCAACAAATTCCAGTACTTGAGAAAATGATACAAGAATCTCAATTAGAGATGCGAGCGCTGTTACTACATTTGCGACCTTTAGGTCTCAAAGATAAATCATTAGGGGAAGGTATTAAAGATTTAGTCATTGATTTACAAAAGAAAGTACCTATGAAAGTCATTTATGATATACAAGATTTTAAAGTTCCTAAAGGAATTGAAGATCATCTATTTCGAATTACACAAGAGGCAATTTCAAATACATTAAGACATTCTAATGGAACTAAAGTGACAGTAGAATTATTTAATCATCAAGATTATTTATTATTAAGAATTCAAGATAATGGTAAAGGCTTTAACGTAGATGAAAAAGTAGAACAAAGTTATGGATTGAAAAATATGAGAGAACGTGCATTAGAAATAGGTGCAACGTTTCATATCGTATCTCTACCAGATTCAGGAACTAGAATAGAGGTAAAAGCACCTTTAACGAAAGAGGAGGGTTAATATGACGATTAAAGTATTATTTGTAGATGATCATGAAATGGTTAGAATTGGTATTTCAAGTTATTTATCTACTCAATCTGATATTGAAGTAGTAGGAGAAGGATCATCAGGAAAAGAGGCAATTGAAAAAGCACATACGTTAAATCCTGATTTAATTTTAATGGATTTGTTAATGAATGATATGGACGGTGTAGAAGCGACGACACAAATAAAAAAAGATTTGCCTCATATCAAAGTAGTCATGTTAACAAGTTTTATAGAAGATAAAGAAGTATATAGGGCACTTGATGCAGGGGTTGATAGTTATATATTAAAAACGACAAGTGCCAGTGATATTGCAGAAGCAGTTAGAAAAACATATCGTGGAGAATCTGTATTTGAGCCAGAAGTTTTAGTAAAAATGAGAAATAGAATGAAGAAGAAAGCAGAATTATATGAAATGCTCACTGAACGTGAAATGGAAATATTGTTATTAATTTCTAAAGGCTATTCTAATCAAGAAATTGCCAGTGCTTCACATATTACAATTAAAACAGTAAAAACACATGTGAGTAATATTTTAAGTAAACTAGAGGTACAAGATAGAACACAAGCGGTTATTTATGCATTCCAACATAATTTAATTCAATAATAAAAAAGCTCCTTATAAAGAGGTCTAAAAATGACTATCTCATAAGGAGTTTTTTTGTTAGATATTTTCTTTTCTATAGCTATTTATTATTATCTTTATCAAATTTATCTTTAATTTTATCAACAAAAGAGTCTTGTTCACTATGTTTATCATTGGGTGTAGGATCCACATCATAATTTTTTTCATATTTAGATGATGCTGTAGAATCGTATTCATATTTTGTATTTTCATTGTAGTGATTTTCATTATTATCATCATGTTTTAAGGCAGCCTCTTCAGGTGTAAAACCTTTAATCACATGTCTTTGATGAATAATTGCATTAATTTCAGCACCAATAATGATAATAAAACATGTAATATAAATCCATAGTAATAAAATGATGATTCCAGCAAGACTACCATATGTTTTAGAATAGTTGCCAAAGTTAGATAAATACCAACCAAATGCAAATGATCCTAATAACCATACAATAGAAGTAAAGATTGCACCAGGATATACAGATTTAAACTTAGTTTTAACGTTAGGTGCTACTGAATATAATGTTAAGAATAAAATAATAATAACAATAAGTGGTAACAATATACGCACTAAATCAAATATCCAAGCGACTTGTTGATCTAAACCTAACGGACCAAATAGATGATCTTTAATAAAATTACCAAATGTAGGTAATGTTAGAGCTATAGCTAATACAATAGCCATAACAATTGTAAACAAAATGCTTAATAATTTAAGAACAATAGGATTACGAGCATCTTCAACATCATAAGCAACATTAAATGAATTCATAATTGCTGTCATACCATTTGATGCTGACCAAATAGCTAAAATCAAACCAACTGATAATAAGCTACCACTAGAGTTACTTGTAATATCTTTAAAAATTTTAGTAACAACGTCAGCAGTCTCAGCAGGAGCATTTTGACTAACTAAGTCTTTAATTTGCTGAGGATCAATTTGGAATAATGGTAATAAAGTTAATAAAAAGATTAACATTGGGAATAAAGCTAATACAAAGTGATACGTCATTTGAGCCGCTAAACCTGAAGCATCATCTTTACCAATACGATAAATAAGATAAGATAAAAAATTAGAATTTTTAGTGTATTTTGCAGGTTTATTCAACCTAGAAACGAAAAAAACTTGTTTATCTTTTTTAGGCTTCTTTGATTGAAATTCCTGAGGTTCTACGTATGTACGATCAACCTTTATTTTCTCTTTATTTTCTGTCTCTTTTTCCTTAATAGAGTTAAGGTACTTAGAGTTTGATTGATTTTTTTTTGACATAGACGTCTCCTTAAAAATTAATTCTAAAATAAAGGCAAAACTACCTAAGTAAAAAGGAATTTTGCCTTTATTTTCTGTCAATTATATTTGATTAGCTAAGACGATTGTTTTTACGATTTACAAATGTATCTTTAGCATCTTTAATTGATTTTTCTAATTCTGGATTATTACGACGAATTTCTTCGATCGTATCTTTCCAATACAATACTTCATTTTTAATTGAAGTAATTTTAGAAGGTTTACGAGAACGATTACCTTCTTTAATGTCTTTGAATGATTGTACTAATGCATTACGTGTTGATTTATCTGCTAAAGTAGCAGCTCCACCAACGATAGCACCAATAATAATACCTGGAACAAATTTGTTTTCCATTTTAGTTACCCCTCTTTCAAATTAGTATCTTTAACGATGAAATCTATTAAATTGTCACAAGATGATTGTACCATGTCATATACACCTTCAAAATTATTTGTGTAATAAGGATCAGGCACATCAGTCTCTTCCATGTTACTAAATTCTAGCAATTTGAACAATTGACCTTTAAGATTGGGATTAATTGATTTAATATTATCCACATTACTTTGGTCCATAGCGATAATATAATCAAAATCATCATCAGGTTCAAATAATTCACTAACAATACCATCAAAAGGTATATGGTGTTGTTTCAGAATTTTTTGAGTACCTTGATGAGGAGGTTCACCTAAATTCCAACGTCCAGTACCCCTAGAATGTACAATAACATCAGAAATACCGCGTTCTTTTAATCGTTGACGCATGATTGCTTCAGCCATTGTAGAACGACAAATATTTCCAAGACATACAAAAGCTACATCTACCATCTTGTACTCCTCCAAACTTTAATATATAAACTATTTTATAGTTATTTTTAACATTTATAAAGCCATAATTTTACTAATTTCTATAAAAGTTTAATAAATTTTTATACTTTGATAAAATATGATAATAAAGAGGTGAAACAAATGGCACAGAATAATGAACAAATGATTAAAAATATTCGAAAAAAATTAAATATTGTAAATCAATCTTTAATTAATCCAGAAAAATTTAAAGATACAGATACAAAGGATATTAAAGACATTCATGATTTTGTTATGTCTAAAGATTCATTTTCACCAAGTGAAATTACAGCAATTGCTGATGAATTAGGTAATTTACGTCACGAGTAAGGAGAATTTAAATGGCCAATCAAGATTATCAAGACAAATTAAAACAATATGCAGAATTATTAGTAAAGGTAGGTATGAACGTTCAACAAAATCAACCTGTGTTTATAAGAACTTCTGTAGAAACTATAGAATTAACGCGCTTAATTGTCGAAGTAGCCTATAAAGAAGGCGCTTCAGATGTAAGAGTGGTATATACAGATCCTATTTTAGAACGCTTAAAATATGAAAATGAAGCTGTTGATTATTTTGAAAATCATGCTGTTAAAGCTTATGATGTTGAAGAGCGTATGGATTATGTTCGTAGAGGAGCAGCGAATTTAGCACTTATTTCCGGTGATCCAGATTTATTAAATGGCATTGATGCAGAAAAATTAAAAGCGTCTCAGTTTAATTATGGACAAGCATTCAAAGGGTATATGGAAGGTAGCCAAAAAAATGCATTTCCATGGGTAGTAGCTGCATTTCCATCTAAAGCATGGGCAAAACGTGTATATCCTAATTTGCCTGAAGAAGAAGCATACAGTCAATTTATCGATGAAGTATTCGAAATTGTACGTGTGGATGGAAATGACCCAATAACAAATTGGGAGCAACATGTGAAATCTCTAAGTGTACATGCAAATAAACTTCAAGAAAAAAATTATAAGGCATTACATTATATGTCTGAAGGCACTGATTTAACAGTAGGACTACCAAAAGGACATATTTGGGAAGATGCAACAAGCTATGTAAATGGAAATCAACAACCATTTATTGCTAACATCCCAACGGAAGAAGTATTTACTGCACCAGATAGAAATCATGTAGATGGCTATGTAACTAATAAATTACCATTAAGTTATAATGGTAATATTATTGATGGATTCACTTTAACATTTAAAAATGGTGAAATTATCGATGTTAAAGCAGAAAAAGGTGAAGAAGTTTTAAAAGATTTAATTAGCACAGATGAAGGCTCTAAGCGATTAGGAGAAGTTGCTCTAGTTCCAGATGATTCGCCAATTTCAAATCGTAATACTATCTTTTATAATACTCTATTTGATGAAAATGCATCTTGTCATCTTGCTATTGGTTCAGCCTACGGGTTTAATATTAAAGGTGGCACAGAAATGTCTACTGAAGAAAAAATAGCAAGTGGGTTAAATGATTCTAATGTTCATGTGGATTTTATGATTGGAAGTTCAGATCTAACGATATATGGTATTTTACAAGACGGCTCTAAAGAATTAGTTTTCGAAAATGGGAATTGGGCACAATAACTCATTTAAATTAGGAATAGGAGAAATAAAGTATGTCAAATTCTCAAGTTAATAAAAAATCTATGTCTGAATCAAAAAGTATTAAAACACGACAAGTATTTCCTCAAGATACCAATCATCACCATACAATGTTTGGTGGATCATTGATGGCTAATATTGATGAAATAGCTGCAATTACAGCTATGAAACATGCGAATGCACAAGTGGTTACTGCTTCTACTGACTCGGTGGATTTTTTAAGACCTATAAAAACAGGGGATATTACGTCTTATGAAGCAATGGTAAGTTACGCAGGATCAAGTTCAATGGAAATTTGTGTGCAAATTATTATTGAAGATGTGCTAAATAAGGAAAGACATTTAGCAGCATTGAGCTTTTTAACATTTGTTGCCCTAGATGAAAATGGAAAACCAACACGTATTCCTAAAGTGTACCCTGAAACTAAAATAGAAAAGTGGTTCTATGAAGGAGCACCAAAACGTGTTCAACGAAGAAAAGAACGACGTGAAGAAAGTAAAAAAACCATTGAATTTTTATCTGAAGCACAGCACATAGAAGATATTTAAGATTTATAATAAAAGTCAATACATATGATATAAATTATATGTATTGACTTTAAATTATACGAAAGGGTTTTAGGGCCTTGTTTTTTAAAAATAATTCAATGTAAAATTACATATAAATACAAAGTGTTTTGGTGAGACTCTTGAGGCAATAGGATATGCTAAAGACTACAGGCTGAAGTTGTGCCCTAAGAAAGCGAGCCAACAATACGCAGTATTATAAAGAAAGAAGCCAGTAAATGAGTTTACAATAAACTCATTTACTGGCTATTTTGCTAGGAATTATGTCCCAGTTTCTTTTAATTTTATTGAAAACTATGTTCAGTGTGCATTGCGATTTCATTTTCTCTAAAGTTTGTATTTGGATAATACATATTTTTAACTAATACATTTGGTCCTAAACATTGGAAAGCTTCACAATGACAATTTAAAGATTTTGCTAAATCTGTTGATAACCAAGCATCAAATACATCTGTGAGCTTATCATTTTTAATATTAGAAATTGTTCCGTTTTCATCACCAAAATCTGTTACAATAACGTCCCCACTAAATACATTTACATTTAAGCGACTACGGCCATCTGGGTCATTTCGAACAGTAACATTTTTTTCATTTCTTAATCGTTCAAGTAAAAGTTGGTCATTTTCATCGTTTATGCAAGGATAGATTGGGAGAGTACCAAATAACATCCAAGTATTTTTATCACGAATGTCTAATAAATGATGAATAGCTTGCTTCATGTCTTTTAATGATAATACATTGAGTTGACTTGCAAAATCTGCTGGATACATAGGATGAACTTCATGACGACTACACTTCATATCATTAACAATTTCTTTATGTATGTTTTCTAAATGTGGTAGGGTATTTTGATTTAACATTGTTTCTGCTGAAACAAACATCCCTTGGTCAGATAATGTACTAGCATTATCTAGCATTTGTTCATATAATTTTAACTTTGCTTTTAAAGGAGGTTGTTTTTTCATTGCGCCAAAGCCCACCTCTGCAAATTCTTGGATGGTACCCCAATTATGAGAAATGTGCATGACATCAATATACTCAGCAATTTCTAGATATCGATCTTGAGGTAACGTTAAATTAGAATTCATTTGCACATATATGCCTCTTTGATGCGCATATTTCAATAATGGTTTAACAACATTATTTATAGATTTCTTTGAAAACATAGGTTCTCCACCTGTAATCGACATAGTACGTAAATTGGGAATTTCATCTAAACGTTGATAAATAAGATTCATAGGTAATGGATCAGGATCTTTTGTTTGTAATGTATAACCAACTGCACAGTGACTACATCTCATATTACATAAATTTGTTGTGGTAAATTCTACATTACTCAAAGTGAGTTGATCGAATTGTTTAATATCATTATAAGCTTCCCACGGATCATTATAAATTGAGATTGCTTGTTTAATTTTTGATGTTGTCATTATAAAAACTCCTAAACTTTTAAAACATTCTTCTTTATAAAATTACAATAAATATTATTAGAATTATATCTCTTTTTGTCAAATTTTGTTAGGATAGTTATGAATAAAAGCTAAAAATATTATATATAAGGAGTTAAATTCCGATGGATGAAAAACAAACTATTGAACAAATTAAAACAAGATTGTCTAAATTTTTAGAAGATATTGACCACGTTAATCCTGATGAAGTAAGTGTAAAAGATATTGATGAATGGATTGGATTATTAGATCAATTAGAAGAAAAAGTTAAGTTAGTTTCTAAGTAATTGTGGAGTATGAAAAAGTTTTTAACTAAATTTAATATTTATGTTTAAACCATCTTAAATTTGTCTATATATTAAATATAATAAAACGAAAGAAAAGGTGATTTTGGTTATGACTAAAAAAGTAGCAATTATTTTAGCTGATGAATTTGAAGATATAGAATTAACAAGTCCTAAAGAAGCATTAGAAGAAGCAGGATTTGAAACTGAAGTTATTGGAGATACTGCGAACGCTGAAGTTGTTGGGAAACATGGCGAAAAAGTTACAGTAAATGTAAGTATTGCTGATGCTAAACCAGAAAATTATGATGCATTATTAATTCCTGGTGGTTTCTCTCCAGATAATTTACGTGGAGATGCAGAAGGACGTTATGGAACATTTGCAAAATACTTTACTAAAAATGATGTTCCAACATTTGCTATTTGTCACGGACCTCAAGTTCTAATTGATACTGATGATTTAAATGGTCGCACTTTAACTGCAGTATTAAATGTTCGTAAAGATTTATCAAATGCAGGTGCCAATGTAGTTGATGAATCAGTAGTAGTTGATAATAATATTGTAACAAGTCGTGTACCTGATGATTTAGATGATTTCAATAGAGAAATCGTTAAAAAATTAAATGATTAATTTAAAATAACTTTTTGAAAGTTATATTTGAGAGGCTGGGACATAATTCCTAACAAAATAGC
>NZ_KV827269.1:0-588 GCF_001836075.1 Staphylococcus sp. HMSC035D11
TGTTATTGACCCAAAGACCGTTTAATTCAGACGGTACTTGGGGAAAAAAGACAAAAACGAGAACACGCTATGATGAAAACGGGGATGCGATTTTAAATAAAAATGGTAATAAAGTTAGAAAACAAGAACGCTTTGCCGACTTTGATTTTAAAGAAGTTCGTAAGCATTGGGAGTTAAAATTAAATCAATATTCAGAAAGAGAACAAAGTTTAAGACGATATGATAGTCGTTCTTTTGAAGAACAAGGCTTAGAAAAAATCGCCGAAATTCCACTGACTAGAGAAGAATACCGACTAGAAAAAAATGAACAAAAACGCTGTGAAAAAGAGGGTATCGAGTACCAACCCGTTACGTATTACGGACAGAAAAATGAAGAGATTAGACGATATAATCGTGACGAAGTATCAGAAATATATAGTGATAAAGAGAAAGAAGAAGCACAAAATGCAATTAGATTACTTGTTCAAAACGCTAATGATCGAGTAAGCAAAAATGAACAGAGTTATTCTGTTTTAATTGATAGATATCAACGTGACGTTGGCTATTCAGAAGCGAAAGAAACCATTAAAAATACGTTTGATAGTGCAT
>NZ_KV827270.1:0-10466 GCF_001836075.1 Staphylococcus sp. HMSC035D11
ATTTGTTAGAAATTATGTCCCAGCCTCTTTTTGATTTATGAAAATTATGAAGATAATCCTGATGAAGCACTACTACTTTGTTGTTCTTTTAATTTTTCTGGATTAAGTATAGTATCTTCTACAGATTTTTTAATATCGCTATCTTTATAATCTACGTTGTATTCTTTCAATAAGTCTTTATAAGCATTTGTCAATAGTTTTGGATTTTTTTGAACTTTTTGTTCAATAATTTTTGTTTTTAATTGAGATTTTTGTTTATTAAAGTCATCTTCTTTATCAGCTTTGATAATGTGATAGCCGTATTCTGTTTTAACAATGTCAGAAATTTGACCTTCTTTTAGTTTAAATAAAGCTTTATCAAATTTATCGACCATTTGTCCTTTAATAACATAACCTAATGATCCGCCTTTTTTAGCTGAAGCAGAATCCATTGATTCTTTTTTGGCAATGTCATCAAATTTATTTGGATTTTTTTCAACTTCTTTTTGAATTTTTTCAGCTTTTGCTTTTGCTTTTTTATCTGATAAACCTTCTTTATCACTATCAGATTTAACTTTAATTAAAATGTGTGATGCTTTCTTAGTATCATCTTTTATTTCTTTGTCAGACACTTTAACTTTATCATTAAGTAATTGTTTTTGGTAAGCAGATAGTCTTTTCTGTTCTTTGTAATCATCAAGGGTCATACCCTGTTGTTTTAGCATACTTTCAAATTGATCTTTACCACCATATTGTTTTTCTTCTTTTTTAATATCATCATCGATACGCTTAGTATCTACTTTGTCTTTATATTTATCAGCTAATATTTTATTTAACTCAATACTAAATGATGTGCTAGCAATTTGATCTTTACCAATTTTATCCATAACATCTTTAACGGTTACATTACCAGCTTTTGAAGAAATTAATGTATTATCTTTAGAATCTGTAGAATCAGAACTACATCCTCCCAGTAATAAAACACCTGCTGTAACAGGGACAATGAGTTTATTCATAATTTTCATAGTTGATAGCTCCTTTTTGTATGTTAACAAAGTTACTATAACATAATATAATTATTCCACCAATTAATAAAAGGTGATTTACAACTAAAGTATTAGATGAAAAATAATTTAAAAAAAGTCTACGATATCATTCAATATCATAGACTTTTTAATATATTCAAAATAACCAGTAGACTGTATTTTAATTTTAATTGAATACGTTTATAATTACCCTTCTTTATATATTAGAACTTTGAATGGAATGGCACTTTTGTCAGTAAATTAATGCCTGTTTGGTGTTCTTCAACAAATTGTCCTTCTTTTGAAAAAAGAATAATTTTTAAATATAAAAAATCCATAACTGATAGACCAAGATTTAAGGCAAATAAGAACATAAAATAATGTCCATAACTTGGAAAATGATAAGTTAGGAAAATTAAAATGCTTGTAATTATTAAAAATGGCAAAATAAGATTAATGCAAAAATAAAACTTGCGGACAGGCGTATTCACATACGTATTAAAATAAGGAAGCCATTTTTTCTTATTTAACTTGTGCCATCTAAACGCATGAATATAAGGTAAAAAGAAGAATAAATGTATTGTTTTGTGAATAGGGTACATAAGAATGATAAATAATATTAGAAGTAAAAAGTATTTATCTGATAAAGGCGTTTTTACAAAATAATACATAATCTCATAACTAACTAAAAACGCAATAATAGTTGTTACAATACTTAAAAACGCAATTCTTGGAACACCAAATCGCGCATGGATATCTATATGACGTTTACATAAAAACATAACTCCACCTCGAAAATAGGTCGTTTAATATACGATAGGTATTATCTAACTAACTTGAGTTATCGTCAAGACAATTTTTAATAGCTATTGTAATATAGAGCAATGTTTTTATATTAGATTGTATATTTATAAAAAAAGCCATAAAGAAATCTATTAATATAAATTTCTTCATAGCCAAATTGAGCTCAATGTTAGAGTTCTATTTGTTATTATTCTTATCTTCTGAAAATGTATTACTAATTTCTTCGCCACGATTTTGAAGATTTTCAATATGAGATTTTAATTTTTCAATATTAGGATTGATATCAGATTTAAAATCTCCGATTAAAGTCTTAAATTCGTTAGCAATGTCGCTACCTTGTTGTACACCGTCATTTTTCACTTGCTTACTATAATCAATAATATTATAGAAACTACGTTTAATTGTTTCGATTTCTCGTTCTAATTCTGAGCGAGCACCAGTAGGAACTTTTTGTCCAGAGGCATTAGCATTATATCTTTGTTGATCACGATTCATCCATGATACAGCAATACCAGAAGCAAGTCCCACACTGATACCAAATAATACACGTGTAACTTTCATTTTTTATTCTCCTCACTATTATGTCGATTATAGAATAAATCATATCATTTTATGAAGTAAGTAACGATTGACTTAAGCTACTTACTATAATTATTACATTGACATATTGATTTCATTTTATATTACCCATAAATGATATTCAATATGCAGAATTATTCAAATTGAGCTTTAATTTGTTCAGCAATATCTTTTTTCTGTTCATCGCTAATTTCATTTTCATGAGTGTCCCATTGATAACCAAAACCATCGATATCATTTTTATATCGAGGTAGGAAATGGAAATGCAAATGAAATACTGACTGATCAGCATATTCACCATTATTTTGAATAATGTTTAATCCATCAGGTTGAAATGCTTTTTTAATGGCATTTGCTACTTTTGGAATAGCAGCTCCAATGTGTTTCATTGTTTCTTCATCAGTTTCAAAAATATTAGGAGAAGCTTTCTTCGGAATTAAAAGTGTGTGTCCTTTAGTAACTTGAGAAATATCTAAAAATGCATAAACATAATCGTTCTCATAAACCTTATAGCTTGGAATTTCACCAGTAAGAATTTTACCAAAAACAGTTTCTGACATAATTAAATGCACTCCTTTAACCTATTTTTACTCATTATTATAACATTGTTATTTTAAAAATTCGCTAATGAGTTATAGCAAACCTTAGTAGTTATATAATGATTTTGGTACAATATAACTCATGGAGGTGCCTTATGACAGTTAAAGTTGAACATTTAACAGGAGGATATGGTAAACGTCCTGTTATTGAAAATATAAATTTTGAATTAAAAAAAGGTGAAATAGTAGGATTAATTGGTCTCAATGGCGCTGGAAAAAGTACGACCATTAAGCACATGCTTGGATTATTAACGCCAATGGAAGGAACACTTTCTATTTCAGATACCAATATTAATGATGATATCGAAATCTACCGTCGTAAACTATCATATATTCCTGAATCACCAGTCATTTATGAAGAATTAACATTAGAAGAACATATAGCCATGACTGCTATGGCTTATCAAATAAGTAAGGAAGAAGCAATGAAACGTGCGCGTCCTCTACTAAAAACATTTAGACTTGAAAATGAACTTAATGTTTTTCCTAGCCATTTTTCAAAAGGAATGAAACAAAAAGTAATGATTATATGCGCATTTATTGTCGATCCTGAACTTTATATTATTGATGAACCATTTCTTGGTTTGGATCCATTAGGTATACAATCCATGCTTGATTTGATGGTTGAAAAGAAAAATGAAGGGCGTACAGTACTAATGAGTACCCATATTCTTGCAACTGCTGAAAGATATTGTGATCGATTCATTATTTTAGATAAAGGAAAAGTGGTTGCTTTTGGAAATTTAGAGGAACTACGAGAACAAACGGGTCTTAAAGATCAAACTCTTGATGATATTTATATCCATGTTACGCAAGGTGGTCAAACGACATGAATAATGAAGCCATAGCATTATTTAAACAACGTTATGACGCAATAAAAAAAGAAAAACATTATTATAATAAATTTATTTTTAATGGTCACTTTACTGTATTCTTAGTTATTTTATTAGGAGCCTTCATATTAGGTTATGGTCAATGGTTACAACATATTCCTAAAAATATAGATTATGCATTCTTAGCAAGTATTGTAATTGCTTTAACTTCAATCTTTCCATTTCGAACATTTTTAAAAGATGCTGACAAGTTATTTTTGCTTCCTTTTGAGAAGAATATGGAAGATTATATAAAATTAGGCCTAAGATATAGTTATTTTAACCGTATAATATTACAAATAGTGTTATTAATTGTATTATTTCCATTGTTTTATAAGCTTAATCAACAATTAGTTGTATCTTATATCGTGATGAGTGTATTAACGCTTATTCATCCTATTTTAGGACTACGCTTAAAATGGCAATGGTATCGTGCGAGATTGTCTCAATGGATATTAAATGTCTTAATATTTTCACTTAATTTTATAACGTATTATCTAATTTTAGGGAAACAATTATATTTTGCCATTTTATTAACAATAATTTTCTTTGGCATGGCGTACCTTATACCTAAGTTTAAGAGTCTTACGTTATTTCCATGGGAACAGTTGATTTCAGTAGAAGAAAGACATCATACAAATTATTATAAATTTGTAAATATGTTTACAGATGTTAAGCATTTAAAAGAAAATGCAGCAAGACGCAAATATTTAGATTTTCTTTTACCCACACCCAAAGGACGTCGTTTTAATTCGCACAATATGTATCTTTATTTATTTGTGAGAAGTTTTGTAAGAGGAAAAGATGCATTAAGTATTATTCTTCGACTTGTTGTCATTGCACTTGTACTTATGATTTGGCTGTCTCATCCACTTGTTTCTATTATTATTGGTAGTTTATTTATGTATATTATTTTATTGCAAATGTCTCAGTTTTATACGCAGCAAGCGTATGGACTATGGCCTCAGGTTTGGCCTGTATCAGATAGTGAAGTGATCAAAGGATATGAAAAATTCTTATATCGCCTTATGATTATGATAGGTATTATTTTCGCAATCATTTTTATCATCTTTTATATAAAATACTTCTTTTTTGCAATTGTATTCTTTATTGTAGGATGGTTAACGATTAGAAGTACGATTAAAAAATTGCAATATCAGGAAACTTTATTAAGAGATTAAAAAAAGAGGGAACTTAAGATGTATTAAACACATACTTAAGCTTCCTCTTTTTATGTTAATCATTAATAGGATATAAATATCTTTCAAAATAACTTGAATGTTGACTGCTTGAGCCAAAATAATGTCTTAATGCTTCTTTAGAAAAATAATCATTAAACATATCAGATGATTTAAAATCTTCGTATGTTTGACGATTAGCGAAGCCAAAGTAAATTTTATAAGTAGTACCTTCTTCAGGTCGTAAGAAACGATAGCTTTTAAAACCAGCAAATTGACTGAAATCTAAATTCAAATTCGAAAGACGTTTTTCTAGTTGATTGACATGATCTTCTGAACTTGGAATGAAGATAGCTGAATAGAAATGTTGATGATTAAGCTCATTGATTTCATTAACAACTTCATAAGTAGTAGGGTGTTTAAGTATAGATTTATCTTCGGATTCTTCAATAATGACTGAAGAATCATTAGTTGAATAAATAAACAGATGATTTTCAGGATGATTTAAACGAATTTGATTTAAATAGTCATAAGTTCCATAAGTTGTATATATTTTCATAAGCCATACCTCCTTTATTTATGTATATTATACGATTAAATGATAAGACTAGCTATTATAAATAATTTAAATAAGAAAATAAATTGTGAATAATTTATTTAAATCAATTCACTTATAATTACAAATTTAAAATTAAAGAATAGATAGACGTGCTTTGTCATTTTTATGACATTTAATATTTAAGAAACGCGAAATCTTTTATGTTGTGATATTATGAATAAGAATGATTTTAATTTAGGAGGATAAAATGGTGCATAAAAAAAATAATACAATTTTACAAACAATTAAAGGGGAATCAACCTCACACACACCTGTGTGGTTTATGCGCCAAGCTGGCAGATCACAACCAGAATATCGCAAATTAAAAGAAAAGTATTCACTTTTTGATATTACACATCAACCAGAACTTTGTGCATATGTAACACATCTACCTGTTGATAATTACAATACTGATGCAGCTGTGTTATATAAAGATATTATGACACCACTTAAACCTATCGGAGTAGATGTTGAAATTCAATCTGGTATAGGTCCTGTAATCCACAATCCCATTAAATCTATGAAAGATGTGGAAAAATTAACTCAAATTGATCCTAAAAGAGATGTGCCTTATGTGCTAGAAACAATTAAAATTCTAACTGAAGAAAAGTTAAATGTACCTTTAATTGGATTTACGGGTGCTCCCTTTACATTAGCATCTTATATGATTGAAGGTGGACCTTCTAAAAACTACACATTTACTAAGGCAATGATGTATGGCGATGAAGAGACTTGGTTTGCTTTAATGAATCATCTTGTAGACGTTTCAATTAAATATGTAACAGCTCAAGTTGAAGCAGGTGCAGAATTGATTCAAATTTTTGATTCATGGGTAGGCGCACTTAATGTACAGGATTATCGATATTATATAAAACCGTCTATGGATCGTTTAGTCCGTGGAATTAAAGAACATCATAATATTCCTGTTATATTATTTGGTGTAGGGGCTAGTCATCTCATTAATGAATGGAATGATTTGCCAATTGATGTTTTAGGTTTAGACTGGCGTACATCTATTTTGAAAGCGGATCAATTAGGTGTAAATAAAACATTACAAGGTAATTTAGATCCTTCATTACTACTAGCACCATGGGATGTATTAGAAAAAAGAGTTAAAGCAATACTTGATGAAGGAATGCAAAGAGGTAAACATATATTTAACTTAGGTCATGGCGTTTTCCCAGAAGTTCAACCAGATACACTTAAAAAAGTAACACAACTGGTTCATGACTATACGCAAAAATAAAATTAGAATCATAAAAATGTATTTTTAAAAGGGAAGGTTTTAAGAATGACTAAAACAGTAGGTTTATTAGTAATGGCATATGGTACGCCATATAAAGAAAGTGATATTGAACCATATTACACAGATATACGACATGGTAAAAGACCAACAGAAGAAGAACTTCAAGATTTAAAAAATCGTTATGAATTTATAGGTGGTCTTTCTCCACTTGCAGGAACGACAGATCGTCAAGCTAAAGCACTTACAGATGCACTTAATAAAACATATGATGATGTAGAATTTAAATTATATTTAGGATTGAAACATATTTCTCCTTATATTGAAGAAGCAGTTGAAAAAATGCATAATGATGGTATTACAGAGGCTGTTACAGTCGTATTAGCTCCCCATTATTCAAGTTTTTCAGTAGGTTCATATAATAAACGTGCTAAAGAAGAAGCGGATAAATATGGTATACAACTACATCATGTTGAACGTTATTATCAACAACCTAAATTTATTGAATACTGGACAAATAAAGTAAATGAAACATTAGCTGAAATTCCAGAAGAAGAACATGATGAAACAATTTTAATCGTGTCTGCGCACAGTTTACCTAAAGGATTAATAGAACGTAATAATGATCCTTATCCTAATGAAATTAAAGATACTATGGATCGTTTAGAAGCTTCTACAAATATTAAACATGTAGCGCAAGGTTGGCAGTCAGAGGGTAATACAGGTACGCCTTGGTTAGGACCTGATGTACAAGATTTAACAAGAGAATTATACAATGAACATCATTATAAAAACTTTATTTATACACCAGTTGGATTTGTTTGTGAACATCTTGAAGTACTTTACGATAATGATTATGAGTGTAAAGTTGTTTGCGATGACATTGGTGCTAATTACTATCGACCAGAAATGCCTAATACAAATCCGTTATTTATAGGTGCGATTGTCGACGAAATTAAAACAGTTTTTTAAAAAGGAAGGGACATGTTGTGAGTAAAAAAGTTGCAATTATAGGTGCTGGCATTACAGGTCTAGCCAGTGCATATTATTTTAAACATTACAATGAAGACATAGATGTAACTATTTTTGAAGCAACTTCAAGACCTGGAGGTAAAATTCAAACTTATCGACGCGATGGTTATACTATTGAACTTGGTCCAGAATCCTACTTAGGTCGAAAAACGATCATGACAGATTTAGCAAAAGATATAGGTCTTGAAGATGATTTAATTACGAATCAAACAGGACAATCCTACATTTTTGCTAAGAACCAATTGTATCCTATTCCAGGTGGATCAATTATGGGAATTCCAACAGATATTAAACCTTTCTTAAAAACACGTTTAATTTCCCCTTTAGGAAAATTAAGAGCAGGATTAGATTTAGTTATTCCGCCTATTAAAATAGAAAATGATATTTCGGTTGGTGAATTCTTCAGAAAACGTTTAGGAAACGAAATGCTGGAAAATTTGATTGAGCCCCTTATGGGAGGAATTTATGGAACAGATATTGATCAATTAAGTTTGATGAGTACATTTCCTAATTTCAAGTATAAAGAAGAATCATATGGTAGGTTAATTAAAGGAATGAAAGATGAAAAACGCGAACGTACAAGAAAACGTCAGCTTTATCCAGGTGCTCCTAAAGGACAATTCAAACAATTTAGACATGGGCTAAGTTCATTTATTGAAGCACTAGCTAAAAATGTTGAACAAAAAGGTGTACACATCAAATATAATACACCAGTAGAAGATATTCATATTCATAATGATAATTATGAGATTGTTACACATAATAGTCGAGAGACGTTTGATGGTTTACTTGTTACGACACCGCATCAAACGTTTATGAAATGGTTTAATCATGATTCAGCATTTAAATACTTTAATACTATGGATTCTACTACAGTTGCAACGGTTGTATTTGCATTTGATGAGAAAAATATCGAAAATACCTATAATGGTACTGGATTTGTCATTGCAAGAACCAGTCATACTGATATTACTGCATGTACTTGGACGACTAAAAAGTGGCCGTTTACTACACCAAAAGGTAAAGTATTATTACGTGCGTATGTAGGAAAACCTGGCGATACGGTTGTAGATGACCATACTGATGAAGAAATTGTAAATATCGCACGTCGAGATTTAAGTAAAATGATGACGTTTAAAGGTGATCCAGATTTTACCATAGTGAATCGATTACCAAAAAGTATGCCACAGTATCATATCGGTCATATGACTCAAATTCGCAATATACAAAATCATGTAAAACGTCAATATAACGGGTTACGCATTACCGGTGCACCTTTTGAAGCGGTAGGTTTACCTGATTGTATTCAACAAGGCAAAAATGCTGTTGAAGAATTAATAGACGAGTTATAAATAAAGCATAGTAAATAGGCACTTTTTAGAGGTTACATTTGTCTCTTTAAAGTGCTTTATTTTAAAATAAATAGTCATTATTAAGAAGAAAAGGAGAATAAAAAATGACAGATGTAATTATTGTTCATTCACAAATAGGAAATGCACAAAATCATTGGTATCAATGGTTAAAACATAACTTAGCACTCGAAGGATATAATGTACAATTGTTTAATTTAGATAAAGCGGATAATAAAAAATTAGATATGTGGCTAAAAACTATGAAACAACAAATTAAAATCAATCATCCCGATACGTATGTTGTAACACATGGCTATGGTTCAATCGCTGCTTTGAAATTTATTGAACAATTAGATTTAAAACGTCCAATAGAAGGCTTTTTTAGTATTGCTGGATTTAAAGAAGATGCTCAAGACATCGATGAATCTGTTAATTTAGATCATATTACCATTGATTATGATGAAGTTAAGAAAAAGGTGAAACACTTTCACGGTCTCGCTTCAAAAGATGATGAACATGTATCTTATAAAGAAACTGAAAAGTTATTACAAGCTTTAGGAGGATCAATTCGAATTGTTGAAGAAGGAGGGCACTTCCTAGAAGAAGAAGGCTTTGTTTCTTTCAGTGAATTACAAGAAAAAATGCAAAAATATATGACACAATAATGTTAGAGCGGGAAAGTATCAAATAGTAATATAAAGAGTAATAATAATTATGAGATTTTATACCCAAATTATCCCATAAAATAAAATTTTTTAAGTGTAGCGTTTTTTTACACAAATTAATTTATAATTTTTATTGACTATATAGGTGTTAATATATATACTAATAAAGTATTGAAAAAAGCACTAATTAAAAAATAATTATCTCATAATTATTTAAATTTATAATTAACGTATTGTAAAAATTATTTTAAAAAAGTGTTGACATTACAGTGGCTTAAATGATATATTAATTAAGTACTCATTTGAAGTGCTAATAATATTGGCGCGGGATGGAGCAGTTCGGTAGCTCGTCGGGCTCATAACCCGAAGGTCGGTGGTTCAAATCCGCCTCCCGCAATACATAATTTTATAGGTCTCGTAGTGTAGCGGTTAACACGCCTGCCTGTCACGCAGGAGATCGCGGGTTCGATTCCCGTCGAGACCGCCATTACTTTTGACTTATGATTAAGGTTCAGTAGCTCAGTTGGTAGAGCAATGGAT
>NZ_KV827271.1:0-1162 GCF_001836075.1 Staphylococcus sp. HMSC035D11
GCTATTTTGTTAGGAATTATGTCCCAGCCTCTATTCCCATTTCTTAGAAGTAATAACTTTTTATCTATATCTCTTAAATATTTATTTAACTAAGGCGAACACTTTATAGTCTGTTTGTTCTGTATTATCGGGTATATCGTTCTTATAATCATCGTTTAAAATCGCTTTTTTAGGGATCGTATGATCGGTAATTTCGTACATGTGTTCCGTATGAGCGTTCTGATATAAGTTAGTAAAAAACACCAGAAAAACGATGCAAGATACTACTAGAACAATTATATTTTTAATGATATTACTAGTATAATTACTAAGCATTTATTTTCACTCCTAGAACATTTGTTTGTATAAATACTTTAACAGAACGAGTGTTCCTAGTCAATAGTATTACGAACAAATGTTTGTTTAAAAAATCAAAAAATGCTATACTATATTAAAATAAACTTAGGGAGTGCCTATATATGAGAGAGTTAACTAAAAGACAAAGTGAGATTTATGATTATATTAAACATGTTGTTCAAATAAAAGGTTATCCACCAAGTGTAAGAGAGATTGGTGAAGCTGTTGGTCTTGCTTCAAGTTCAACTGTGCATGGTCATTTATCTAGATTAGAAGAAAAAGGATATATTAGAAGAGATCCTACTAAACCTAGAGCAATTGAAATCGTGAGTGATCAAAATAATGATATGACTAGAGAAGAAACTATCTATGTTCCTGTTATCGGTAAAGTTACAGCTGGAGTTCCAATTACAGCAGTAGAGAATATAGAAGAATACTTTCCATTACCAGAACATTTAACATCCACACACAATAGTGATGTGTTTATTTTAAATGTTATCGGTGAAAGTATGATTGAAGCGGGTATTTTAGACGGAGATAAAGTAATTGTAAGAAGCCAAACTATTGCTGAAAATGGAGATATTATCGTAGCAATGACTGAAGATGATGAAGCTACTGTAAAACGTTTTTTTAAAGAAAAAAATCGATATCGTTTACAACCAGAAAATAGTGCTATGAGTCCTATTTACTTAGATAATGTAACAGTTATCGGTAAAGTTATTGGTCTTTATAGAGAATTGTAGTTTATCTCTTGTTTGTTACGTTAAAATCTCTTATATATATGTTTAATATACAAAAAGAGGCTGGGACATAAAGTATCTGTATA
>NZ_KV827272.1:0-343 GCF_001836075.1 Staphylococcus sp. HMSC035D11
AAGAAATCAGGGATGAAAAAGTAAAAGTAGAAAAAGCATTAACAGCATTAAATCAAGCGAAAGATGATTTAAGAGCAGATAAAACAGAATTACAACATAAACTTCCAGAATTAGATCAACGTGGCATTACCGAAGGTAAAAAACCAGCAAGCATCACTGCTTATAATGAAGCTCTAGGAAGAATACAAAGTGAAATTGAAGAAGCTAAGACGAAAGCACAAGAAGTGTTAAATAAAGAAAAAGCAACACCAGCAGAAGTGAAAGAAGCATTAGACAAAGTGAAAGCAGTCTTACCAAAACTTACTGAAGCGATTAGTTTACTTCATGACAAAGAAAATAATAG
>NZ_KV827273.1:0-453 GCF_001836075.1 Staphylococcus sp. HMSC035D11
GAGGGTCAGAGGTTCGAATCCTCTATGGCTCATACGATTTATTTTAATATGCGGAAGTAGTTCAGTGGTAGAACACCACCTTGCCAAGGTGGGGGTCGCGGGTTCGAATCCCGTCTTCCGCTCCATTATTTTGCCGGGGTGGCGGAACTGGCAGACGCACAGGACTTAAAATCCTGCGGTGAGAGATCACCGTACCGGTTCGATTCCGGTCCTCGGCACCAATTTAAATATAGCGCCCGTAGCTCAACTGGATAGAGCGTTTGACTACGGATCAAGAGGTTATGGGTTCGACTCCTATCGGGCGCGCCATTTAAAATTATCAATTTAATATACGGGAAGTAGCTCAGCTTGGTAGAGCACTTGGTTTGGGACCAAGGGGTCGCAGGTTCGAATCCTGTCTTCCCGACTTCTTTAAAAATATGGGGGCTTAGCTCAGCTGGGAGAGCGCCTGCT
>NZ_KV827274.1:0-3691 GCF_001836075.1 Staphylococcus sp. HMSC035D11
TAGCTATATTTTTTACTTTGCAACAGAACCTAGCATATGCATCTACACTTATTAGATGGGCTATATAATTTTATGAGTTCGCATTATACGTCTTTTTTATCTCTCCACTCACAAGTGTTATAACTTAGTTAACAATGAAACTAGCATGAATAGCACCTTATCTCAAGCGTCAATTCAGATGCCTGAGAGAAGGTGCTTTTATTTTATGTAATATCTGAGTTATATATAGCTGCTGATAAGTAATTTTATATAACGCTAGTTTTACTTATAGTTTTTCATCACTCCACCCAAGAAAACCATCTTTAACTTTTATTGTAAACTTTCCACTCCAGAAAGTACTAATTTCATAATAGAAGATGCCTCCACTTTCTCGAATGAATTTGATATCATTTCCGTATTTTTTGATAACATAATTGTCTGCATCTGTTCTTTTAGACATTTAAGACCACGCCTTCATTTTATAAAAATACCTCTTTTATCATCTAACCAAAAATTAAATGTAAGATGTTTTTCACAATTATCAAACTAACTACAATAACAATAAAACTTGATATCTTATTTAAAATTATTATATATTTTCCAGTTTGATCTATAGATCCTAAAATCTTCCCTAATACAGCTAATAAAATAAACCATATCCATGAAATCATAATAGTAGAAATACTGAATAAGAATTTTTCTGAACCTGAATAAACAGAAGCGCTTGTTCCAATTACTCCTACTGTGTCCATGATTGCATGAGGATTTAATAGTGATACAGATATAGCAAAGCCAATTTGCTTTTTAGCACTCATAGAGTCATGATTTTCTAAATTATTAGGTTTTTCATTCCATAATGACCACGCCATATATAATAAAAACATAAGGCCTATAATATATATAACTAATTGCAACGTAGGTAAAGACATTAAAATCAATGAAACGCCTAAAACTGCAATTGTTATTAAAAATGTATCGCATAGTCCAGCTGTTATTATGACTGGTAAAGCTTTTGTAAATTTCTTTTGATTAGCTCCTTGATTAAATACAAAAACATTCTGTGCTCCTAACGGTAGAATTAGACCTAGCGCTAATAAAACACCATGTACGATTGGTTGCAACATAATACTAACTCTCTTTCATTTTACTATTGGGTGTACAAATATCTTTTACCACACTATAAAATCCTGGTAATGTAGTTTTGAAAAATCCTGTGCAATGATGTGCTTCTCTATATTTTTTATCTTGCATCAAAATAGAGTGTGCCTTTTTTAAATTATAGTGCGGAATAGCTGGGAATAAATGATGTACCAAGTGATAATTATCATGATGTGGGTGAAATAAAAATATTGTCCAAGGCATACCAAACGTATTTCTACTTGCTGTTAATTCAGTATCATTGTTTAATCCTGAATGTTCTGCCATTTCTGCCCAGTAACGAATAATTTGAAAAGTTGTAAGAAGTGGTACAAACCAAAAGATAATAAGGTAAAACCAAAAATTAAATGCTATAGATGTTGATATCAAAACCAACCATAAAATATTTCTAGTCCAAAGTTCTGACTTAGGTATGTCCTTACTATAAAGGTTAGCTGATACCGTACCTAGTATATACTTTGGCACATGAAACAGTAACAACACCTTTATAATGTGATCTTTTATAAATTTATTGATGTTTTCCTGTGGCTTATCTAGTCCAACAATACGATATCTTTTTGTATCAGGATCATTTTCTTCATCCCATAAATTCTTATGATGTTGAAAGTGAGAATTACAATATGTAGTAAAACTTGTAAAAATGGGGAATGCTATAAAAATACAAGTAATCCACTTATTATAAAATTTATTCGTAAATAATGAACGATGGCATGCTTCGTGCATTAAATTGTCAAAAGCTCGCATTCGACTTCCAATTAAAATAATACTAAGCAGGTAAACAAATATATTTCCTGTTGTTATGCTTAAATAAGCACTTCCAAAAATAACCAACCAATCAAAAAGTAAAGCAAAAATATTATGATAGTTATCTTTTTTCATCAAAGGTTTTAATTCTTTTTTGATTTCTTTAGAAAAAACTGCTTTTTCTAATTTCAGTGACATCATAACCCCTCCTTTGGATTGTATGTTATAATAATCTGAAATTTAAAAAAACTACCAGATTAAAGATAAAATTCCAACCAGATTTAAGGAGAAGAAGTATGGGAAATTTTCAATACAAAATGATAATAGATGATATTATTAATAAGATTAACAATGGCGAATTATCATCAGGAGATAAATTACCATCTCAAAGAGAAATTTCTCAATATTATAATGTGAATAGATCTACAGTTATACAGTCATTAGATATTTTGAAAAGTTATGGTATTTTGGAAACTATTGAAAAAAAAGGCGTTTATGTATCTCAATATAAATGGAATGCTTATATTACAAGTAATATTCATTGGCAAAATTATATAGGGAACAGCATGTCTAAAAGCAACCAATTTTATATTCAAAGAATCAATGAATTAGAATTCAATCCTAATATTATACGTCTAGGTACTGGCGAGTTATCTCCAAAGTTAATTCCAAATCATTTGTTCAAAGAAATAATATCAAACAGTATTAGTGACTCTATACAAACGAATTATGAGGAACCAAAAGGAAAATTAAGTCTTAGATTAGAAGTAGTAAATTATATGAAAAAAAGGGGAGTCATATGTGATGTGGATAACATATGTATCACTTCAGGTGCTGTTCAAGGATTAAAACTAATAGCTGATGGATTATTAGTTCCTCAATCTAAAATTATTATTGAAACACCTTCTTATATTAATTCCATACGTACTTGGCATAATATCAAATCGAAAATGATCCCTTTATCAATCAACTATATAAAGCGAAATATTAATAATATATTTAAAATAAGTAGTAACTACAAAAACAGCATATTTTATTGTATACCTACTTTACACAATCCTACTCAAAATACTTATACTAAAGAAGAAAAGCAAAAAATTATAGATCAATGTCAAAAAAACGGAATACCTATTGTTGAAGATAGTATATATTCTGATTTATGGTTTGATGAAAAAAGACCGATGCCCATGAAATCTTTGAAAAATAGTGACAATGTTTTATATTTAGGAAGTTTATCTAAAACGGTAAGTCCTGGTCTGCGTATTGGATGGATAGTAGCAGATAAAAATGTAATTAATCACTTATCTGATTTAAAAATGCAGAATGACTATGGTGCTAGTTCTATATCACAATATATTGCCACAAAATGGCTAAATACTTATCATGAAAAACATATATCTGAATTAAAATTAGAATTAAAAAAACGTAAAGATATATTTATAGACGCCCTAAAAACTCATTTATCTATGTATGGTAGTTGGAATGACCCTAGTGGATCATTTTATATTTGGTTTGAGTTCTCTATATCAATAAACGTAAAAAAATTGTTTAATGAATCTATAAAAGAAAATATACTTATACAACCTGGAGAAATATATGATTCTAACTACAAAAACTACATTCGATTTTCTTACTCATACATTGATGAGAATGATATTAATAGAAGTTTAAAAAAATTAAGTAATATTATTAAAAAAATTAGAAATTGATTCCTAAGAACTTTCTTTACTTTGCATTCCTCTACTAACCAGTGTTATAATTTGATTAACAAATAGTGTACTAACATGATAAACACCGAGCCCGATAACTA
>NZ_KV827275.1:0-1263 GCF_001836075.1 Staphylococcus sp. HMSC035D11
AGAACAGTGGAAAAAGGAACAAATCAAATGTAAAACTAATAGAGAAAAATTTTATTTATATAATGAACTATCTTTAACAACCGAATACTATTATCCACTTCAAAACGCAATAATTGAATTTTGCACTGAATATTATAAAACTAATAGCATTAATGAAAAAATGAATAAATTAGAAAACAAATATATAGATGCTTATCATGTAATTTTTAAGGAGGGTAATTTAAATGGCGAATGGTGTATTAATGATGTTAATGCTGTTAGTAAAATAGCAGCAAACGCTGTTAATGGAATTGTTACCTTTACACATGAACAAAATATTAATGAAAGAATTAAACTTATGAACAAGTTCTCTCAAATTTTTTTAAATGGACTTAGTAAATAATTATATATATATTCTTGAAATACCAATAAATATTATTTCTAAATTACGTTCATTATTGATAAAAAATTTAAATAGTATTACTACACAAAAAGAGAGTGCGAATTCGCACTCTCTTTTTTCTTGTATAATTATTAAAAGATCATTTCAATAATATAATATGAGTTTTGAGACTCTGTGAGAGCCTCTTATTTGCATTGACGACCCATTTATCAAGATGATCCCTTATCATGCTTAATTCTATAAACTGTCTGTCTTGTGATATTAACTTCTTTCGCAATCTTACTAATTGCTTTCCCTTCTTCTAACATTTCCACCACGCGATGATAAATAATACGTTTCTGTGGGTCTTTGGCATTTGGTGAATAAAGTAAGGGGCGCCCTTTATATACGCCTTTTTCCTTCGCAACTTGAATTCCTTGCGCTTGTCGACGTTTACTTTCATTTCTCTCTTGTTCTGAAACCATTGCTAAAATTTGAACGATTAAATCTTTCATAAACTTATCCAGTAATGGATTGCCAATCACTTCATTCATCATAGGTAAGCTGGTAATCATTAACTGAACGTCTTTCTCTTTTAAATAACTCACAGTTTCAATAATTTCATCATAATCACGTCCCAAACGATCAATAGATTCCACAACGAATCGATCTCCCATTCTGACAAAATTGAGTGCTTCTTGAAATACAGGTCTATTTTCCACTGACTTTCCCGACTGTTTCTCTGTAAAGATTTTCTCCACACCAAACGTCTTTAAATTATCCAATTGTCTTTCTAAATTTTGATCTATCGATGATACTCTCGCATAACCTATAATCATTCATCTTCACTCCATAATTAATATACACCCTAATCATACGTTCTAATTGCGATAATTTCAACA
>NZ_KV827276.1:0-320 GCF_001836075.1 Staphylococcus sp. HMSC035D11
CATGAATTTGAACAATGGAATCAAGAGTATGAGGCATTTAATTTTGAATTCAATGGAGTTGGATTTAAAAGTCGATTAGCTAAAAAAACTCCTAAAAAAGCAGGTTATTTTGTTGCGTTTTGGTGCAAGAATGAAATTAATAAAAACAGACCTTTTAATTTTGACGAATCAAAAGATAAGTTAATTATTAATATTTTAGATAGATCTAAAAAAGGTCAATTTATATTTCCTAAAGAGCTATTAGTTAAAAAAGGAATTATTAGTTCGGAAAAACATAAAGGAAAAATGGCTATTCGTGTTTATCCTAGTTGGGAACAAAG
>NZ_KV827277.1:0-322 GCF_001836075.1 Staphylococcus sp. HMSC035D11
AATCATACGTTCTAATTGCGATAATTTCAACAACTTATTTTGTATGATTAGGGTGTACTTAAATTGAACAAAAGCAGCTATTTTTACAATGAGAATCAAATTATAATTTTTTAATAAAATCAGACTATAAATAAGGTTTATTATATAATTAATATAGCACTATATTTTTATTAATAAGGAGAAATAGTATGTCTAAAAACTACGCTGAATTTTATAAATGTGCTTTGCAAGTTAATCCATATAGCTATATTAAATATAGAGGACAAGAACATGAAATGACAGAGGAACAATATAATGAATCTATATACAACTATTGTATAAA
>NZ_KV827278.1:0-8593 GCF_001836075.1 Staphylococcus sp. HMSC035D11
ACATATTGTCATTCAGTTTTCAATGTTCATTTCTTCAACACAAGAATTAATTATACTCGCTATCGATATGAAAGTCAACAACTTTTTTAAATTAATTTTTTTGTGTTTTTAATGTTCGTTGATTTGTTTCGCTCAACAAATAAATACTATACAGGGTTTCTCCCAAATGTACAATGGTAAAAATTACACTACAAAGAGCGAAAGATAGAGACTAACCCACAAAACACGAACATTATATAAAATAATTTGTTAATAGTTAATATTAAAGTTGTTTTCTTTCAGTTTATAACTTTTTTTACATTACTTTTATCTCATAAAACAAACTTTTAAAAATTTACATTTTTTAAAATAATTTTAAAAAAAGCTATTTACAGTGTGATTTAGTATTGTTGAAGGCGGAATATCCTCGCTATTCAATACTCATCTACTATAAATAGCACATAAAAATTTACATTTCGGTTCTACCAGCAATTGCTTTAGAAAGCGTTACTTCATCAGCATACTCTAAATCGCCACCAACTGATAATCCTTGTGCAAGACGTGTTACTTTTATTCCAATAGGTTTTACAAGTCTTGAAATATACATGGCGGTCGATTCACCTTCTAAGTTTGGATTCATAGCTAATATAAGTTCTTTAACTTCTTCATCTTTTAATCTATCAATAAGTGTGGGTATATTGATATCTTCAGGTCCTATACCATCCATTGGAGAGATAGATCCATGTAATACATGATAAAGGCCTTTATACTCTCTCATTTTTTCCATTGCAATAACATCTTTATCATCTTCAACCACACAAATAATTGAACAATCCCTTTGTTTATCTTCACAAATGTAACACGGATCTTTTTCAGTAATATGACCGCAAATACTACAATAGGTAAGTTCTCGCTTAACATCTACTAAGGCTTTAGCAAATTTTACGACATCGTCTTCTTTCATGTCTAATGTATAAAAAGCCAGACGTTGAGCCGTCTTGGGACCAATGCCTGGCAGTTTCATAAAACTATCTATAAGTTTTGAAATCGGTTCAGGATAATGCATACTTAACCTACATTCCTGGAATATTTAAGCCTTGAGTATGTTTACCTAATCGTTCTTGCGTTAAATTATCTGCTTTATTCATTGCTTCATTTGTTGCAGCTAAAACTAAATCTTGTAACATTTCGATATCATCTGGATCTACTGCTTCTTCTTTAATTTCTACATCTACAACTTCTTTATGACCAGTTACAGTTACGGCAACCATACCGCCACCAGCTGTTCCTACAATACGTTCGTCTTTAAGTTTTTCTTGTTCTTGTGCCATTTTCTTTTGCATTTTTTGCATTTGCTTCATCATTTGTTGCATATTTCCGCCACCGCGCATCATTCATTTCCTCCTTAAATTTTCACATTAATTTTATTATAATTTATATTTCATTATACATACGTTTATATTTATTGTCATGTATGACTCATTCAACTTACCTTATAAACAAACTGATATATTTTATTATTCATCTATAATATTCACAGTATCTTCACCAAATAAATCTCTCGCTTTTTGAGCAATATCAGACGTTTCCTCTTTAGTATTATCTTTTGTACTTTCAGAAGAATGATGATCATTTTGTTTTCTATGATTAATATACTCGCTTCTCACTCTCATCCATTGATCTGAAGGGACACCTACTACTTCAACGTTTTTATCAATGATATTACAAACGACGTTTTCAATGTTTTTCCTTTTTTCTTCATCTTTATTAACAATTTCACAATGTATTTCTTCATCAAATTGAATTAATACACGTTTTCTACTTGCTGCTACTGGAATTGAGTTTTGCAATAAGCTGACTAAAGGTTTTTTATCATTACTTTTAGCATAATCAATTACTTCTTGCCAATGTTCTTTAAGTAGTTGAATATCTTCTTTATTTGCTTCATCTAACACTTTAGCTATCTGCGTCATAGAAAATGCCGCTTTACTTTGACGTTTATTTCTAGAATGTGTGTTTGTTTGTGTGTGCTTTTTATTACTCTGTGAAATACCTTGTGCTTTTAAAGTTTTTAACTCATTTTCAAGTTGTTCCATTCTTTGTAATAACACTTCATTATTAGGTTCTGTAGCAACAGGCGTTGTTGCTACATTTTCTACTTTCGTAGGATTTGTTTTCACCATTTCAGCTAATTTAACTAATAACACTTCAAAGTGCACATTCTGATTCACACTAAATCTAATAGAAACGAGCGTATCATTTATAATATCTATCATATGATATAACGTTTCTAAATCAAATTGAGTTAAGGCATCGTAACTTGTTTGTTCATTGATTGTTTTATTCATAATCGTATCTCTTACGAAATAAATCATATCATTAATAAGTCTATTTACTTCTTTACCTTCAGATACAAAGTGATGATAACGAGAAAATGCTTCTTTTACATTTCCATTGACGATATCGTTAAATAATTCATTAAGCGATGCTTCATCTACACTACCCGTTACGTCTAATACATCTTGTAAGGTAAGATGCTCATCTCCAAAAGCAATTGCTTGGTCCATAATGCTTAATGCATCACGCATACCACCTTCTGATGCTTTAGCAATAAATTCCAATGCCGCTTCCTCATAATCTAGTGATTGTTCTTGTGCAACAAAACGTAATCGTTCGACAATTTGTTCGGTACTAATCGCTTTAAAATCAAAACGTTGTGCACGTGAAATAATCGTAGGTGGTATTTTATGCGGTTCTGTTGTTGCTAAAATAAAAATAGCGTGTGCTGGAGGTTCTTCTAATGTTTTTAATAAAGCATTAAAAGCACCTGTTGTAAGCATATGAACTTCATCTATAATATAAACCTTATATTTTGATTCACTAGGTGCGTATTTAACTTTATCTCTAATATTTCTAATTTCATCAACACCGTTATTACTAGCAGCATCAATTTCAATAACGTCACCATTTGTTCCTTGTGTAATGCCTTTACATATTGCACACTCATTACAAGGTTCACCATCATGGGGATTTAAACAGTTAATAGCTTTAGCAAACACTTTAGCTATACTTGTTTTACCAGTTCCTCTTGGGCCACTAAAAATATATGCATGAGATTGCTTTTCTTTTGAAATAGCATTTCTCAATGTTTTAGTGACATGTTCTTGACCTACAACATCATTAAAACTTTGAGGTCTAAACATTCGATATAAAGCTTGATAATTCACAGTCGCACCTCCAATACAATTACTTATCAATTATATCATGCAATATCTTTGATATATTAATTTTTTATACTTCTATTGATATTGGTTGTAGTTTCCCATGTGGATATTCACTTAATTGATCCCACAAGAATTTCACATAAAGAGACTTATCATCATTTTTCGATATAATATGATGTTGCGCCGCTGATGCATAACCTAACGCTGTAAAATACTCAGGACAATCATCTACAATAATAGCAGTATAATGATGAGCTTTCGCACGCTCTTCTACAGCTTGCACTAAAGCTTTTCCTATACCTTGATTTCGATAAGGTGTTGCTACAATCAAAGAAGATAATTGTAATACTTTAAATGTATCTTCATTATCAATGAGATTCACTTCATTTAGCATGATGTGCCCTATAATGTCCCCATCTTCTTTTTTCGCAATAACTTCTAATTCATAATTATATGTAGGTTGTTTTCTTAAATTAGAAATTATTTTACTATGTGATTTACCATCTAAACCTTTGTTATTAGTATAATGTTTTTCAAGTTTTTCTAAAGTCTCGATATAATCCATTTCAGTTAAAGTACTTAAATAAACTTGCATAACTTCCCCCTATAATTAACATGTTTCTAATCATATTTCTATTAAATGAATTGAGTAAATGTATCAGTGTATACACCCATAACCCTCATTATAAAAATAATTTAGGGTGTTTGTTTTTCTCAACATGCCTATTTTGAATATCTGTATATAAGTATGATGTTTATAGTTGTTCGATGACAACTTATTTAAATGATTTAAGAATCTTTATCTGTATTCTAAGTTCTTCTATAGTTTATATAAAAAAGGAGTGACTTTAAATTAAAGTCACTCGTAAAGTATATATATTTATAGAAATGATTAATTTTAAATTAAATAACCGTGCACCTTCGAATCGAGTGTACATCATAAACGTTACCGAAGTCGATAGCTAAATCTCGGCTACCCTACGGCACATATGAGTGTCCACTTAATGCTGCTTCCGTCAGGACCTGACATGATTCATGGGTTCATATTGCATAGGACCGAAATCTTCAAACACCTCGTGCTTCGGGCAGACTTCACAAAAGTACACCCTCAACGAAGGAATTAAGTCTCGCATAAAGCGGATTTCGAGTACAGGGAACCGCTACCTCCCCACCTAGCACGGTAAGTTTTATAATACTATAAAACGTATTAACGTTGCAAGTAAAATAGTATATTTATTTATAAATCATTCAAGTTAAAAACCAATTCAAAAATACTATTATTTATTTTGTCGACGAGAAAATTCATTAAACTTAAACTCTGTTGCTAGATGCTTTGAAACATTATATTGAAATCGCGTCGTATCTTTAAGAAAAACGGTACTTCTTACTGTCGCTGTATATGGATGGTGCACTTTACCAAACACTTGATATTCAAAATCCTTAAATGGTTCAAATGTAATTGATTTATTAGAATAGCTAATATCTAAATGAAGTTCTTTTTCTAAATAATCATAAATAGACTTTCTAGCTATTTCATTAGATATTTTAGGAACTAATGATGTTAGAAAATAATCTTCATCTAATATTTTAACTTTTCCATTTACACTTCTACTTCTTACTACATGACATAATAAGTCGTTATTTCTTAGACCCAATTGTTCTTTCACTAAAGGAACATCAGACGCCTTTATTATTTCATTTACAAGGACATATGTTTCATGATTTAAGTTTAACTTTTCTTTAACTTCTTTAAAGCTAATTAAATCTGAAAAAGGAAATTCAGTGATATCTTGTTGAATAACAATCGATCCTTTTCCTTTAATTTTTTGAATCATCCCATCATTTGCAAGTAATTCAAGTGCTTTTCTTACCGTTTCTCGAGATGAGTGATATGTTTCTACAAGTTCACGTTCTGACGGTAGTTGTTCACCATATAAGTATATTCCCTCAGAAATATCTTTTTTTAACTTTTCATAAATTACTGCAAATTTTTGTTGACCCATTTTTATTTTTTCACCCTATCACTTAATATGACTTACTAATTACTATCGCACCATATGGTGAAATCTTATTGTCAAGAATTTTACCACTTTGAATAATAATATCTCCTACTATATCAATATCATCTGGAATCCTAACAGCTTCATTTGAAAAGTTAGCAATAATTAACCAAGAATCATTTTTATAGTTGCGACGATAAATAAACAATTGTGGATGATCCATATACAATGGTTCAATATCTCCATAAGTAATGATATCATGATGATGACGTAACTTAATAAGTTGACGATATACATGTAAAACTGAATCTTTATTACTTATAGCATCTTCAACATTAATCGTATCTATATTCTTAGGTAAATCTATCCATGGCGTACCAGATGTAAATCCTGCATTTTCATTTTGATTCCATTGTATAGGAGTACGCGAATTATCACGCGATTTTTGGGATAAAATGGTCAAGATTTCTTCTTCTGATATCCCTTCTTCTTTTAGATGTGTATACGCATTAAGAGATTCTACATCTCTATATTTTTGTATTGATGTATAATGAGGGTCAGTCATGCCAATTTCTTCACCTTGATAAATATAGGGTGTCCCTTGTAACATATGCAACACAATAGCTAACATTTTTGCGCTTGCTTGACGATTCAATTCATTTGTGTCATCGCCAAATCGTGATACTACTCTTGGTTGGTCATGATTACACCAAAAAATAGCATTCCATCCACCACCATTATGGATACCTACTTGCCATTCCATTAAAATTTTCTTCAATTTAAGAAAATCATATTTTTCATTTGTCCACTTTTCACCATCTTTATAATCCACTTTTAAATGATGAAAATTAAATACACTATTCAATTCTTGACGCTCAGGACGTGTATATTTAATACAATTGTCAATCGTTGTTGAAGACATCTCACCTACTGTCATCATATTTCTATTTCCAAAAGTATGACGGTTGAGTTCATGTAAATATTGGTGAACGCGGGGGCCATCAGTGTAAAATTCTTTTCCGATGGCTTCTGAATTTTTAAATTCATCTTTAGAAATAAGGTTTATTACATCAAAACGGAAACCATCAACGCCAAATTGAATCCAATAATTTACCATTTCATAAAGTGCTTGTCTTACTTTTTCATTATCCCAATTCAAATCAGCTTGTGTCACATCAAATAAGTGTAGATAGTATTCATCAGATTTCTCATCATATTCCCAAGCATTTCCACCAAATTTAGATTGCCAATTTGTTGGTGGTCCATCTGCTGATGATTTGAAAAAATAAAAATCTCGATAAGGATTATCTTTTGAATGAATTGCTTCCTTAAACCAATGATGTTCCGTAGAAGTATGATTAATTACAATGTCTAGCATAACTTTTAAGTCTCGACGATGTGCTTCATAAATCAATTTTTTAAAATCATCTAATGTTCCAAACTCTTCATTAATTTTAAAATAATCGCTGATATCGTAACCATTATCATTCATTGGAGATTCATAAATAGGTGTAAGCCAAATATAGTCCACGCCTAAATACTTTATGTAATCTAATTTTTCAATAATACCATTCAAATCTCCTTTGCCGTCTCCAGTCGTATCATTAAAAGATTTAGGGTAAATTTGATACACTACTGATTTTCGCCAATCGTTTTGAATCATATTAATACCACCTTTATCTAAAAATATATTTTTCAAAATAATTAATTATTCACATCTTATAATGAAAGTTCATAACCCTCATTTTATATCATTGGGATTTTCTACCATTTCTTTAGCTTTAATTTTAGTGAATTTAGAAAAAATCACCGTTAATACTGCTGGCAAAATCATTGCTAATAGGATAACAAGTATATAAATATACCAATATTTACTTTGGATTGAAATAAAAGCTGGAACGCCTCCTACCCCTACATTACCAAGTACTCGATTTGCTCCAATGACTGCTCCTAAAACACCCGATGTACAAATAGCAGCAAAAAACGGTACTTTTAAAGGTAAATTCACTCCAAACATAGCTGGTTCAGTGACACCTAAGAAAGCAGAAACGCCAAATGTTAATGCTAATCCTTCTTCTTTTGCCATTTTTCGACGTTTATAAATTAACCATGCACCAAATGCAGCTGATCCTTGACAAATATTAGAAATGGCTACAATTGGCCATAAATAAGTTCCCTTTAAAGAACTGCCCATCAATTGAAAATCCACTGCTAAGAACATATGGTGTAACCCAGTAATAACAAGTGGTGCATAGAAGAAACCATAAATTGCGCCACCTAACCAACCCGCATGTTCAAAAATAAATTGTATAGCACCTGTAATCGCTGTTCCGATACCTAATGCTATAGGCCCAATAATAATAAATGATAGGAATCCTGTAATTAATAATGCTACAGGCCCTACTACAAGCATCTTAATTGAATCATGCACGACTTTATTAAGTGCTTTTTCAATTAAAGAAAGTACATAAGCCGCAATAAGTACCGGAAGGACTTGCCCTTGGTAGTTTAATTGTTTAATTTCTAAACCAAATAAATTCCATGTAGGAATATGACCCTTAGCTATATCATATTGTGAAACGAGTTGAGGATGCATTAATATCAATCCCAACACTAATCCTAAAATTGGACTACCTCCAAAGACTTTCATACTACTCCAACCAATTAAAGCTGGTAAAAAGATAAATGCTGTACTAGCTATGACGTTAATAATATTAGAAATATCACCTAATTGATGATGTTGTTCCACTAAGGCCTTAGGACCAAATAAATTTTCCATAGTTAAAAGATTATTAATCCCCATAAGTAAACCAGCTGTTACTAGTGCTGGCAAAATTGGAATAAAAATATCTCCTAATAATTTTACTAATCGTTGTAATGGATTGCCTTTTTTTGCAGCGGCAGTTTTTGCTTCATCTTTAGATGCAGTTTCTACACCGGTTTCATTTACAAACTGTTTATACACTTCATCTACTGTACCAGGACCAATAACAATTTGATATTGATTGTCAGCTTTAAATTGGCCTTTAACAAGCGTATTATTAGATAAAGCTTCCTTATCTACTTTATTATCATCTTTCAAAACTAATCGTAATCGCGTTACACAATGAGTAGCAGTATCTACGTTTTCTTTTCCACCTATTGCTTGAACAATATCTTGTACATCTTTTCTTTTTACGCCCACGATGTCCACTCCTTTGTTTCTAACTTAAACAAAGTATAACTTGTCTAGACAAGTTATGTAAAGGCTTTCATTAAATGATTTGATTTTTTAAAAATTTAGTACATAAAAATAAGCACTCAGTAAGTTACTGAGTGCTTATCTTCTTTATATTGATTAGTCTTGGATTTTAATGATAATGGCGGAGGAAGAGGGATTCGAACCCCCGC
>NZ_KV827278.1:8693-20292 GCF_001836075.1 Staphylococcus sp. HMSC035D11
ATCCCTTCAGCCGGACTTGGGTATTCCTCCAATGAACACAATAACCATCATATAATATTATTCATTGGAAGTCAATATTTTTATATTATTATGCTAAAACTTTTTGTTTGAGATATTGATCTACTGATTTAGCTACAGCTCGTCCTTCTTTAATTGCCCACACGACTAAACTTTGTCCACGACGTGCATCTCCTGCAGCAAATACTTTTTCTTGATTTGTACGATAATCCTGCTCATTTGCTACGATTTTATTTTGTTTAGTTTTAATATCAAATGATCGTGGTACTGTTGTTTCAGTTCCTTCAAATCCGATTGATAATAATACTAAATCTGCTGGCCAGTGTCTTTCTGTACCATCAACCACTACCATACCCTCAGGTGTTTCTTCCAAAATTTGGGTATAAACACCGCGAATATTACCAATCGCATCTACATCATATCGCATAGTTTGAACGCCATATGCACGAGGCTCTCTTCCAAATCGTGCTTCATATTCTTTATGAGCATAATCCATTTTAAATACAGGTAATGCTAAAGGCCAAGACGTGTTACTTTCAAATGTAATTTCTTCTGGTGCTTTTGTATACTTGTTAAACTGTACAATAGATTTACAATTTTCGCGTAAAGCAGTTGCTACGCAGTCTGCTCCAGTATCCCCTGCTCCTATAACAATTACATTTTTATCTTTAGCCGTAATTGAAGCTTCTTCAATCTCACCATTTAGAACTTGCATTTGCTCAGTAAGGTAATCCATAGCAAAGTGAATACCTTGTCCCATTCTACCTTCTAAAGGCAAGTCACGTGCTTTTTGAGCACCAGTACATAATATAATCGCATCAAATTGTTCTTCTAATTCATCACGTGTTATATCTACACCGATATTAGTATTTGTCTTGAAAGTAATACCTGCTTCACGCATGATTTCAATTCTACGTCGAACCACAGTTTTGTCTAACTTCATATTTGGAATACCATACATTAATAAACCACCTGGCTCAGCTGCTCTTTCAAAGACCGTAACTTGATAGCCTAAATGATTTAATTCTTCCGCAGCTGCTAATCCCGCAGGACCGCTTCCAACAATTGCCACGCTCTGATTTTTGTGTTCTTTTGGATATTTTGGTTTTACCCATCCATTGTCATAAGCTTCATCAATAATCGTGCGTTCGATACCTTTAATTGCTACAGAATCACGATTAATTTTCATAACACATGATTGCTCGCATGGTGCAGGACAAATACGTCCTGTAAATTCAGGAAAATTATTCGTCTCACTTAGACGTTCGTATGCTTCTTTAAAGTCTTGATGATACACTAAATCATTCCATTCTGGTATATAATTTCCTATTGGACAACCAATTGTTTCTCGTCCGAAAGGAAGTCCAGTTTGACAAAATGGCGTTCCACAATCCATACATCTTGCCCCTTGAATAGAGGCTTCTTCTCTAGAAAATCGTTGTTGGAACGCTTCGTGTCCTTCTAAACGTTCAATGAGTGACAATTCTGCTAATGATTGTTTCTCATATTTCATAAACCCTTTAAACTCACCCATAACTTTTCCTTCCTTTCTTTAATAAATCACAGCTGGTTGCAAGTCTTTTTCAATCGATGTGCGATGATCATAAAATGCAGCTAATTTTGCTTCGTTATCTTCTGATAAATGACGATGTTGTAACTCGATTTTTTGCATCATTAATTCATAATCTTTTGGAATTACTTTTATGACATGTTCAGTGACATTCTCAAATTGATTTAAGATATCTTTAGCTTTTGTACTTTCTGTATAACGATAATGTTCTTCTAACATTGATTTAAGTAACTGCTTTTCTTCATCATGTTGCACGCGTTTAAATGCTAATGTTGGAAGTTGGTTCGCTTTTTTAAATGCTTCGATATCACTTGGGAAGATATAACATACTCCACCACTCATACCTTGGCCAAAGTTTTTGCCAACATCACCAAGTATAACAACATGTCCACCTGTCATATATTCCAAACCATGATCTCCAATTCCTTCAACAACTACATCAACACCACTATTACGAATACAGAAACGTTCTCCAGCACTACCATTAATATAGGCTTTACCACTAGAGGCTCCATAGAAGCATACATTACCTGCAATAATTTCATTTTCACGAGCATGCTTTGGTGCTTTCACAACAACTGTTCCACCAGATAACCCTTTTCCTACATAGTCATTAGCATCTCCAGTATGATGTATTAATAGTCCTTTAGGAGCAAATGCACCTAAACTTTGCCCAGCATGGCCCATCGTTTCTGCAATAATCGTTTCTTCAGGTAAACCTTTACTACCATATTGCTTCGTAATATAACTACCCGTAATTACACCAACATTTCGTTGAGTATTATTAATTGTATATTGTCCTTTAAATGTTTCACCATTTTCAATACTTTGTTTTGCCTCTTTATATAAATAATTTAAATCGAACCCAATATCTAAATGATGATTTTGAGCTATTTCTTTTGTGTTCGGTCCATCAACTGCATGAAGTAATTTCTCAATATCAAGTGATGCAGCTTTAGATTTAGGATTAATATGACGAGAACGTTGTAATAAGTCAGTACGTCCTACTAGTTCTTCGACTGTTTTCAAGCCAAGTTCCGCGAGAACTTCTCTTAATTCTTCAGCGACGAAATGCATAAAATTGACAACATGATCCGCTTTACCTCTATAAAGCGCACGTAAATCTTTATTTTGCGTTGCTATTCCTACTGGACAAGTATCATTATGACACACTCTCATCATAATACATCCGAGAACAACAAGAGGTGCAGTTGCAAAACCAAATTCTTCTGCTCCTAATGCACACGCTAATGCTACATCTCTACCTGTTAATAACTTACCGTCTGTTTCTAAACGTACACGGCTACGTAAATCATTTAACTTTAATGTTTGATGTGTTTCTGCTAAACCAAGCTCCCATGGTAATCCGGCATGTTGAATACTTGTTTTAGGAGATGCACCCGTACCACCGTCATAACCACTGACTACAATTTTATCTGCAAATGCTTTAGCTACCCCTGAAGCAATCGTTCCTATACCTGTTTTAGATACAAGTTTAACAGCAATATCAGCATCTTTATTTGCATTTTTCAAATCGTGAATCAATTGCGCTAAATCTTCAATTGAATAAATATCATGGTGTGGTGGTGGAGAAATAAGCCCAATACCTGGTGTAGATCCACGTGTTTCAGCAATCCAAGGATATACTTTAGTGCCAGGAAGTTGTCCACCTTCACCAGGTTTTGCACCTTGAGCTACTTTAATTTGTAATTCTTTAGCGTGTTGTAAATACTCACTAGTTACACCAAATCGTCCTGATGCAACTTGTTTAATCGCACTTGATAAATAACTGCCATCTTCTTGAATGACATATCGTTTAGGATTTTCCCCTCCTTCACCGCTATTGCTTTTTCCTCCTAATTTATTCATCGCTTTTGCTAAAGTTTGATGTGCTTCCTCAGAAATAGAACCATAGCTCATAGCACCTGTGTTAAAACGTTTTACAATCGATTCTACAGATTCTACTTGCTCAATAGGAATTGATGATTGAGATTTAAATTCTAGTAAATCACGTAAATGGTCGTGTCTATTGTCATGCACAGCATTAGTAAATGTTTTAAATTGCTCGTAATCATTTTCACGACAGGCATGTTGTAATAAATGAATCGTGGTTGGATTAAATACATGATGTTGTCCTTGTTGACGCCATTGGAAGTTACTACCAGAAGCTAGATATTCTTCTTCATTACTTTGACGTTTTCTATTTTCTTCATCAATTTGTTCAATACTTAATCCTGATAATTTAGATTGTGTTCCTGTAAAGTAAGTGTCAATCACATTTTGAGATAAGCCTACTGCTTCAAATATTTGTGCGCCTTGATAACTTTGAACGGTAGAAATACCCATTTTAGCCATAACTTTAATAACGCCTTCTGATAAAACATTTGTATATGTTTCAACATTTTCAGAAATCGAACCTTCAAGATGATGACTATCAGTTAAATGAGCAATCGTTTGTTGTGCTAAGTAGGGAACGACTGCATTAGCACCATATCCAAGTAAACAAGCAACATGATGCACTTCACGTGTTTCACCTGATAAAGCAACAATACTTGTACTCATACGTAAATCTTCTTTAATAAGTAATTGATGAATATGACTTACAGCTAATAACATCGGCATAGCATAATGCAACGATTGAGTTGTATTGATAAGTGCGCTATCATCTAACACTAAAATTGTGTAACCTTCTTTTGTAGCTTGAATCGCTTCTTCTCCTATATGATTTAAAGCTTCTTCGAGTGAAATGTCTTGATACAGGGTCGATAAATGTTTCACGTTAAACTTACTTTGTTCAATTTTATCTAATTGATTTAATGTAAGAACCGGTTTAGTAAGCTGTATACGATTTAAGACATTCGGTTCTGGATGAAGTAAATTTCCTTCACTACCTAGATAAGATAACTCACTTGTTACAATCTTTTCACGATAAGCATCGATAGGTGGATTCGTTACTTGAGCAAACAGTTGTTTAAAATAGTTAAATAATGATTCTGGTCGTTCATTTAGTACTGCGAGCGGCGCATCATACCCCATGGCACCAATAGGATCTTTTTTTCCTATCAAAAGATCTGTCATATATTTATGAATATCTTCCTTAGTGTAGCCAAACTGCTTTTGTACTTTAAACAGTGTTGCTTCATCTAATAATTGACGTTGATATTGAACTTCGTCTAATTCTAAATCAATCTTGTATTGATCAATCCAATCTTTATAAGGATATTTATGTGCAATATGAGTTTTAAGTTCGTTATTTTCGATGACTTTATTAGAGTTAAAATCAACGAGCAATAATTTCCCAGGATTCAATTGTCCTTTAAAAGCAACGTTTTCTTCTGGAACATCAATCACACCCACTTCAGATGAGAAAACAATAAAATTATCTTTAGTGATTGTATAGCGTCCTGGTCGTAATCCATTTCGATCCGTTAATGCGCCAATTTTATCGCCATTACAGAATGAAATCATTGTTGGGCCATCCCAAGGTTCCATTAAATAGCTATAAAATTCATAAAATGCACGTACATGTTCATCATTGGATTTATTATATAACCATGGCTCTGGTATAAGTAACATCGCCGCTTCTTCAGGCTCCATTGCTAAACTTAAAAACTCCAACGCGTTATCTACAATAGCTGAGTCGCTTCCGTCTTCATCAACAATATTTTGAATTTTTTCACTTTCATTACCAAATAAAGTATTAATAAGTTGACGTTGACGAGCACGCATCCAGTTAACATTACCTTTAATCGTATTAATTTCTCCGTTATGCATAAGAAGTCGGTTAGGATGTGCACGTTTCCAACTAGGGAATGTATTCGTACTAAATCTAGAATGAACAAGTCCTAATTTTGATTGATAATCCTCATTGTTTAAGTCTAGGTATAACGTCTTGATTTGATCTGAACGTAACCAACCTTTATAGACAATCGTTTTATGAGATAAACTTGTAAAATATAAATCTAAATGTTCGCGTTCTGCATATTGTTCAATTTGTTTACGTGCTAAATAAAGCTGTTTAACAGGCGTTTCATGTTGGTTTAAATCTACAAACACTTGTTGTACATAAGGCATTGTAGAAGCAACATGTTCTGCTAATGCTTGTGTATCTACAGGTACATCTCTATAACCAATTACTTTCAATCCTTCATCGTTAAAGTATTGGTTAAATACAGTTTCATGCTGTGTACCTGAAACTTTTTGATTAGAGAAAAAAAGACCTACCGCATATTCACCTTCATTAGGTAAGTCGAAATGAGTATGTTTTTTAAAAAATTCGAAGGGAATTTCTGTCATAATTCCTGCGCCATCACCAGTAATACCATCAGCTCCAATACCGCCTCGATGGTCTAATCTACGCAACATTTCTAATGACTTTTCAATAATATCGTGAGATCTTAAATTATCCATATTGGCATAAAAACCGATTCCACATGCATCATGTTCCTCACGGTAATCATATAATCCTCTTTTTAGTCTATCTTTAAACACGATGCCCACTCCTTTTGAGAATTTTCAGAAAATTTACTGTTAATAACAATTAATATAATGTAAAATATTTATCTGAACAATATATTAAATAGATGATATCATTCTAATAATTAGAATATTTACGATATACTTAGATTAAGGAGGTAAAATATGGAAATTAAACAATTACGATACTTTGTTGAAGTGGCTCGCCGTGAACATATTTCTGAGGCTGCATTGGAACTTAATATTGCTCAATCTGCAATTAGTCGCCAAATCAATTTACTTGAAAAAGAATTACAAGTCCCATTATTTGATAGACAAGGTCGCAATATATATCTTACTTCGCACGGTAAAGCGTTACTAACACAAGCAACTCACATACTAGAACAACTTGATGAAACAGTTGCACTTTTTCAACAAGAACAACTTAAAAACGCTCATCATATCAATTTAGGTTTTGAAGAAAGTTATGCTTCTCATATGATTACACCTATTATTCAAACGTTTGAAAGAGAATATGATAGTCACATTATACCTAGTTTAATGAATCATACTCAGATAGTAGACTATTTAAATTCAGGAAAAATTGATATAGCTATTGTTGAGAATACATCTGAACTACAAGCAAACTCAACTCTTTCAATTACGTCTTTATATGAAGAAACATATCATTTATACGTACCTAAAGACGATGCTATTGCCTTATCATTTAATCCGCCCTTAACACAACTTAAACAATTTGAAAAAAATCCTTTATATACACTTCACGATTTTCCTGATTCTATTAAAAAACGATTAGAATCTGTAATTAAAGTACCTATATATACACTAAGTACAAAGTCTCTTGGTCAGTATCTATTAAAACAACGTCGTGGCCATCTACTCTTACCTGATTATATATCGTTGGATCATTCATCTGAACAATTAGAGGATATCTCTTTATCACATACAGAATTAAAACGTTCATTTTGTGTTGTATTTAAAAAAGACAATAAAAAAGTAGATATCTTTAATCTATTTCATCTCATTCAAACATTGCTAAATAAAGTTTCAACATATCACTAGGTCTTGTAACGAACACTAACACATAACATGTGATTGAATATCATTTTGAACACGCATATATTTACTTTATTGCAATAAAGGGGTAAATTATATAATTAAAAAGAGGTTTAGGTTTAATGAATATAAAGACACTTCATGTTTCTAAAATTAAAAACACTCATCGTCTAATTATTATTGTTACTTTCATAATGATTGGATTATTTATTTTTACATTTTTTAATGCTTCATTTTATCAAATACCTATTGGTAAAATCACAAATATCGAAACAAGTCATGGTCAAAAAGTCACAGACGAGCATCATAATACTGACACAAAATATAATCAACGATTAACTATACGCATTCTAAACGGTAAGTATAAAAACGAGATCACAACTGTTAATAATCATTTTGTAAAATCTCAAGCAGATTCAGAGCAATTTGCTAAAAACGAAAAAGTATTATTACATATACAAAAAGGTCCATCTGACGCTACCATTCTAGAAAAAAAACGCGATGGCCTTACTGTGGCGATTGTAGGCATATTTATCGTGACACTTTTAATTGTAGGCAAAAATGTAGGGTTACAATCAATTCTATCTCTACTATTTAACACTGCGTTTATTATTGTTTCCATAGGCATTCATAATACTTTTTCAGGTACAAATTTATTTTTATTAATGAGTATAGCCATTATTTTATCAACTATTCTTACATTAGTATTAGTAACTGGGTGGCAAAAACGAACTTGGGTTACGATAGTTGCTACTTTATCTGGAACGTTTTTATGTGTAGGGATTACTGAATTATTAATTCAGTTTACAGGTGGTAATGGCATCAAATATGAAACAATGAGTTTTTTAACGCTACCTCCAAAAGATGTCTTTATGTCTTCTGTTCTTATAGGAACATTAGGAGCGGTGATGGATGTAGCCATTACAATTTCTAGTGGAATGTACGAAATTCTCCAGCGTACGCCTCACATTTCAATGGCTCGTTGGGTTTTAGCTGGACGTCATATTGGCCAAGATATTATGGGTACCATGACCAATATCTTATTATTTTCATATTTATCAGGTAGTCTAGCTATGGTATTAATTTACTTAAAAAATGCGAATACATTTACTTACACAATATCTATGAACTGGTCTCTAGAAATGACACGTGCACTGACTGGTGGTATCGGTATTGTATTGACCATTCCTATAACCATAGGACTTATGGTCACTATATTTAAGTGGAAAGGAGTAAGTCGATGACTACAATTTTTTTACTCGCACTATTACTTTTTATTTTAATGGTTTTGCTTGGCGGTAAAAAAGGACTCATTTCCTATCTCACTTTATTTTTAAATTTTATTATTCTTATTATTAGTATTGTTTTCATTCTGTTTGGCATGCCAATCTACCTAATAGCCTTTACTTTTTGTCTTGTGACTGCTGCTTGTAACCTTTTTATTTTAAATAGTTACAATATCAAAACACAAGCCGCATTTATCGGAACGATAGTAACAACAGTGCTTCTTATCATAGGCGTCTATTTATCTGTAAAATTTGGTCATCTACAAGGTTTTGCTACAGAACAACAAGATGAAACCTATATATTTTCAATGAATATTGATATAAATATGCTACAATTCTCTGTTTTTACTATTATGTTGGCTGTCATCGCTGCTGTAATAGATTTAACGATTACAATAAGTTCACCAATGTATGAGTTGAATGAAACCAATCCTAATCTTTCTCGTAAAGAATTATTTCAATCTGGTATGCGTGTGGGCAGAGAAATTCTTGCTACTTCCGCTAATACAATTTATTTAGCTTATTTTGGTGGACAATTAACATTATTCTTTTGGTTTTTTCAACTTCATTATTCATTTGGGCATATTTTAAATTCTAAAATTTTTGCTCAAGAGTTTATCTCAATCTTATTAGGTGGCATTGCAGTCGCGTTAAGTATTCCTATCACGGCTTGGGTTAGTGCTCGGTTGATTAAATATCATCAACTTAAACAAACAGATCACCACATTACTACTTCATCCTTAAACGAAGATATAAAATAGTAAAGACCAAACAGTGGCATTTAATGATTGAAAGCATCAAATGTCACTGTTTTATTTATTCAATACTTATGTTGAAAATGTTTCAATCCACTTAATTACAGCTGGTGCGATATATTGTGTATCAAATTTATTGAACCAACGAATATCAGTAACTTCATTATCAATTTGAACTTCATTCCAATTAATACTTCGATTAACCTTAAATCCATTTAATTCGGTCAAAGTATTTGGTTGAGGATAGGCTTCACCAATCACTTTTCCAATATATGTAAAATCATCTTGAGAAAAATGAAGTTGTAGTTCTTCTTCAATTTCTCTTTGAATAGCTTCTAAGAGCGTTTCACCTTCATCAATTTTCCCACCAGGAAAATAATATTTTTCTCTGTGACGCACTTGTACCAGTAAAATTTGGTCCTCTGTTTCTTCCACTAAACATACACATTTAATCATTCTATTCATCCTTATTAAAATATTCTCACTTCAAAAAAATAATTTAATTTAGTATGATATTAACATACATTAAAACAAACATTGGGACAAATTCTTAATGAGTGGTATAACATTCAGATTTGTTTTTTATTTTTATGGAGGTCTTGTATGATGGCAAAACAATCAAAACTTTCACGCTTATCTAGTTTAGTAAGTACAGCAGGATTTATTGTGGATGGATATAATGGACTTAAATATAGTGCAAAAAATAAAAATTTAGTTTATCTATCACTAGCACTTAGCACAGCGGGTACTGTGTTCGATTTTATAGTTTCTATGAGATCACCACGTAAATTCCGTAAATTCACATCATTTATCTCATTTATTGTTAATGTGACACGCTTAGCTTCAAGCTTTAGAAAAGTGAAAGAAGATTATCATTTCGAATAAAAAAACGAGCCTAAGACATAATGAATTGTCTTAGGCATTTTTAATATATTGGCAGTCGATGACTGAAGTAAAAATACGCTTGTATCAAGCTTTTTTCAATTCTAGTCCCGGATTCCCAACATAAAGACTTTCAATAAGAAAGTCTATGTCCAACGCAAATTAGGGATACGTTGCCAAGGTAGGACGACGGATTCAAAATGAATTCTGTCCCATTTCCTTCATTTTTTTTACTAATGAATAAATTTATATTGTCTAACTTGATAGGCTGGAATTGTACGATATGTTAAAATTCCTGGACCTGCACTAAAGTTCATTTCAGATACTAAAATACTTCCATTACTATTGACGCGTTCTACAAATGCAACATGACCATAGTAGCCAGCATCTGATTGAGCAATTGATCCTACAGTAGGATGATAATCAATTCTATAGCCATCTCTTTCAGCTGCATTATCCCAGTTATTTGCATTCCACCAATATGTACTAATACCTTTACCGATTTGAGCACGACGATTAAAGACATGCCATGTACATTGACCCCAATCATATAAATTTCTATGATTAAAAATCGGTGTATGATAATAATAATTTGATGATGAACTTGTACTATTTGTATTACTACTTGATGATGCTGTGCCGCTTACGCGTAATGTTTGACCTGGGTAAATAAAGAAATTATTTAACCCATTTAAACGCATAATATTTTGATATGTCGTATTATATTTCCAAGCGATGCCCGATAATGAATCACCGTAACGCACAGTATAGTAGCTTGAAGAACTAGATGAATTTGAGCTACTTTGTGTGTGGCTACTCGAACGTGCTGTCCCTGAAACTTTTAATGTTTGACCTGGAAAAATTAAAAAGCTATGAAGTCCATTTAATTCCATAATATGGCGGTACGTTGTACCATAGCGACTAGCAATTGATGATAAACTATCTCCACTTTTTACTGTATATGTACTGCTTGAGTTATTACTATAAGAATGGGATGAACTAGAGCCTGAAACAGTTAATACTTGATTTGGAAAAATAAGATTTGATGTCAAACCATTTAATGATTTTAATTTAGCTATTGTTATACCATAGCGATTTGAAATAGACCATAATGATTCTCCACTTTTTACGGTGTGAGTTGTTGCTGCTTCTGCTTGATGTGCAAATATTGTACTAAATGCCCCAGTTCCAATAATTGCTGTTGCAAGAACTTTTTTATTCATAAATAAGCGCCTCCTTAATTTTATGCTTATCTTTGACATGTCCTCATGACAATTGTTGTATTAACGCTTAGTTTTATTACGTTAATTCTAGTGCTTTAACTTTAATTTTTTCTACTCAAGTAGTCTACTTATATAAATTAATATATTTCATCATAATATTCCATTTCAATTTGATTACATAATGATGAAATTTTAGTACGATACTTATAAATTTAAAACTTTATAAAAATCAATTTCTTTAGTCTAATTATTGCATAACGCAAATAAGGATTTTTTTAATGTGATTATATTTAATCAAAAATTTATGATACTATTGAAAATGATATAAAAAAA
>NZ_KV827278.1:20392-105846 GCF_001836075.1 Staphylococcus sp. HMSC035D11
AAAAAAAGAGCGAGACAGAATTCATGTTTGAATTAGCTGTCCCACTCCAAGAGTCGAAAAAAGCTTGATATATGTGTATTTTTAATTCATTAACCTACGATACATGCTAAACGACTAAACAACGATTGATATTCTACAATTTTTAACTTACTATTTTAAGCTATCTTCAATGTCTTTAATTTCTTTTTGAGATAAATCGACTGCTTTTTCGCCATCTTTAGTGTCTTTTTTCAATGCTTCTTGTGCTTCTTTACTATGATATAGATCTACAATTTTTTTGTATGTTTTATTATCTTTATCTTTTGAGTTAACGGCAATTAAATTAATGTATGGTTTAACTGCATCTGAAGTAGAACTTTCTAAATAAATTGGATCTTTCTTAGCATCTAAGCCTGCTTTCGTTGCTACACCATTGTTGATAACTGAAATATCAACATCATCTAATGCACGTGCAGTTTGTTGAGCATCTACTTCTTTAATTTTTAAATGTTTAGGGTTATCTTTAATATCTTTTGTTGTACCACTTAAACCAAAGTTATCTTTTAATTTAATAAGTCCTGCTGATTCTAATAATTTTAAAGCACGCGCTTGGTTAGAAACATCATTTGGAATCATCACTTGCGCGCCATCTTTAACATCTTTAATATCTTTTACTTTTTTAGAATAGATGCCTAAAGGTGCTAATACGGTTGTACTAATTGCTTCAATTTTTGCATCTTTATGTGCTTTTTTATATTCATTTAAGAAAGCAAAGTGTTGGAATGCATTCATATCGATATCTCCATCACTTAATGCTTTATTAGGTACGTTATAATCTGAAAAGTGCTTAATTTCTAAATCAATATCATCTTTTTTTGCTAATTCTTTTACTTTTTCCCAAGCAGCAGTATCATTTGATGCTACGCCAACTGTTACTTTCTTACTATTTCCTCCGCCTGAACATGCCGCAAGGACAATAATAGATGCTAATAATAAACCGATTATTCTCTTCATTAAAAACTGCCTCCCAATATTAAAATAATTTATTTAAATAACTAATTTCTGCGAATTATTCTAGAAATAAAGTTACCTAATGACTGAATAATTTGTACGATAATAACTAGAACGACAACTGTAATAATAATGACCAATGTATCAAAGCGTTGGTAACCATAAACAAGCGCTAAATCTCCAATACCACCGCCACCTACAGCACCGGCCATAGCTGTACTACCAATTAAACCAATAATCGCTGTAGTAATAGCTAGTACAAGTGAACCTAATGCTTCAGGCAATAAAAAATGACGAATAATTTGAAGTGGTGATGCTCCCATAGCTTTTGCTGCTTCAATAATGCCATCATCTACTTCTAAAAGTGAATTTTCTACTAAACGCGCAATATATGGTGCTACATATACTGTAAGTGGAACAATTGCAGCTGTCGTACCGATTGACGTACCTGCAACTAATTTAGTAAAAGGTACAATTGCGATTAATAAAATGATGAATGGAATAGATCTTAAAATATTAATAATTGGATTAAGAATTTGGTGAATAACGACATTAGGCCAGATTCCATGTTTTCGAGTGACTACAAGTAAAATACCTAATGGGATACCAATCAATGCACCAATAATTAATGATACTGTTACCATATAAAGTGTTTCATACAATGCTTGCATTAATTGAGATGACTCTATGCTTGAACCAAACATTTAACGCACCTCCTCATAATGAATATGTCGCTCATTAAAATATGATTCTACCGTGTCACGACTAAATTGTGCATCGTGTTCAAAGCGTAACCATAAATAACAAATCGTTTCATCTTGAATATCTGACATAGACGAGAATAGAATATTTACATTAAAACCATATTGGTTTATTAACTCGTTCATTAATGGATAATCAATTTGCTTTTTATCTAAGAAAAGTCTGTAATCTGTATAATGATTATCTGCTCTTTCAAATGAGGCACGTAATGCTTTAGAAGGCTCTGTACTAATAACTGTTGATACAAAATTTTGTGCTGTTTTCGTTTTCGGATGACTAAACACATCTTTTACTGTACCAATTTCTACAACTTCCCCGTGTTCCATTACAGCTACACGATTACAGATTTTTTGAATCACGCTCATTTCGTGAGTAATCATCATAATCGTAACCCCAAATGTTTCATTCACATTTTTAAGTAATTGAAGAATAGAACTTGTTGTCGCAGGGTCTAATGCACTTGTCGCTTCATCGCACAATAATATTTTAGGATTTGTTACAAGTGCTCTTGCAATTGCAACACGTTGTTTTTGTCCTCCGGAAAGCTCATCTGGAAATTGATTTTTCTTATCTGCAAGTCCCACAAACTCTAGCATTTCTTCAACTTTCTCTTTAATCTCAGAATTACTTTTGTGACTCAGTATCAATGGCATTGCTACATTTTTAAAAACGGTTTTAGAATTTAAAAGATTAAAATGTTGGAAAATCATTCCTATATCTTTTTTTACGTTGCGAAGTTCTTTTTCACTATATGTATTAATATCATGTCCATCTACAATAACATGGCCCTCTGTAGCTTGTTCTAATTGGTTAACTAAACGTACTAGTGTACTTTTACCAGCACCACTATAACCAATCACACCAAACACATCACGCGCATCAATTTTAAAAGAAACATCTTTTAAAGCGTGGATGGTTTCTCGTTTCTTTCGAAATACTTTATTTACACCCTGAAATTCAATCACTATGTTCACCCTTATCTAATTCTGATTAAATTCGTATGATATGAAGTATAGGCAAAAGTTAAGGATGCGTCAATATAGTTTTTTAAAAAATTGAAAATTTCAGATATTTTTAGTATTGAATTACTCTTTTAGTTCCAAATATCATAATAAAAATACAAGAGTACAATAAATATCGTTTCAATTTCTATTGCACTCTTGCATTAATACTTTCACTATATTCTATTTATTTAGCGTATCTATGGCTTGTTTTAAATCTTGTACTAAATCTTCAGTGTCTTCAATACCGATTGATAATCGAACTAAACCATCTGTAATTCCTTCTTTAGCACGCACATCTGCTGGAATAGATGCATGTGTCATCAAAGCAGGTACAGAAATTAAGCTTTCCACCGCACCTAAGCTTTCAGCAAGGGTGAAATAGTGTGTTTCACGAATTAATTGTTTAGCTGCTTCTGTATCTTTGACTTCAAATGCAACAACGCCAGTATGACCACTTGCTTGAGCGATATGAATATCATGATTAAGATGACTTTCAATACTAGGATGGAACACTTGTTGTACTGATGGATGTTCTTGTAACATTTTCACAATACCTTCTACGTTACGATTGATTTGTTCCATACGTAACCCCAGTGTTTTAATTCCTCGAATTAATAAATAACTATCTTGTGGTCCTAATACACCACCTGTAGAGTTAGAAATAAATGCTAAGCGTTCACCTAATTCATCATTAGATGTAGCGACTAAACCTGCAACAACATCACTGTGTCCACCAATATATTTTGTTGCTGAATGTAATACAATATCGATTCCAAAATCTAACGGATTTTGATAGTACGGTGTCATAAATGTGTTATCGACTACAGAAATGAGTTGATTTTCTTTCGCAATTTCTGCTGCACGTCGAATATCTGTCACACGTAATAAAGGATTAGACGGCGTTTCGATATATAACATTTTTGTTTCTGGTTTAATATAATCTTTTACGTTTTCAATATTTGTAGTATCAACGAAATCAACATCAATACCAAATCGTGTAAAGACTTTTGTTAAAGCACGATAAGTTCCACCATACACATCAGAATTTAAAATTAAATGATCACCTTTATCTAATAACATTATAACAGCGCTAATCGCAGCCATACCTGAACCAAATGCAAATCCATGTTTACCATTTTCTAAATTCGCAATGACGCTTTCAATAGAAGCACGTGTTGGGTTTGCAGTACGTGAATATTCATAACCCTGTCTTAAATCACCAATATCATCTTGCAAATAAGTACTTGTTTGATAAATTGGTGTCGTTACTGCTCCAGTAAAATCATCCGTCGTATGTCCACCATGAATCATTTGTGTTTTTTTCTTCATTATTATTCTCCTTTGTATTCAAATATTTTTTTTGACATATAACGATCACTGCCATCTGGAAAAATTGTTACAATAATACCTTTATCAATACGACGTTTAATATCTAAAGCACCTTGTAATGCTGCACCAGATGAGCTACCAACAAGTAGTCCTTCTTGTTTAGCTAATCGTTTTACATTTTCAAATCCTTGATTATCACTAACTGTAATAATATCATCAACGATAGATTTTTCTAAAAATACCGGCCATTTTTCAGAGCCAATACCTTCAATATCATGAGCATGTGCTTTGCCACCATTCAAGACTGAGCCTTCAGGTTCAACAATAATATTTTTAACATTAAATTGTTGTAAATGTTTAGCTACACCGGTAAACGTTCCTCCAGATCCAGCACCAGCTACAAAATAATCAATGTGTGGTAATGCCTCTGTAATTTCTTTTCCAAGTGTATGCGTATAGGCTTCTGGATTATGTTCAGTTTCAAACTGGTTCATATATACTGCATCGTATTTGTCAGCATAATGACGCGCTTCTTTTTGTGCACCAATCATTCCCTTGTTTTTAGGTGTTCGTTTGATTTCAGCACCCAATACTCGCATAATTGAAATTTTTTCTTCTGAAAATCCTTCTGGGGCAAAAATCACACATTTTAAATGATAACGATTAGCGGCCATTGCTAATCCAATTCCTGTATTACCAGCTGTAGCTTCAACGATGGTATCTCCTTTTACAACACGTTTTTCTTTTAGCGCAGTTTCTACAAGATATTTCCCTAGTCGATCTTTAATACTTCCACCAGGATTAAATTGTTCTAACTTCGCATAAATTTGTACATGTTCATCGCTAAAACTTTCTAATAATACTAGTGGCGTTTGTCCTATTAAATCATAAGTAATCATATCTTTCGTTCAATACACTCACGTAATGTCTGAACATACCTACTTTCTATCATCATATTCATTTCCAATATTTAATTTTAATTCTTACTCAACCGCTATGAATTATACGCTAACTTATATCTTATTGCAAAAAGCTAGATTCTTTATGTAAAATGTAATTAGTTATTGCTTTTAAATACTCATGTTATGATAAAAGTGAACCACTGGAAATGAATTAAATTTTACGATGAATCAACGTACAAAGGAGACTCGATGATGACATCTAAAGCAGACTTATCTTTATCCGTCTTTACTAAGGATGACTATAAAAATTTAAATTATAAAAATAGTACTTTTAGAAACTCAATGTACGACGAAATTGAAGTAAATAAAAGTCACTTTAAACATTGTGATTTTAGTGAAGGTATTTTTAAGAATGTAAGCTCTATTTCAAATTCAAAAATGATCAATTGTAATTTTGATAAAAGTATCTTTGAAAATGTAAATTTTTTCAAGACGCTTATTAGTAAATCAAATTTAACCGTTACTTCATTTGATGAAAATCATTTTAATACATTAACGATTGAACATTCCATTTTTAAAAATAGCAATATACGTAATGTAAAATTTGATAACGTCACGTTTAAAAAAGTGATTTTTGAAAACGTCACTATGGATTTGTGTCATTTTGAAAATGTAAAAATAAAAGATTGTATATTTAAACATGTCACTATTAATAATTCTTCAATTCCTGAAAAATTATTAAAAGAATTACATAAACAAGATGTTACGTTTGAAAATATGTAATTCAATTATCATTATGCTAAACAGAGTCTAGAACAACAATTTGTATCCTAGACTCTGTTTATTCTTGTTAATATTAAAATAATTGAACAATAAAAACTAATATAATAATAACTGGCATAATATATTTAATTAAAATATACCATGGAACAAAAAGTTTAAATTTATCTTTCCCAAAGCTCTCTTTTAATGCTTGTTTATCTAGTAATTGACCTACAACTAATGTCGTTCCTAATGCTCCTAATGGCATCAAGATATTCGATACGATAAAATCCATATTATCAAAAATTGTACCCGCTCCAAACTTAATTCCACTTAAACTGCTAAATGATAGTGTTGCTGGGATACTAATAATAAATACTAATATACTTGCAATAACTGATATAGCTTTTCGTTTAGTATTATCATTTTTAGTGAAATTTGAGACATTTAATTCCAATAAAGAAATAGAAGACGTTAATGCCGCAAATAAAAATAGAATTAAGAAAATTAAATAAAATACAATACCAAAGCCCATTTGATTAAATACTAACGGTAACACTTTAAATAAGAGTCCTGGTCCTTCTTGAGGTGCATAACCAAATGTTTTTAAAGCTGGGAATATTGCAAGTCCTGCTAATACAGAAACTAAAATATTCATAATAACAATTGAAATGGCGGAAGATTTAATCGTCATTTCCTTAGGCGCATAACTCGCATATGTAATCATACCTGTCGTGCCTAAGGATAGTGTAAAGAACGATTGACCTAATGCAAATAAGACACCTTTAACTGAAATATCTTCTATTCTCGGTTGTAATATATAGCGAACGCCCTCTAATGCTCCGTCTAATGTCAATGATTTAGCAACAACAATAATTAGAAAAACAAATAATAAGGGCATCATCATTTTAGAAGCTTTCTCTAAACCTTTTTCTACACCTAGCATAACGATGATCATTGTTAAAAGAATAAAAATGCCCTGTCCCAACACAGTTAACCACGGGTTACTAATTATGTTTTCAAATTTAATTTGAGTTAATGACGTATGTTCAACAGATAATAATTGTAAAAACACATTCCCAATATATATAACAATCCAGCCACCGATAACACTATAAAAGCCGAATAAAATAAAAACAGCTAAATTTCCATTCCACCCAATAATATTTAACCATTTTTTTCCTGTTAATTTACTATAAATTCGAGTCGTATAAGTGCGCCCCATTATTCCTACCGTAAATTCCATAATCAGTAACGGTAATCCTACAAAAATAGTAAAGATTAAAAATAAAAATAAAAAAGCGCCGCCACCATAAATGCCAGCCATATATGGAAACTTCCACATTGCGCCTAATCCTATAGCAGAACCAGCACTTGCTAGAATAAATCCGGTTGATGTTTTCCATTGCGATTGATTACTCATTTTCTATCTCCCTTTAACGCGTTAAAGCGTGTGTGCGATTAAGTTCTACTCTAACACGTCTGACCAAATAGTGCAATATGCATATAAATGAGTATTAAAAAAGATAAGAATAGATGTAAATGACATCTCTCAACTATTCTTATCGTTTAAACTTACTGTTACATTTATTTTTCAAAATCATATATTATGGATTGACCTTCATCTACTTCTTGAATATTCAAACTTTCGATATGATCAACATTAATGTAATGAACTTGTGAGTCATCTTTTAGAAATAAATAAGCCAATTCATCAAATTCATCAATAATACGCTGTATGCATGTGTCATAGTCTGGACCATCTTGGAACGTTTTAAATTCTTTATAAGTAGTTCCAGAAACCGTTGTATATATAAGTAAGAATGTACGTTTCATCTTATTACTCCTTTATTCAGATTTAAAAAAAGTTACAACTTGAGTGATAACGTCTTCATGTCCATCTCCATAAGTCATTAAATGACGACTTAACGGATGACATGTTAAATCTTTGTTATTACTATCAATATGATTAAAAATATAATGGGCACTATTTTGATAAAAGGCATCATCATTACCGCCATACAAAATACGAGCGGGAACATGTATACGTTTTAATTTATTAGAAATTATCTCAATAAATGCTTTAAATTCTGCGATATGTGGTTGATAGTCTTGAATTGTTCCAAGTTGTTGTTGTGAAGTAATTTCATCAAATTTCAATAATTGATTCATGCGCTGACCATAACGTTCCATACGCCATGCAATACTTTTTTCTTCTTTTTCACTTGGTGCAGACATCACTACTATTTTAGAAACATCAAATAACTCAGCTAACTTTAATGTAAATAGTCCCCCTAGTGAGATCCCCGTTACAAAAATAGTGTCAAACCCTTTATTTTTTAAAAATTGATACCCTTCTAATACATCATTCCACCAATCCTGAATCGTAAATTGAGTAAATTGGTCTAAAGGTAAGCCATGTCCCTGATAATTTGGTGCAAAGCATGTGAAGTTTTCTTCATTAAGCGCCTTAGCTAATGGTTTTACATCACGAACAGTTCCTGTAAATGAATGAAGTAATAATATCGCTTCTTTTCTTGAACCTTCTAAATAAATCGGATGTGGTGATTTGATTTTCATAGTATTCTCCCCTTTTTAAAATACTTATGTTATGAAACTTAAGCTTTACTTCTTTCTTAATTTAATATTAAAGAGTGGTAACGTCATTGAAAATAAAGCAACCCAAATCATTCCTAACGAAAAACCACCAATGACATCAGTTAGATAGTGAGCGTGGAAATATAACCTACAACTTAATACGCCTATCCAAAATATAACGACAACTATAGCAATACTATATCGTATCGCTTTGTTTTTAATAAGTGGAATAACAACTAAGAGTATAGCTAAAGCAAATAATGTACTGGCATTTGAATGACCACTTGGAAATGAATATCCATGGTCTACTAAAAGATGGTTATACGGACGAGGACGAGCTATTATTTGTTTAATTAAAAAATTAACATAAGTTCCTGTATAAATCGTAACTAATAACCACAATGAAAGTTTATAATTTTTAAAGATTAAGATAAGTGCTAAAAATAACGTTATGTAGAGAATGGATTTTACTTCTCCAAAATTAGCACAAAACGTCATCATTTTATGCCAAATTGTACCGTCATAGTGTCTTCTAGGTTTACCAAAATAGTTGGTCAACTCATGTAATGAGTTTAAATCTAATTTTTGCATTAGTGTGGTATGATAAATGACATTCATTGCCGTTATTATAAAAATAATTAATCCAACAACAAATATAGAAATAGTTTTAGTTGGCGATACTTCTAATTTATTTTTCATATTTGTTTTTCCTTTACTACATTTGATCCTAATATTTTATGAAAACTCTTTCAAATAATATATCCGTTCTTCATATTCATTAAAGTTTGAAGATGTATCACACAATTCATTCATCAATATGTTGACTACTTAACTTAACTCATTGATCGTATTGCCCTTTTATACCTCTAGCATCAGAATAGTCGGACAAATGATAATGAGTAAGAGGTTCTGATTGAATTGATTCGTTCGCATCTCTATCTCTCTTTTAATGTTAGTTAGATTTTACAATAAATGATAAAAATTCGCTTGTAAAAAAAGAGATTAGGAAGTATTTTATATAACATTTCCTAATCTCTTCTCGTACTTATAACATTTTATTTTAAAGTGATTTTTCAAGGTTCTTATCTAATTTAAAAACAATAATACGTTCACCAGTAATTGTACTTAAATCACTATGGAAGCTTTTAACTTCAGTACCTGTGATTTTGAAAACAAGTTGCATTAAATCATCTTGTCCAGATTCCACCAGTTCTGAGCGTGTACGTTTAATGTTAAGTAATCCCTCTTGAGTTTCACATACACGATACTCCGCAGGCGTCAAAATACCTTGTAAGTTGACGATAATCATATCTCGTAGAATATCTGTCTTTACTGACAACGAACCACGTCCAAGAAAATCTTTTTCCCATTGCGTAATTGCTTTACTAATTTCTGCTTCATACATACCTTTCGATTTCGTCATTGCTATAACAAATCTCCTAATGTTTAATTAACATTAGTGTATCATTTTTTAAATTAAAATCGAATAGCTTACCAATCTTTAAAACTACCCTTTTCATCAATACTTGCAAGACGTACCCATTGATGATCGACTTTTTGTTTAAACTTAATATTATCATTAAGTAAACGTTGTATATAACGATCTGGTGCTTGAATCACGACTAATAATCGAATTGGAGCGTGATAAATTTTATTGTCTCCTGCCATCACAGACTGCCATGGCAATCCAGCTAATAAATCACTTGAGTTCCCTTGCATAACGCCAACACCAGAAGTGACAGACTGTGTTGTTTTATTACCGCTACCATAAAAATGTGGTGCCACTGTAGAGGCATAATACTGTAGGTTAATCCACTGTGCAACGAGTGCTGGACCAGAAATAATTGTATTTAGTAATTGACCATCAGGATCTTTCGCATAATCATAATTATGTAAAAATGCACGTCCTTCTAAATTACTACCTTCTGTAATACTTCGTTGCCCAATAATAAATTCTGCATTACGTGCTAAGCCCCATTCTGGACGGATTTCGCTCCAATCATTTGCAAAGCGATGTGCTTCCGCAATTGGATGTTTCAATTCTCTATCGCTTAAACGAGGTAATTGAGCAAGACGTTCTAAATTTGCATGATAACTTACACGTGGCATGGCTTCTTCTAAAATATCAAATGCTTTCTTTGCTTCTGATGTTAATGAGGGAACGTAAATCCATTCTAATTCATCAATTGATGTTTTATGTTCTGCAGCAACAAATACTGTCTCATCCGGAATATGAATGCCTTCAGCGGCTAACCCTTGACGTACTAAAGGTAAATTGCACATCATGGCAAGTAATTTCGCATTAAATCCACTTGAAGCTCCTCCACAAGCACCACATTCTAATGATGCATGGTAGGGATTATTATTTGTTTCGCTTCCATGCCCTCCAAGTACTACTAATGGCGCAAAATTTGTAGTTAAATCCATTAATTGTAACGCTTGTTTCGTAAAAGCAATTTGTTCTTCTTCAGTAAATCCAACAGGCAAATCACTATGTACATGATGATCTCTATCAATCGTTAGCTTAGCATTCGGTTTTTTTAACCAATTTTTAGTCAATTTACGAATAAATACGCCTGTTTTCTTTGGCATTAATGTACTTGCAAGTGTATTTAAACTTAAAAATGGCCCACTTAATTCTGGCAATAATAAACTAGGTAGCACATTATTCTTCATTAATTTAAAAGTATAAAACATGGATGTAATGGAATGTTGCTGTTGATTATACGTATTTAATGCATGTCGCTCTGCATATTCTTTAATAGTATATGCAGGAGGTACCATCACTGGTAAAGAATCATGACTAAACTGTTCATCTAATGCTTTTTTTCGTATAGGTAAACCAAAGAAACCTGCAATTCCTATAGTTTCAAATGGCCCTTGATTTTCTAAATGACGACGAAATGGTTCAGAACGTACATCGATACAAAATGCAAGTTGTACTTTTGTAGGTTGTTTGTCACGCTTGACCGATTTATCGTAAATCATCTCAACAAGTTTGCGTTCATGAGTTTCTTCCCAAGCCTCTAACCATAATTTCTTGAAGTATAATGGATTAAAATCATGAGCAAACTTCAAGTGTTCAATTTGACCCTCAATAGACATCTCAGCCCATTCATCAATCGTCATTTCACCATAATATAACCATTTACTCACAAGTTCTTTTATTCTTTTTTCAACATTTAAGACTGCCGGACGGCTCATTTTTTCAGTATCTAATAGAATACATTCCATTGTAAGGCGTATTGCAAGATATTGAGTTAATAAGTCTTTTTCATGTTCATGTTTTTCAGCACGATAATACATCATACCTGCCCAACCTGGTAACGATAAAAGATGTCCAGTTAAATAAAATTCATATTCATTTTCAGCAATATCTAGATGATTAAGTGCCATGATTAATGCGTCTTCATAGTTGTGTGGCAACATCTTAATCATTTTACGTTGAGTTTTAGTCAACATTGGATCATATTTCGCTAAATGTAACCAGGCTACATAGAACCCTTCTTCGCGTTTAGGCATTGTCCAACTTGATTGGAAAGTATCTAAATATAATTTTGACCATTTAATAATATGAGTATTTAACTCATCCATTAAAGATTCGCCTTTAGCATTAAATGCATTTGCACTTTTTGAACGTGCATAAGCAAATGACTCATTTTCGAATACTTTTTTGAGTTTTGAGACTTCTAATTTCAGATAGGCTTCTTTAGTAATTAAATCTCTCGGAATATCTTTAATATTCATAGCATTTTTGCAGTACGTATCCACATGAGTCTTAGGAATATCCGTCTTATAAGATTGAATAGCTTGTTGTACTTCTTCTTCAACGATATGTTTATCAATCTCACCATTTTCAAGCGCTGTCATTACAGAAGCATGGCTTGGATATAAATCAATATCACGCACATGTTTAAACCATTGTGCAACTTGATCAAAGGTTTGATACTCAAGTTCTTCCCATGGATTACGTGCTGCAAAGATTGAAATTGGTGAAAGTGGCGTAATCACACGACGTGCAGATTGAACAACGTCTTCTATATTAATAGTCATGTAAATGTTCACCTCTTATAAATATTTCTTTAAATAATTTGGATGGCTTTCTACAGATTTAAATTTAGCTTCTCCAATTTTAATTAACCATAAGTAAACTTTAGCAAAGGCTGTAGATGTACGATGGCGAGCGACCCAAATACTAAAAATACTACCTAGCATTAAAATTGCAATACTAATGATAATACTAATTAACGGTGGATGGGCAGGAGCCATATATACATGATGGAGTATATTAACAAATACTTGATGAGTCACAATATAAACCATTGCAACAACTACAATCATTGTAATACCTATAAAGCGTCCCATTACTCCTTTATTTAATGCTACAAGTTGATTCCATGATACAGAGATAGACCAAGCTAAGATAAATGCACTAATCAAAATATATGGGCTATGGTTACTTGTCATAAAAAATACAATTGCAATAATCAATGCAAGAGCTCTTCCAAGTATTATCCATCCATATGATTTCTTAATATTAGGTGGAGTTGGTATATTAAATCGTCTGACAACTGAGCCTGATTGTAAGAATAATGTAGCTTTAAATATACCATGCAATATTAAATGGATAATCGCAGCTGAATAAACACCCATTGCACATTGAACGAGCATAAAACCCATTTGACTCATCGTTGATCCAACAAGTTGTCGTTTATAATCAACATGTACTAAACTAATGCCCGAACCAATCAATACTGAAATACTAGAAATAATTAATAATATTGTAAGAGCAATAGAATTATCAAATATCGGTGAAAAACGCGTTAAAATAATGCCCCCCGCATTAACTATACCGGCATGCATAATAGCTGATACAGGTGTAGGCGCAACAACTGATTCAATTAACCAACTCTGAAATGGATATTGCGCAGCTGGAATAATAACAGCAACAACAAGCAATAAATCAATAACTAATTTTAAACCATGATTTAGAGCATAGTCATAATTTTGAGAAGGATCGATTGTCCATTCTCCTGTTCCTATGTATAGCAAAATAACCGCAATTAATAGCGCTAACCATCCAATAATAAAGGAACGTGCAGAAACTTTTGCTGCCTCCGCTGGAACTTTCCAAGTTTTATTCAATCTAATTAGTTGCGTTAAACAAAATAACGTTAATCCCCAGCATAAAGTCATTAAACGTAAGTCATTGCTTAACCATCCTAGTGAAGCAAAAACAGTTATAAATGTATATAAAGGAAAATACTTACGATAATTGTGATCTCCTAATAAATAACGCGTTGAAAACTTTTGAATAATAAAACCTAACGCTAAAACAAAAGCACCTACTAACCAAGCAAGTTTATCTAAGGCAAATATGCCAATAACTTCTCTTTCATTTATAGTCACTAACCCTACAATACCTACAATAACTGGCAATAGAAGTAAAGCTAAGTGAAATCTTATGTATTTAACTGGAACTGAGGGGATTAAAACAATCAACCCACTTAACGCTGCCATAATAAGCGTTATAAAAAATAATATAAGTAAACTACTCATACTTAACATTATCATTCCTCCACTTTTAAACTGTAACCTATATATAACTATTGCTTATAATATAATAAAACACCTACAATAGTTTAGTTTTATCCTATTAAAAAGGACGACTATCTATTGTAGGCTTCTTTTATGCTCATTCAATATATTTATTAATGCTCTTTAAGCAACCTATAATTTAGATTTAAGTACATTAGTTTTACCCTTCAATTAAACAATAAAGTAAATGATACTTTTTGCCTCATTGCTTGATATAAACCTATGTATAATTTAATGCATATTAAATACAATATATGAAAATATCAACTAAAAGTCAAATTTCTAATATATAAAAAGAGTTTGAGACGATAAAGTATGTCCCAAACTCTCACGGATAAAATGAATTTACTTCATTACTTATAAAATAACATATTTTGTTCAATATTCATGTAACAATTCTGTGAAAACGCTTAATTTTTTTGTAAAGTTTTTTAATATTTTATTTGCTTTTTTTGAATAATGAAGGATGACTATCATATTTTTGTGATTACCTTAGCTTTTTTGTCTTTAAATTTATTTTAATATTAAATCATTCTTTGTATCGATAACTTTAGCGCTTTAACAAGTTAAACTAGATTAAAATAAAGAAAGGTATAGTACTGATGCAAAATAAACAATATACATTAACCATTTCATTTATAATAAGTAGTCTCATTTTTTTAATAACTATTTTTTCGGTTTTTACTAAGTCGTTATGGACACATATATTAGATTTACAATCATTCTATTGGTTCTTAAACACATTTGGCGAACCAAAAATGAATTTCAAAGGTAATTGGTTCAATGACTTTATGACGTTTCTAGCATCATACGGTGATATTGCAACCTTTATTACCCTGACCCTTATCATCGCAACTATTGTTTTAATTAAGCGACGCTTCTTATTAGCAATATGGTTACCGACAACAGTAGCTTCAGCAGGTATCATAGGTATTGCGTTAAAAGACATCATTCATCATTCAAGACCTTATGATCACTTAACAATTGATGCAGGATTTTCATTCCCAAGCGGACATGCTTTAACAAGTACGATTGTTATTTTTGCTCTTATTTTTGTACTTATCCCTAAATTAGGAACTATCTGGGTAAAACGCATAATAAATACGGTGTTAATTGTAGTATGGTTAGGTATTTTATTTTCAAGATTATACTTCCATGCTCACTATCTCACTGACGTAGTTGGCGGCATATTTTTTAGTTTTTCATGGTTATTCATATCATTGATGGTGTATCAATATATTCTTCAAAAAGTACACCATAGAACATCATTACAACAAAGACGATAATCATTTCAATCAAAAAGAAATTAGCATAAACGTCCAAATTATTGAATTTAATAAAAAAAAGCGAGCATTTCTCACGAAAATGCTCGCTTTTTTTAATGGGCTACTCCCATTCTATAGTGCTTGGTGGCTTAGAAGTAATGTCATAGACGACACGGTTTACATGGTCTACTTCATTAACTATACGACTAGAAATTTTTTGTAATACTTCCCAATCGATACGTGCAAAATCACTTGTCATACCATCAATTGATGTTACAGCACGAATACCTACTGTATGATCATACGTACGATAATCACCCATAACACCTACAGATTGAATACCTGGTAGTACTGTGAAGTATTGCCAAATCTCTCTTTCAAGACCTTCTTCTCGAATCACTTCACGTAAAATCGCATCAGATTCACGAACGATTTCTAATTTATCTTCCGTAATTTCACCTAACACACGAATACCTAAACCAGGACCTGGGAATGGTTGTCTCCATACTAAATGTTCAGGGATACCTAATTCAATACCTAAGGCACGAACTTCATCTTTAAATAATGTATTAATAGGTTCAATCAATTCAAATTCCATGTCTTCAGGTAATCCACCTACATTATGGTGAGATTTAATTGTTTGCGCTGTTTTTGTACCTGATTCAATCACATCTGTGTAAAGTGTACCTTGTGCTAAGAAATCAACATCTGTTAATTTAGCCGCTTCATCATCAAACACATATACAAATTCATTACCAATGATTTTACGTTTTTTTTCTGGATCAGAAACGCCTTTTAGTTTTTCCATAAAACGTTCTTTGGCATTTACACGAATAATATTCATATCAAAGCCTTCACCGAATTGTTCCATTACCATATCGCCTTCGCCTTTACGAAGTAAACCATGGTCTACAAAAATACATGTTAATTGATCACCAATGGCCTTATGCAATAATACTGCAACAACTGATGAATCTACACCACCGCTCATGGCACATAATACTTTACGATTGCCTACACGTTCACGAATTTTTTCGATTTCAATTTCAATGAAGTTTTCCATTGTCCATTCACCTGTACAATTACATACACGACGGACAAAATTTCTTAGTAAATCATTACCGTATTCTGTATGACGTACTTCTGGGTGGAATTGCACACCATAAATACGACGTTTTTTATCTTCGATAGCAGCATAATTTGTACTTGGGCTATCAGCAATAACTTCAAAACCTTCAGGAATTTCAATGACTTTATCTGAATGACTCATCCACACTGTTTGTTCTTCTGGTAAACCAAAGAATAACTCATCAGATTTTGCTTTAATAATTGCTTTACCATATTCACGTTCATTTGCACGTTCAACTTTACCGCCTAATAGTTTGGTTGTAAGTTGCATACCGTAACAAATACCTAACACTGGAATACCTAAATTATAAATTTCAGGATCAATCGTAAATGAACCTTCTTCATAAACAGAATTTGGACCTCCTGAAAGAATAATACCTTTAGGATTCATACGTTTAATTTCATCTATAGAAATTTCATGATCGTGTAATTCACTGTAAACGCCCATTTCACGAATACGACGTGTAATTAACTGGTTATATTGACTACCGAAATCTAAGACAAGAATTAACTCTTGTTCTTTAGCCATTTCCATAATAGTAAATCTCCTTTAAATTAATTTATGTAAACAATAGAAAGACGCTTTTCATATTTATAAAGACAATAAATAATTTCAACCTCTATAAACAATTTATAGAAAAGCGTACTTTCTTAATTTAATCGCTTCTTGCTCACCTTACATTAAAATGAATAGTTTGGTGATTCTTTAGTAATTTGTATGTTATGTGGATGACTTTCCGCTAAACCTGCAGGGCCCATACGTGTGAATTGTGCTTCTTCACGCAATACTTTTAAGTTTGGTGAACCAGTATAACCCATACCAGCTCTTACTCCACCCATAAGTTGATAAATGGTATCTTGTAATGGTCCTTTATAAGCTGTGCGACCTTCAATACCTTCTGGAACAAATTTTCTAGGAGATTTATCTTCTTGGAAGTAACGATCATTTGACCCTTTTTCCATGGCTCCAAGAGAACCCATTCCACGATATACTTTATATTGTCTACCTTGGAAGACTTCAGTAGCGCCTGGGCTTTCTTCAGTACCAGCTAATAAGCTACCTAACATAACAGCATGACCACCAGCCGCTAATGCTTTAATAATATCACCAGAGAATTTAATACCACCGTCAGCAATAATCGCTTTACCATGTTTACGTGCTTCAGTAGCACAGTCATATACTGCAGTAATTTGTGGTACACCTACACCTGCAACGACACGTGTTGTACAGATTGATCCTGGTCCAATACCTACTTTAACCACGTCTGCACCTGCTTCAAATAAAGCGCGTGTCGCTTCAGCAGTTGCAACATTTCCTGCAATAATTGTAAGGTCAGGATATTTATCTTTCATTTTTTTGACTTGCTCAATCACACCTTTAGAATGTCCATGCGCTGTATCAATAATTAACGCATCTACTCCTGCTTCTACAAGTTTTTGTGCACGAATTTCAGTATCTTTAGATGTACCGATAGCTGCTGCTGCAAGTAAACGGCCATGCTCATCTTTCGCTGCATGAGGGAATTCAAGTACTTTTTCTATATCTTTAATTGTGATGAGACCTTCTAAACGACCATTTTCTACTAATGGTAATTTTTCAATTTTATGCTTTTGAAGGATTGCTTCTGCTTCATCTAATGTTGTACCAACTGGAGCTGTAATTAAATTTTCTTTAGTCATCACATCTGAAATTTTAATTGAGAAATCTTCAATAAAACGTAAGTCACGGTTTGTAATAATACCAACGAGTGTTCTTGATTCTTCATCTTTTACAATAGGCACACCTGAAATACGATATTTACCCATTAATGCTTCTGCTTCATAAACACTTTCATCTGGTGTTAAGAAGAATGGATTCGTAATAACACCATTTTCTGAACGTTTTACTTTTTGTACTTCATCAGCTTGCTCTTCAATGCCCATGTTTTTATGGATGACACCTAAACCACCTTGACGTGCCATAGCAATAGCCATTTTAGATTCAGTTACTGTATCCATACCAGCAGAAATAACTGGAATATTTAATTTAATTTTATCTGATAATTCTACGCTTAAATCAACATCATTTGGTAATACGTCTGATGCAGCTGGAATTAACAAAACATCGTCAAAAGTTAATGATTCTTTAGCAAACTTATTTTCCCACATTTATAACACAGCCTCCATTTTTTATATAGTTAATCTTATTATTTCACATTTTCGTCGTTTTGTTTATACTTTATACCGTTAAAAAAGAAATTAAGAATAATAGCAGAGATTGCTCCTAAAACAATACCATTTTGAGTTAACCAAGCGAACTGTTCTCCTAAAGCTTTAAATGCTTGAGGTACAGCACTAATTCCTGTACCAAGTCCGACTGATACAGCAATAATTAATAAATTATTTTGATTTTTGAAATCAATATTTCCTAAAATACTTACCCCATAAGCCATTACCATACCAAACATAGCAATCATTGCACCGCCTAATACAGGTAAAGGAATAATATTAGCCAGAGCACCTAGTTTAGGTATACAACCACTTATTAAAAGTAAGACTACCATTCCGTATATGACTTTATTTTTCTTAGCTCCAGAAAGTGAAACAAGTCCTACATTTTGCGAATAAGCTGTATAAGGGAAAGAATTAAAGATTGATCCTAAAATGATGGCTAGACCTTCCGCAGTGTAACCTTTACGAAAATCTTTACGTTCTAGCTTACGACCAGTGATTTCACTTAATGCATGATATACACCAGTTGATTCAATCAGACTTACAATTGCTACAATTGTAAACACTAATGTTGCACCGAAATCAAAGCCAAATCCTGAGAAACGGAATGGTCGTGGAATACCGAGCCAATGTGCGTCACCAACTTGGCTAATATTAACTAATCCAAAGATACTAGCCAATATAGTGCCTATAACTAAACCAATCAAAATTGCAATAGATTTTAAGAATCCCGTTGTAAATCGTTGTAATAGTAAGATAACAATAAGTGTCACTCCACCTAAAATTAGATTTTTAGGGTTACCATAATCTTTAGCGCCTTGACCACCAGCAAGATAATTCATAGCAACGGGCATTAAGTTAATTCCGATAATTGTAACTACACTACCTGTAACAACAGGTGGGAAAAATTTAACTAAATAAGAAAAGAATGGAGCAATGATCACAACTAAGATACCTGATAGGAACAATGATCCATATAACACGTCTAAACCTTTAGTCTGTCCAATTAAAATCATAGGTGCTACAGCAGTAAATGTACATCCTAAAACAATAGGTAGCCCTGTACCAGTAATCTTATTTGCTTGTAAAAATGTAGCTACTCCACACATAAAAATATCTACTGTAATTAAATAAGCAATCTCTTCAGGTGAGAATTTTAAACTTGTTCCTACAATGATAGGTACTAAAATAGCACCTGCATACATTGCTAATAAATGTTGTACACTTAAAATTAAATTTTTCATTCATCTTCACCTAGTAAAGTCACTTTATTCCCTGTTAAGGAAGCAACTTTACATAATGAAGAAACAGTTAAACCAGCCTCTTCCAATCTTTGTCGTCCATCTTGGAAACTTTTTTCTACAACAATTCCTATGCCTACTGTTTCTGCTTTAGCTTGTTGTGCAATGTCGTACAATCCAAGTGAAGCATCACCATTTGCTAAGAAATCATCAATAATTAATACTTTATCTTCAGACCCTAAAAATTCTTCTGATACAATCACTGTACTTGTTTTATTTTTAGTAAATGAATGGATATCAGTACTGTAAAATCCATCTTTTAAAGTACTTGGCTTTGCTTTTTTTGCAAATAAGCATGGCACATCGAAATGTAATGCAGCCATGATTGCAGGAGCAATACCGGAAGCCTCAATAGTTAAAATTTTCGTAATCCCTTTATCCTTAAATTGTTTATAAAATGTTTGACCCACTTCATACATTAATTTGGCATCAATTTGATGATTTAAAAATCCATCAACTTTTAATATTTTTTCATCAATGACTACGCCATCTTCCTTGACTTTTTGTTCGAGCGCTTCCACTTCAAAACCTCCTAAACTTTATATAAAAAAACCCGAAACTTTTATCTAGTTTCAGGATCTATAAGTGAACAAGTACGATACACATTCATTTGTAACTTAGAAGTAAATAATTTAGATTTATAGATGATAAACACTACTTTACATTATACAAATGATAATATAGTATAAGACATCTTAGCCAATCCTCAAACTTCTCATTAACTTCCTTACCTTTGTACTTGAACTCATAGTCGCGTTGTTTATGGCAACACGGTAGAAACTTCTAAAGCCATATTCTTCAGATTATATGAGCAATATAAATTATTTAATGATAATAGCAAATTTTAAGCTTATTTTCAATAACTGATGGAGAGTTTATCCTTGTAATCACACTACTTATAAATGTAAGCGTTTAATATCATATAAAAAAACTGTATTTGTAAAACACATATGTTTAATTATATAATTATATAGAAACGTTTTATATCTATTCATTAGGGTATAAATATTTAAAAGTAGCATGAAATGATGGAGGACGATGAATATGCCAGATATTACAGTTATAGATAATGAAAATCAAATTTACAATGTGATTGAAAAGAAAAAAGCAGAAGGATATTCAGAAAATGAGATATTTGTTATCAGTAAATCTAAATTACATTTAGATGATTTACATAATTCTCAAGTAACACTTATAGCAACAAGTGGTTCATTCAGTGATCGCATGTCACGCTTATTAACCGGTGAAGATGGTGAAGAAGCTGTATTGAATAATTTCAAACTATCTGATAACCAAGCAGAACAATATAAAAAAGATATGCTTGATGGCAAATTTTTAGTAATCGCTAGAAAAGACGCTTCTTCACATAATGAAGTTGAAAAAAACAACGCAGCTTATGAAGAAGTTGATATCACTCATTACGCTAATGAGTCTAAGGGTCCAAAATCTTAAAAATAAGTTTAACCATTCATTGTATTTATTCATGTCGATTGTTAAATGAATATAATTTCTTACAAATTAACAGTCAAAAATTAATATATGCTTCTTTCAAAGTAAAGTGTGAATCATTTATAACTTTGAAAGAAGTTTTTTAATATATTTTGTATTATGATGTGCTACTTTACAAATGTGCTATACTTAAAAAAATATGATGCGGGGAGATCGCTATGAAATTTCACACTATTCATTCTTTAGAAGACGCTTATTATCAAAAAGCCGTCGAGTTTTATAATAAACAATTAGATGTTGATTTTTTTGAAGACAGCATTATCACAAAACGGTCCTTACAGAATAATAAAACAGAAAATGATTATGTTTTTATTGTTGGTATTGAGAAAGAAAATATAATCAGTTTGGCTACAGCGCACTACGAGGCAACAACAAATTCAGCCTTTTTAGTCCACTTATTAGCTGTAGTTGATTCAAACTATGATGAAATCATATCTCAAACTTTAAATGAAGTTGAAACTCACCTAAATATATTATCTAATAAAGTACATGCTAGAGATATTAACTTTTTAATGATTGAAGTCCCGAAACTTGATAATAGTATATTAGATAATCAATTAATTAAACGACGTCATCATACCTTATTAGAAAATGACTTTGAACAACAATATGACATTGATTATTTGCATCCTAACTATACGTTTGAAGAAACACCTATACGTACTGACTTATTTATTAAATCTAACATTGAACTTACAAAAGACATCTATCCTGCTAGTGTGAAATCTAATTATATTCTCAAATATGTATTTGCGAATGGAATTTCTAGAGATATTATATACCCCCTTTTAGAAAAGATGAATTTACGTTTACCTTGATAGAACACTTGAAAAGCGCGATATAAAAGGTTAAACTAATATGCGAGGTTAGACTGACGTGTCACTAACCGAAGACAAACGTCAGTGTAAATGAACAATATTCTATAGATACGAAAGGACTTCAAATTATGTTAACTAAAGAATTCGCTCAACGTGTCAAACTAAGTGAAAAACAAGTCCGCAAAATCGTCCAACATTTAGAAGAACGAGGATATCAACTTAGTAAGACTGAATATCGTGGTCGTGAGGCTACAGACTTTAAAGAAGAAGATATTGAACTTTTCCAAGATATTGCAGAAAAGGTAAAACAAACAAATAGCTATGATTTAGCTTTCGAAGAATTAGAAAAAGAAAAAGATTTTTTACAAGTTATCGTTAAAGAAGACCAACAACAGTTACCAGCTGATCAAGGCGTCACACAATTGGTAGAAGACTTACGTACGGAAATACAAAAAATGCGTGAAGAACGTCAAATGTTAGGTCAGATGATTACTCAAGTTCATCAACAGCAAAATGAACTTAAAGAATTACAAAGTCAAATTACTGAAAAATTGAAAGCAAATAATGAGTCATTAGCTGCCATCCAAACATCACAACAAGCCATTCAAACTGCTCAAAAAGAACAATCTGATTATACTAAAAATAATTTAGTTAAAGAAATTAATGATAACAATCAACAAGCGATTGATAATTTAAAAGAACATCAAACTTATGTTTCATCTTCAAATGAGAAAAAAGGATTCTTAGCTAGACTATTTAATCTTTAATGTAACAATTGTATATAGTGCTATTTACTAAAACAGGATTGAAATTAAAAAGATTTCGATCCTGTTTTTTTGTTTTAATACTCATTTAATGTCTATTTATAATTAATTTGTAAAAATATTTAGTAATTTATGTTATTTAAAGTATTGAATTATTATATATTTAATACTATTCTTATGAAATGTGTCGGATTTAACTAATAAAAGGAGAATCATTATATGGGAACATTATTTTCAATTATTAATATTGTCATAATGTTGATTTTCATTATCGGCTTATTCATTATGGCTAAAAAACATGTATCATTCCCTAAACGAGTCTTTACCGCTCTAGGATTAGGAATTGTATATGGTATTATTTTACACCTTATTTATGGTGTTAATTCTAAAGTGCTTGAAACTACAACTGATTGGTTTAGCATCGTTGGAGATGGCTATGTGACATTATTACAAATGATTGTTATGCCTCTTATTTTTATTTCTATTGTTTCAGCATTTAGTAAGATACAAATTGGCGATAAATTTGCTAAGATAGGTTCTTATATTTTTATGTTTTTAATTGGTACTGTCGCTATTGCAGCCGTTGTAGGTATTTTTTATGCCATTGTATTTGGCCTTGATGCTTCAAGTATCGATTTAGGTAGTGCAGAATATGCACGAGGAAATGAAATTAGTAGTGAGGCGAAGCAACTTACAGCGAATACACTACCACAACAAATTCTTGAATTATTACCAAACAATCCGTTCTTAGATTTTACTGGTCAGAGAACAACTTCAACTATTGCAGTAGTAATATTTGCCATTTTTGTAGGATTTGCATACTTACGTGTTGCACGTAAACAACCTGATAATGGTAGCTTATTAAAACGTGGTATTGATGCTGTTTATGCTCTCATCATGTCAATTGTTACCTTTGTTTTAAGATTAACTCCTTATGGAATTATCGCAATTATGGCTTCTACAATTGCTACAAGTGATTTTGCAGCAATTTGGACATTAGGTAAATTCATGATTGCATCTTATGCAGCTTTACTTACAATGTATGTTATTCATTTAATTATTTTAGCGATTATGGGAATCAACCCTATTCGTTATGTCAAAAAAACACTTGAAGTACTGATTTTTGCATTTACATCACGTTCAAGTGCAGGAGCGCTTCCTTTAAATGTGCAAACTCAAACGCAACGTTTAGGAGTACCTGAAGGTATTGCAAACTTCTCAGCTTCATTCGGCTTGTCTATTGGCCAAAATGGATGTGCTGGTATTTATCCAGCAATGCTTGCTATTATGGTTGCTCCTGTTGCTCATGTTGACATAGATATACCATTCATTCTTACACTAATTGCTGTTGTAGTTATTAGTTCATTTGGTGTAGCTGGCGTTGGTGGCGGTGCAACTTTCGCTTCAATTCTTGTATTATCAACTTTAAACTTACCAGTTGCATTAGCGGGTGTATTAATTTCTATCGAACCAATTATTGATATGGGTCGTACCGCTCTAAATGTCAATGATTCTATATTAGCAGGTACTGGTACAGCACGTTTAACAGGTAACTTAGATAAAGAAAAATTTAATTCTAATCATTATGGAGAATTATCCACAGAATCATAAATAAAAAGAGAGGCAGAATTTCGAACAAATTCTGCCTCTCTTTTTTCGGTTTTATTTTATCTTTTCATTAATCCAGATTTATTTAATTGCTCTAACATATCCAATCGTGCTTTTCCACTTAAAAATCCAGCAACTTGTTGAGACCAGGTTTCATTTCTCACACCATTTGTACGGTCTTGATAGTATTTACTAACCATTTGATCATAAGCGTTTAATGTTTCTTTTTGTTGTGCTTTATTACTATTATAGACATTTTTATGGAAGACATGTCCAAAAGGTAAACGTGGTTTTGGTGATCCATTTTCATCCTCAGCTGGCTCCCCTATAGCCATACCAAATAGAGGGAAGGCATATTCAGGTAAGTCTAAAATCTCACGTACACGTCCGACATCATTGCGAAGCGAACCTAAGTATACAATGCCATAGCCCATATCTTCAGCTGCTAAAGCAATATTTTCTGATACTAATGCAACATCAATGGCACCAACTAATAAGCCCTCAGCTGACTCAAATGACGTCTCCATGTGTTGTTCTACATCTTCATTAATAAGACTATGACGATAATAATCTAAAACAAATACGAATAAATAGCCATTATCTACCACATAATGTTGTCCTGATACTTCTTTGAGTTCTGCTTTAATTTCTGGGTCTTCTACTCCAATAATTGAATACGTTTGTAAATAACTAGATGTTGAAGCACTTTGCCCAGCTTCAACTAACTTTCTAACAACGTCTTCACTTAAAGGTTGATCTTTAAATTTTCGAACTGAATGATGTTTTTTAGCTAATTCGTAAACATAATCTGACATTAAGTCCACTCCTTTTTTAATTACTGAATATATGTTAACAATTTATATTTTATTTTTCTTCTAAATTGCCCTTTATTTTAAATTAAGATTTGCATGCTAAACTAATTAAAGTTATCATAATAATGACAATTTTCAGATATCAAAGGAGAGATACTATGACTCACGCTAACAAAGAAGTTTCAACAGCCTTATATCAAGCTTTTACATCAAAAAAACCGATTGATTTTATCAGTTCCTCTTTTGAACTAAATGAGTTAGAAGCCTATCACACACAAGATGATCTCATTAATCAATTAAAAAATAAGCAAAAATCAGAAATTAAAGGTTACAAAGTAAGTATGACAAGTGCCGCCACTCAAGCCATTGCCAATACAAATGAGCCTGCGTACGGTACTATTTTATCTACTCAAGTAGTCGAAGGTGGTAACTCTATCTCATTATCAACATTATTTGATCCATTACTTGAACCTGAACTTATCTTTGAATTAACTGCAGATTTACCAGAGAATGCAGATGTTCAAACCATCTTAGAAAGTGTAAAAGTAGCTCCAGGTATTGAAATTCCTGACGCACGTTATAAAGATTGGTTCCCTAACTTTGCTTTATCAGATTTAATTTCAGATAATACTGCAACAGGTTTAATTGTGGTTGGAAAAAGAGTAACACCTCTTGATTACAAATCGTTTGCTGATATTAACTTAAAGTTATTTAAAAACGATCAAGAAATTGAAACAGGACATTCTAGTGACGTACTAGGAAATCCTATTGAATCTATAAAATGGTTAAATAAAAAATTACATTCACATGGAAAACGTTTAGAAAAAGGTCAATTTATTTCTTCAGGTACATTTATTTCACCACTACATTTAGAAAAAGGTATTTATATTGCTGAATACGAGAAAGTAGGAAGCGTAAAAGTAGAAGTCAAAGACTGATTTTAATAAAATAATATTGAAAATACTTGATACTCTCTTCAGATTTATATGTTTCATAGCGTAACTTGAAGAGAGTTTTCATCTATTATTTTTGATTTCCATTATCAAATACTTTCCTTTAGTTGAGAATAGATTTAAGCGAAAAGATGTATTTGTATTTACAATTTACATTTTTTAATTAGGAAAAATAAACCTCACAATATCTTAAAAAAGTTAATATTTTTTATATAAACCTTATTATATCAGTGCTTTATAATGTTTTTCTTACTTTTAAGTATATTATGTTGACGAAATAAAATCTACATGTAATAATATTAATCAAGAGATTAGAATTATTATAAATAAGCAATAATTATTATGTAGTTCTAATTAATATTCGATAAATCAGGAGGAATTTAAGTTATGTCTTTAATTAATAAAGAAATCTTACCTTTCACAGCTCAAGCATATGATCCTAAAAATGATGAATTCAAAGAAGTAAGCCAAGATGATTTAAAAGGTTCTTGGAGCGTTGTTTGCTTCTATCCAGCTGACTTCTCTTTCGTATGTCCAACTGAATTAGAAGATTTACAAAACCAATATAGCCAATTACAAGATTTAGGTGTTAATGTATTCTCAGTTTCAACTGATACTCATTTCGTACACAAAGCTTGGCACGATCATTCAGACGCAATCAGCAAAATCCAATACACTATGATTGGTGACCCTTCTCAAATCATCACTCGTAACTTCGATGTATTAGATGAAGAAGCAGGTTTGGCACAACGTGGTACATTTATCGTTGACCCTGATGGTGTAGTTCAAGCAGCAGAAATTAATGCAGATGGTATTGGCCGTGATGCAAGTACATTAGTAAATAAAATCAAAGCTGCACAATACGTACGTCAACATCCAGGTGAAGTTTGCCCAGCAAAATGGGAAGAAGGTTCTGAATCATTACAACCAGGATTAGACTTAGTAGGTAAAATTTAAGGAGGCATTTAAGTATGCTTAATGCTGATTTAAAACAACAATTACAACAATTATTACAACTTATGGAAGGCGATGTAGAATTTAGAGCAAGTATCGGCTCTGATGATAAATCTAAAGAATTAAAAGATTTATTAGATGAAATCGCTGAGATGACAGATCATATTACAATCGTTGAAAAAGAATTAAAACGCACACCAAGTTTTCAAGTAAGTAAACCTGAAGAAGATACTGGTATCACATTTGCTGGTATTCCTTTAGGTCATGAGTTTAATTCACTTGTGCTTGCCATTTTACAAGTAAGTGGTCGTGCGCCTAAAGAAAAACAATCAATCATTGATCAAATTAAAGGTCTTGAAGGTAACTACAATTTTGAAACTTATGTAAGTTTAACTTGTCAAAAATGTCCAGATGTAGTTCAAGCATTAAACTTAATGAGTGTAATTAATCCAAATATCACTCATACAATGATTGATGGTGCTGTATTCCGTGAAGAATCTAAGGATATCATGGCAGTCCCTGCTGTATTTTTAGATGGTGAAGAATTCGGTAATGGTCGTATGACAATTTCTGATATTTTATCTAAACTTGGCAGTACACAAGATGCTTCAGAATACGAAGATAAAGATCCATACGATGTATTAATCATCGGTGGTGGGCCAGCAAGTGGTAGTGCTGCAATTTATACTGCGCGTAAAGGTTTACGCACTGGTATTGTTGCAGATAGAATTGGTGGTCAAGTTAACGATACAGCTGGTATTGAAAACTTTATTACTGTTAAACAAACCACTGGATCAGAATTCTCTTCTAATTTAGCTGCACATATCGAAGAGTATGATATTGATGCTATGACTGGTATTCGTGCAACTAAAATTGAAAAAACTGATAAAGCTATCCGAGTAACTTTAGAAAATGATGCAGTTCTTGAAAGTAAAACTGCTATTATTTCAACTGGTGCAAGCTGGCGTAAATTAAATATTCCTGGTGAAGATCGCTTAATCAATAAAGGTGTTGCCTTCTGCCCTCACTGTGACGGACCTTTATTTGAAAATAAAAACGTTGCAGTTATTGGTGGTGGTAACTCTGGTGTTGAAGCAGCTATCGATTTAGCAGGAATAGTTAAACATGTGACGCTATTTGAATTCGCTCCAGAACTAAAAGCGGATACAGTGTTACAAGAACGTTTACGTTCTTTCCCTAATGTTGATATTCACACAAATGCTAGAACTGCCGAAGTTCTAGGTGAAGATCATGTTACTGGTTTAAGCTATGAAGATATGTCATCTGGTGAAATGAAAGAATTAAGCTTAGATGGTATCTTTGTACAAATTGGCCTTGTGCCAAATACAAAATGGATTGGTGACGCAGTAGAGTTAAATAGCCGTGGAGAAGTCGTTGTGGATCGTGAAAATAACACAAACGTTCCTGGTATTTTTGCTGCTGGTGACGTTACTGACCAAAAATATAAACAAATCATTATATCAATGGGTTCAGGTGCTAACGCAGCATTGAGTGCATTTGATTATATTATTAGAAATTAATTTACAGTTTAACTTTCTACATGAAAGTAAGACTTAGAACTTAACCTATCAAATATCTTCATTTTAAGCAGAGTCATTTTATTAATGGCTCTGCTTTTTTAATTTATTTTTTTACTGATATTGCCACAATTTGTTCATAGATTTATATTAATTTTAAGTCTTAAACATTCAATTCTGTTTCTATAAATGATACTCTATTATTATGCTTAAATAGAAACGTTTACTAATAAAGGAGATTATTGAAATCTATGAAAAAGAGTATGATTATTAGTAGTTTTTTAGCATTGTTATTAATATTAAGTGCTTGTGCACCTAATAATGATAATAACGAAGACAATCATAATCAAAGTAACGGTGTTAATGCACCGAAACATGCTAAAAACTTAACTGAAAATGATATTTTTACATCGAATAAATCACATCAAAAGCTTACTGAAGATGAAATGAACCAAGCAATCAAAAAATATCTAGATGTTAATAGTGATATTTTAGATAATAAATATATAATGCAAAGTCAAATCGACCGTCAAAGTTCAGGACAAACAAAAATCACTGATAAACAAGCTACAAAACTTAGTAATTTATCTAATATTGCTGTTAAAAATGACTTACACTTTAAAAAATATGTTGAAAATAACACATTGCCAGACGGCTATAAAGATCATGTAAATCGTATTATTAAATACTTTCATGCTTTGAATAGTACAATTGCAAATGTTGATGAAAGTATCGAACAACTGAATTACCAACCTCAAAATACAATTAACGTTGTAGATGTTCCTACTCATTATGCTGGAGATGTAAATGGAAACCAACAAAATAAAATCAAATCTTTCTTAAATAAGAAAGATATCAAAACAGATGTTTTTGATAAATAGAATAGGTAGTATCCGTTTGAATATGTTATTCAATCCATTAATGGTGATGTCCAATATATAAAAAATCTGAGACGATGAATGATGTCTCAGATTTTTTTATAACTCAATAAGATATGGCTTACAATTTTCAATTACTTTAGTTAATGCTTCTTCTTTATTTATATAGCCAAAGTAAACCATAATACAACGTATCACAACTTGATGTGCAATAATGACTATCGTGTGATTATCTTGAATATGGATCGTTTCGAAAAACTGTTTCACTCTATGATAAACATCATTATAACTTTCCCCCTCAGGCGCTTTTTGAATAAAGCTATGTCGAAAATCTTTATAATTTGAATCATGAAAATAGCGATGATACTTATTATTTTTCATAAGTTTATCCTTAAATTGACCTTCAAATAGACCCAATGAACGTTCACGTAATAATGAGGTAACTGTAGTTGGGATATCGTAAGGGAAGATATATTGATATGTTTCTTTTGTTCTTGTTAAATCAGATACATACACATCATCAATTTTTATATTATAAAAATACGTCTTTAAGTTTTTTGCACTTTCAATGCCCCTTTCAGTTAAAGGAACGTCTAACTGACCACAATAATATGCTCGATTGTACTTATTATCGTAATTAGACTGTGATTCACCATGTCGAATAAGATATAAATTCATGTTTTACCTCCTATTTCAATTTATTATATTAAATAATAATTGAATGAAGTCTACTAATAATACAAATTATATATTTTTAAATAATATAAGTTTTTATGATTGTCAATATTTATATTGCATGATACTATTAACTTGTAGTTATTTAATAACTACAAGTCTTTTATATTCATGAACATAATACTCCTGGATGACGTCTTAACCCGACGTCATCCTCTTTTTTTAGTTTAATAAATAAAAAAAGAGCACTACATAACGTAGTCCTCTTTAAATACTATACTTATTTTTTGATTGCTTTTAAAATTAAAGAAACAATAAAAATAAGAATAATTGCACCGATTAATGCTGGGAAGATTGGTACTCCGCCCCAAACAGGACCCCAAGTACCTAACAATTTACTTCCGATGAATGAACCGATTAAACCAGCAATGATATTACCTAAGATACCACCAGGGATATCTTTACCCATGATCATGCCAGCAATCCAACCGATTAATCCACCAACTATTATCATAATAATAAAGCCCATAGTTAGATTACTCCTTATAGTTTTATTTTATTTACTTCTTATTCATACCACCTATTTCAATTTTATAAACATCATTATTAAAATAATTTATTTTTTATAACAAAAACAACTAAATAATAACACCCACATATTTTATTAGTATTTATTCAATTAATGATTAAAAATATAAGGCTCCTAAAAATAGCAACTATTTTTATATAAAATACTTGCTAAACATTATGAACAAGCATATTATAATAAAATATATAAAAGACTTAATAAATTTTCATATAATAAAATTTTGTTTATATACAAAATTGATACTTAGGAGGTTATGTATTATGAGTTCACATGCACTGTATAACTTAAGAAAAAAAAGACATCTTGAAATTAATGAATTAACTGAAATCCTAAACAAAAAGTATGGCACACATTACGAACCACATCAATTATACGAATGGGAAAATCATCAACATGAACCAAAGTTCAAAGATGCAATGATTCTGGCAGATTATTTCAATACATCTTATCAAGTTCTAGTTGAAAGTAAATATAAAGAATATCAACAACAATTTGATGATGTTGATATTCGACTATAAACAACTTTAAAGGAACAAAACATATTCATGTTGAATATAATGTCTTGTTCCTTTGTTTTTATTCTTCGGTATTTGTACTTTGATGATTTGGTTGTGCTTGTTCATTACGATCCATTTGAGAAGTTGTGGGTTCTTCTTTAGTTTGTGTAGAAGCGTCTGTTGAAGTTGAATGATTGTTCTCGGATTGATTCGATGTCTGGACATCATTTTGAGTTTCAGATTGCGCGCTATTTTGATTTTCTTCATTAGATGATGTATGTTGCGTTTCATTATTATTCTTTGTTTCATTATTTTGTACATCATTATTTCGTTGTCGGTTACTTTGTTCTAATTTACTTTCATTCATTTGTTTTCTTTTAGCTTTTTCTTCATCTGTCATATTATTATAATTATCAACAATACTACCTGTATGTTTATCTACAATAGCTACATAAGGTGTACCAGTACCATAAGCGTCACTTGCTGCATAATCTATATAATACATATCGTCAGTACTTTTACTAGGATTGTAATTAAATTCATTTCTTAAACGATGTCCAAATCCTTGATTTTTATACCAATCATAGACAACATCCTCTGCTTGCTGAGGTGTAAGTTCTTTATTCGAAGAATCGTTTGATTGATTGTCACTAGTTGAATGACTTTCATTTGTAGTCGTTTCATTATTTCCATTGATTCCGTTTTCAGATTGGTTTTGAGTATTCTGTTCGGATGACTGAATACTATTATTATCATTTGGTTGAATATCTTCAGTTTGATTATAATTAGTATTTTCATCATTATCATTTTGTTGTGTATCTGATGAATCTATATTCTTCTCATTATTAGTATTATTATTTTTATTTGAACTATTAGGCGTTTTGTTATTATTATCACTCTTCTCAGTTTTTTGTTTATCCTCTGAACTATCATTATTTTCGCCTGGTAAATGAATATTTAAATCACAAGCACCCAAAAGTAAAGTAGATGCAACAATACCTGCTAATAAATATTTTCCTCTCATTATCATCAAAACTCCTTATGTATATCTCTTTTAATGATAACATTTTATATTGCATCCCTTAAAGATATTACCCAATACATTTTAAAATCAACTTAATATGTATAATCTGCTCATTTTTTATTACTCGACATAAAAATAACCCCGCAAGCCTTGAGCTTACGGGGTTTAACACTAATTATATATTAGTTTTCGTCTTTAACATATGGTAATAAAGCCATATGACGAGCACGTTTAATAGCTGTAGTCAACATACGTTGATATTTAGCTGAAGTACCAGTTACACGACGTGGTAAAATTTTACCGCGTTCTGAGATAAAACGTTTTAATAATTCAGTGTCTTTATAATCAATATGTGTAATACCATTTGCTGTGAAATAGCATACTTTTTTACGACGACGTCCGCCTCTTCTTGGTCCACCTGCCATGGTTAATTACCTCCTTTTATATTTTTAATCTCATTCTTTCGTTAGAATGGTAAGTCATCATCACTAATATCAATTGGACCATTCGCATTTGCAAATGGGTTATCTGATTGATTATTGTTTGATGCACGATTGTTATTATTATAAGATGTATTTTGTCCTGATTGTGAACCACCAAATCCTTGGCCATAATCTTGGAAATCATTATTTCCTTGATGACGTTGTCCACCTTGTGCATTTTTAGGTTCAAGGAATTGAACACTATCCGCTACAACTTCAGTGACAAATATACGACGACCTTCTTGATTTTCATAACTGCGTGATTGTATGCGACCATCAACGCCAGCTAAACTACCTTTTGAAAGATAGTTATTTACGTTTTCTGCTTGTCTTCTAAATACAACAACGTTAATAAAGTCAGCTTCGCGTTCCCCTTGAGCATTCGTGAAAGTACGATTAACTGCTAGAGTAAATGTCGCTACACTTACGCCTGAGGGAGTACTTCTGTATTCTGGATCCTTAGTTAAACGACCTACTAATACAACTCGATTTATCATTTCAACGCCCCCATTTAATTATTACTTATCTTGGTCTTCACGGATAACGATATAACGGATAATATCGTCATTGATTTTAGCTAAACGTTGGAATTCGTCTGTAGCTTTGTTATTATCTGTTTTAATGCGTACGATGAAGTAGAAGCCTTCTTTGAAATCTTCAATTTCGTAAGCAAGACGGCGTTTACCCCAGTCTTTTTCTTCTAAAACTTCTGATCCTTCTGAAGCTAAGATACCGTTAAAGCGTTCAACAACTGCTTTTTTAGCATCTTCTTCAATGTTAGGACGTACGACATACATAATTTCATATGTTCTCATTTTATAATTGCACCTCCTTGTGGTCTATGCGGCCTATCGAATCCTATCCATAGGCAAGGAATAATTTTCATTACTCACAATCAAGAATTATAGCATAGGTGATTACTTTTTACAATAAATATTATTTGAAATATTTTGTCTGAAAGTGGATAAGATTTATCGTATTGGCCTATAAATTTATATTCAAACTTTAAACATATCTTTTCAAAAGAGAACTGATATTCTATAATATCCTTGAGGTGTAACTATGCAATTAGATTTAGATTGGAATAAAGATTTTCAAGAGTTTCAAGAAATCTTAAATTGCGGTATCACTCCAGAGTGGCTATACTGTGCAAAAGCCAATATGATTCTTGAGCCAGCTTATACTGGAGAAGGTAAACAGTTTTTTAGCACCAAAGATATTGTTAAAGCAAGTAAAGTTATACCGTTTTTTTAAGATATAACCATAATGATATAACTAAAGCGCGACGTCTATAATAAATAGATGTCGCGCTTTTTTATATTCCTATACATTAAATCGGAAGTGAACAATATCTCCGTCTTGCATAATATAATCTTTACCTTCTAAACGTTGTTTACCTGCTTCTTTCGCACCTTGCTCACCACCATGCTCAACATAGTCGTCATAACTTGTTACTTCGGCACGAATGAAACCACGTTCGAAGTCTGTATGAATGATACCTGCACATTGTGGTGCCGTCATCCCTTGTCTAAATGTCCAAGCACGTACTTCTTGAACACCTGCTGTAAAGTAAGTAGATAATCCTAACAAATCATATGTTGTTCTGATAAGACGATCGAGGCCTGGTTCTTCAATACCTAAGTCTTCTAAAAACATTTCTTTATCTTCATCATCAAGTGTTGCAATTTCTTCCTCGATTTTTGCGCTAATGACGATAACTTCAGAATCTTCTTTTGCTGCGTACTCACGAATGGTTTTCACTTTATCATTTTCATCGTCACCAATTTCATCTTCGCCAACGTTTGCAATATATAACATTTTTTTAGATGTTAATAATTGAGCTTGATTTACATATTTTTGATCTTCTTCGTTAAAATCTAAACTACGAACTGGATTTCCTTCTTCTAACGCTTCTTTTATTCTAGATAAAATGCGGAACTCCATTTCGGCTGTTTTATCTTTTTGACGTGCCATTTTTTCAATTCGAGGCAAACGTTTCTCTACTGATTCTAAATCAGCTAAAACAAGTTCCATATTAATGACTTCAATATCATCTAATGGATTTACACGGCCAGCGACGTGTGTCACATTTTCATCATCGAAAGCACGTACTACCTGACAAATAGCGTCTACTTCACGAATATGTGATAAGAATTTATTTCCTAAACCTTCACCTTTTGAAGCACCTTTAACAATACCTGCAATATCTGTGAATTCGAAAGTGGTAGGAATCGTTTTCTTAGGTTCTACCATTTCTGTTAATTTATTTAAACGTGTATCTGGTACTTCTACAATCCCGACATTCGGGTCAATCGTAGCGAAGGGATAGTTCGCAGCGAGCGCACCTGCTTTTGTAATTGCATTAAATAGAGTAGATTTACCAACATTAGGCAAACCTACGATACCTGCTGTTAAAGCCATGAATCATTCTCCTAACTTTCTGTATCTTGATGAGATACTAATATTTTTTTTATTTTTTTATCAAACACTTGTCGTGGAATCATAATACTTCTTTGACAATTTTCACATTTAATTCGTATATCTGCACCCATGCGAATAATTTTAAATCGATTTGTTCCACAAGCATGTTGTTTTTTCATTTCTACTATATCATTTATACCATATTTTGGTGTCACAACATTACCCCCAACATTTATTAAGCGTCTTGTTTATCGGTATTTCTTACGTACATGGGTTGTGGCAATTTAATACCTTCTTGTACAAACATTTTTTGAATTTCTTTGCGTAAAATTCTAGAACCTGAAGCACCTTCTCCAGGAATAGTTTCTGCTGATATTCTTATGATAACTTTTGTTTCATCTAACCCATCAATTCCTAAAACAACTGGATCAGTAATGAATAAGTAGTATTTACTACGCATTGCTGTAAATAATTTATTTAATTTCTTTTCAACTTTATCTAAATTTTCATCAACTGAGACTGGAATTTCTACAATTGACGTACCATTAGTAATAGAATAGTTAGTAATCTCACCCATACTACCATTTGGTAAAATAGTTAACTCCCCAGTGATGGTATTAATACGCGTTGATCTCAATCCTATAGATTTTACTGTTCCTTCAGCAACTGTAGTACCACCGCTATTAATTTTAACATAATCACCTACATCAAACTGATTTTCAAAAATAATGAAAAATCCAGTAATAATATCTTTGACTATAGTCTGGGCTCCAAAACCAACAGCGATACCTACAACACCGGCGCTGGCGATAATTCCGTTTACGCTAATTCCAAATTTACTTAATACTGTTGTGAGCACGATAAACCACACAATGTATCTTACAACATTTTTGATAAGGGACACGAGCGTTTTAGAGCGTTTTTTATTTCCTCTATTACTTTTATTTTGAAATTTAAATGCTTCTTCTATCGCTTTATTAATAATTCCAATTACAATTAAGCCTACTAAAATATAAATAATAACCATTGCTAATTTAGTTGCTAAATTTGTATATACTTCGGGTTCTGTTAATGGTTGAAATAGCGATGTTAACACGTTCTTCAACTGATTCATATAGCCCCCTCCTTTTCCATTTAGTCCACATTAAATTTGTATTCCAATTTATTTATTATACAAAAATTCTTCTAAAATTGTATCAGTCTTTTGATTTATCATTTTCTTTTTTATTTTATTAATAGGATACTATTTATTAAGTTTATCTATAATACGTCTAAACTCAGCCTCGGATTTAAACTCAAACACAATTTTCCCAACATTTTTAGATACAGATATATCTATATGAGTTCCAAATTTTTCCTTAAGCGCACGTTCTTGTTTCTGTATGAATTTGGGTTTACTTGGAGTATTTAATTTTTCTTTTTTAGACTGCCCACCGTCTTGAATTTCAGAAACAACTTTCTCTAAATAACGTACACTCCACCCCTCTTTGATTGCTTGTTTACCTATACGTTTCATCGTATTTACATCTTTTAATGCAAGTAAAGTACGTCCATGGGCACCTGACATGCGATGCTCTCTTACAAGCTTAGCAATATCAGAGGGTAAATTTAGTAATCTTAGCATATTAGCAATGTAAGGACGTGATTTTCCTAACCTTTCAGCAACTTTTTGTTGTGTCAGACCAAGATCGTTCATTAATCGTTGATAACTTTCAGCTTCTTCAATTGCATTCAAATCTTCTCTTTGTAAGTTTTCTATAATGGCTAATTCCATCATGTCAGAATCAGAAAGGGATTTTACAATTGCAGGAACTTCCTCTAACCCAGCTAATTTAGAAGCTCGAAAACGTCGTTCTCCTACAACGATATAATATCCATTGATCGTTTTTCTTAAAACAATAGGTTGAAGTATACCATGAGTTGTTATAGAATCTGCTAAATCTTGAAGTTTCTCCTCATCAAATGTTTTTCTAGGTTGATAGGGATTAACTTTAATACTTGAAATTTTAATATGTTGTACGTGTTCATCATTATTTAATTGAATACGTTGATCTTCAATATGGTCCACTCATAGTCCTCCCTTATCTTTAAAGTCATTACTTAATTTTAAAAAAAGCGTGTTATATCTACAAGTCTTATAAACTTTTTTAAGAAAAATTTTACTAGGTAGAAAGTATATATATCAATCATTCAACCGCTTTCTGAATTTATTATTTAATCATAATTTTCAGAAAAGTTGTTGACAAATGTAATTTATGTCTGTAAGCTATGAATTAACTTAAAAAAACACAAATTACACACGGTAATAAGGAAAGTAAAACTTACACTGCAGATACAGAGAGTCTTGTAAGCTGAGAAGAGACATTGAAAGAAAGTTTGAAAATGGCCTTTGAGTGTTGATGCCAATATGAGGTATCAACGGGTTCGCCCGTTATAGCGATACAGTATTAACATTTATTGTTTAATGGCGTACTGGAATCACCGACGTCACTAAATTATCGTTAATACTCATTTATCATTAAAAGTTAAATGAGTTTTTTTATTACAGATATATCTGATATTTTACGATAATGTGTGTCACTTTTTCAAGTACTCCTAAAACATGATGGCGTACTGTTTGAGGTTACTTTAGCAATAAAGTAGCAAACAAAGGTGGTACCACGAAACAAGCTTTCGTCCTTTACATCCGATACATATCGGGTTTAAAGGACGGAAGCTTTTTTTATTTAGAAAATGATAGGAGGATTTGAAATGAAAGATACTCAATTAGCACAAATTTCATTAACAAAGGATTTGACTGGCGCAATTGCTAATCCAATTTACTTATCGACGGCATATCAACATCCTCACCTAGGTCAGTCTACAGGATATGATTACACACGAACGAAAAATCCAACGCGCTCTTCATTTGAAGAAGCATTTGCCAAATTAGAAGGTGGTACAGCTTCATTTGCAACTTCAAGTGGTATGGCAGCAGTTCAACTTATTTGTAACTTATTTAAACCTGGTGATGAAATTTTAGTAGCTTTTGATTTATATGGAGGAACATTTAGATTATTTGATTATTATGAACAACAATATGGTATTCATTTTAAATACGTTGATTTTTTAAATTATGAAGAAGTCGAAAATAGTATAAATAAACACACGAAAGCACTCTTTATCGAACCAATTTCGAATCCTCAAATGATTCAAATTGATGTAGAACCATATTATGTTCTAAGTAAAAAACATCATCTATTAACCATTATCGACAACACGTTTTTAACTCCATACTTATCAACACCTTTAGAACAAGGTGCTGACATTGTTTTACACTCAGCTACAAAGTATATAGGTGGTCATAATGATGTACTTGCAGGTGTAGTGACAGTTAAAGATGACACACTTGCTGAACAATTAGGTCAATTTCACAATATGATTGGCGCCACATTGTCTCCACTTGATTGTTACTTACTTCAAAGAGGTTTGAAAACACTACATCTCAGAATAGAACGATCTCAAGACAATGCACGTCGTCTCGCAAAACGTTGTGAAACATCCGATTCTATTGATGAAGTACTCTATAGTGGAAAAACAGGTATGCTAAGTTTACGTCTTAATAAGGCTTATAGCGTAGCTAAATTTTTAGAAAATTTAGAAATTTGTATTTTTGCAGAAAGTTTAGGAGGAACTGAAACCTTTATTACTTTCCCATATACACAAACACACGTCGACATGCCAGATGATGAAAAAGACAAACGCGGTATTGATGAACATTTAATTCGCTTATCCATTGGTATTGAAGATTATAAGGATGTTGAAGCAGATATTATTCAAGCATTAGAAAATTCTAAAGTAGGAGTGATTTCATGAGCTTATCTAAAGAAACAGAAGTGATATTTGATGAACATAGAGGTGTAGATTACGATTCAGCAAACCCACCATTATATGATTCTTCAACTTTCCATCAAAAAGTACTTGGTGGTAACGCAAAATTTGATTATGCCAGAAGTGGTAATCCTAATCGTCAATTATTAGAAGAAAAATTAGCTAAACTTGAAGGCGGCCAATATGGATTTGCTTATGCTTCAGGTATTGCAGCAATATCAGCCGTATTACTCACATTACAAGCTGAAGATCATGTCATTTTACCAGATGATGTGTATGGCGGAACATTTAGACTAACTGAACGTATTTTAAATCGTTTTAATATTAAATTTACGACGGTAAATGCGACTCATCCTGAAGAAATTGAACAAGCCATTCAACCTAATACAAAATTAATTTATATAGAAACACCATCGAACCCATGCTTTAAAATCACTGATATTAAAGCAGTTGCTCATATCGCTAAAAAGCATGATCTACTTTTAGCAGTAGATAATACATTTATGACTCCATTAGGTCAATCTCCACTTTCACTTGGTGCTGATATAGTGGTTCATTCTGCAACAAAATTCTTAGGTGGACATAGTGATATTATTGCTGGCGCTGCTATTACAAATCGCAAAGACGTCGCTGAGGCACTTTATCTACTCCAAAATGGAACAGGAACTGCCCTATCTGCACATGATAGTTGGACTTTAGCCAAACATTTAAAAACATTACCTGTTCGTTTTAGACAATCTACATCGAATGCTGAAAAACTTGTAGACTTTTTAAGTCAAAGAAATGAAGTTGCTGAAGTATATTATCCGGGAAATAGTGATTTACATTTATCACAAGCTAAAAGTGGCGGTGCAGTCATTGGCTTTCGTCTAAAAGATGAAACAAAAGCTCAAGCCTTTGTAGATGCGCTAACTTTACCACTTGTATCGGTAAGTTTAGGAGGAGTAGAAACGATTCTCTCACATCCAGCCACAATGTCTCATGCAGCTGTTCCAGAAGAAGTGAGAAACGAACGTGGCATTACATTTGGTCTATTCCGTCTAAGCGTAGGTCTTGAACAACCTGAAGAACTCATAGCTGATATTGACTACGCATTGAAGGAGGCATTTAATGAGTCGATTATTGAATCATTTGAAGAACAACGTTTTAGTAGCTGATGGCGCAATGGGAACAATCCTCTATTCCGAGGGCCTAGATACTTGTCCTGAAGCATATAATCTTACACATCCCAATAAAGTTGAACGTATTCATCGTTCATATATAGAAGCAGGAGCTGATGTCATTCAGACAAATACGTATGGCGCTAACTTTGAAAAATTAAAAGTATTTGGCTTAGAGCATAAAGTAAAAGAAATTCATAAAGCCGCTGTACAAATTGCAAAACGCGCAGCCAATAAAGAGACATTTATCTTAGGAACGGTGGGTGGCTTCAGGGGAATAAAACAAGAAGACTTATCGCTTTCTACTATTCAATATCATACAGACAATCAAATTGATACTTTAATTGAAGAAGGTGTAGATGGTTTACTATTTGAAACCTACTACGATTTAGATGAATTAACGAGTGTGATAACAGCGACACGTCAAAAGTACGATATTCCAATTATCGCACAACTGACCGCTTCCAATACGAATTATCTCGTTGACGGTACAGAAATTAACGAGGCGTTAAAACATCTCATTGAATGTGGCGCAAATGTGGTGGGCTTAAATTGTCACCATGGCCCACATCACATGCAACGCTCATTTTCACATATCGAACTACCAGAACATGCCTATCTCTCATGTTATCCTAATGCGAGCCTACTCGATATTGAAAATAGTGAGTTTAAATATAGCGACAATGCTAAATATTTTGGTGATGTTGCACAAGAATTAATTAACGAAGGCATTCGTTTAATTGGTGGTTGTTGTGGTACTACACCGGAACATATCTCTTACATTAAAGAATCTGTAAAAGATTTAAAACCAGTTAAAACTAAAAAAGTTATTCCAATTCATCGAACAATTAATACAAATGCAAAACGTACATTAAAACAAAATTTAACATCAAAAGTAAAACAGAGACCTACTGTGATTGTTGAATTAGACACTCCAAAACATCTCGATACGGAATTGTTCTTTGAGAATATAGGTAAGCTAGATGAAGCAAATATTGATGCAGTTACACTTGCAGATAACTCTCTCGCTACTGTAAGAGTCAGCAATATCGCTGCTGCAAGTTTAATCAAACAACGATATGATATCGAACCTCTTGTTCATATCACATGTCGCGATCGTAATCTAATTGGTTTACAATCTCATCTACTTGGCCTTTCACTCATCGGTGTTAGTGAAATTTTAGCCATTACAGGAGACCCTTCAAAAGTAGGTCATCTACCAGGCGCAACGAATGTTTATGATGTTAATTCAAAAGGCTTAACAGAACTTGCGCTACGATTTAATCAAGGTATTAATGTTGATGGTGATGCGCTGAAGAAACATACCAACTTTAACATCGCCGGGGCGTTCGATCCAAACGTTCGTAAATTAGACGGGGCAGTTAAACGCCTTGAGAAAAAAGTAGCGGCAGGTATGAGTTACTTTATTACCCAACCTGTATATAGTAAAGAAAAAATCAAAGAGGTATATGAAGCAACCAAACATCTTGATACCCCACTTTTTATCGGTATCATGCCTATTGCAAGCTACAATAACGCACTTTTCTTACATAACGAAGTGCCTGGAATTAAAATGTCAGAAGATGTATTAAATCAATTTAAAGCAGTAAAAGATGATAAAGAAAAAACAAAAGAATTAAGTTTGAGACTGTCTAAAGAATTAATCGATACGGTACATGAATACTTTAATGGTTTATATCTCATTACACCTTTCCAACGTATTGATTATTCATTAGAGCTCGCAGCATATTCTAAAGCAATTACCCAAAACAAGGAGGCAATATTATGACAACAATTAAAACTTCAAACTTAGGATTCCCAAGATTAGGTAGAAAAAGAGAATGGAAAAAAGCAATCGAAAGCTATTGGGCTAAAAAAATCGATAAAACTGAATTAGATCAAACATTAACAGACTTACATAAAGAAAATTTATTACTTCAAAAGAATTATAATTTAGACAGTGTACCTGTTGGTGATTTCTCATTATATGACCATATTCTTGATACATCATTACTTTTCAACATTATTCCTGAACGTTTCCAAGGACGTACAGTAGATGATGATTTATTGTTTGATATTGCACGTGGTAATAAAGAACATGTTGCAAGTGCATTAATTAAATGGTTTAACACAAACTATCACTATATTGTTCCTGAATGGGATAATGTTGAACCTAAGGTGAATCGCAATGTATTATTAGACCGTTTTAACTATGCTAAATCAATTAATGTAAATGCACATCCTGTCATTGTTGGTCCAATCACTTTTGTGAAACTTTCTAAAGGTGGTAATCAATCTTTTGAAGAAAAAGTTCAAACATTACTTCCACTATATAAAGAAGTATTACAATCTTTAGTAGATGCAGGTGCTGAATACATTCAAGTCGATGAACCTGTTCTTGTAACAGATGAAAGTGAAAATTATGAAAATATTACTAAAGAGGCTTATGACTACTTTGCTGATGCTGGTTTAGGAGAAAAATTAGTCATACAAACCTATTTTGAACGTGTTAATGTAAAATTCTTAAGCCGTTTACCAGTGGCTGGTCTTGGTTTAGATTTTGTTCATGATCACGGTTATAACTTAGAACAAATTAAAGCAGGAGATTTCGATAAATCTAAAACATTATATGCTGGTATTATTGACGGTCGTAATGTTTGGGCTGCAGATATTGAAGCGAAAAAAGAATTAATCGAAACTTTACAACCTTATACTAAAGCAATTGCAATTCAACCTTCCTCTTCATTATTACACGTTCCGGTATCATTAGATGATGAAACATTAGATACATCAATTGAAGAAGGCTTAAGCTTTGCTACTGAAAAATTAGATGAGTTAGATGCATTACGTCGATTATTTAATAATAATGATAGTAAAAAATATGATGAGTTAAAAGCACGCTATGAACGATTCCAAAGTCAATCATTCAAAAACCTTGAATATGATTTTGATAGCGTACCAACCAGTCGTAAATCTGCTTTTAAAGACCGTAAAAAAGCACAAGACGCTCGTTTACATTTACCAGATTTACCAACAACAACGATCGGCTCATTCCCTCAAACAAGAGAAGTACGTAAATACCGTGCAGACTGGAAAAATAATCGAATTTCAGACGAAGAATATAACAACTTCTTAGAAAATGAAATCGCACGTTGGATTAAAATCCAAGAAGAGATTGGCTTAGATGTACTTGTACACGGTGAATTCGAACGTAATGACATGGTTGAATTCTTCGGTGAAAAACTTCAAGGTTTCTTAGTCACAAAATTTGGATGGGTTCAATCTTATGGTTCACGTGCTGTAAAACCACCAGTTATTTATGGAGATGTAAAATGGACTGCACCTTTAACAGTTAAAGAAACTGTTTATGCACAAAGCTTAACTGATAAACCTGTGAAAGGTATGTTAACTGGTCCAGTCACTATCTTAAACTGGTCATTCGAACGTGTAGACGTTCCTCGTAAAGTCGTTCAAGATCAAATTGCCTTAGCTATTGACGAAGAAGTATTAGCACTTGAAGAAGCAGGTATTAGAGTCATTCAAGTAGATGAACCCGCATTACGTGAAGGCTTACCATTACGTTCTGAATACCATGAACAATACCTTGCTGATGCGGTAAATTCATTTAAACTTGCAACCTCTTCAGTCCAAGATGAAACACAAATTCATACGCATATGTGTTATTCTCAATTTGGTCAAATTATCCATGCAATTCATGACTTAGATGCAGATGTTATTTCAATTGAAACATCACGTAGCCATGGTGATTTAATCAAAGACTTTGAAGATATTAACTATGATTTAGGTATTGGATTAGGTGTATATGATATTCATAGTCCACGTATCCCTACTGAAGAAGAAATTGCAACAGCAATTGATCGTTCTTTACAACAAATCGACCGTTCTTTATTCTGGGTTAACCCTGACTGTGGTCTAAAAACACGTAAAGAAGACGAAGTGAAAGATGCCTTAACAGTACTTGTAAATACTGTTCGTAAAAAACGTGAAGAAAAAAATAAACCTGTCGCATAAGATACAGATAAACATGTGAGGGAGAAATTGAGTTTTCTCCCTCTTTTATTCTTATATTAGACTTTCGAGGTGAAACATATGACAAATTATCCATTGTGGGACCAATTACAACAATTAAAAACAGCAGAGTGGGTAGATTTAACCCATACTTTCGATCCAGACATTCCACGATTTAGTGAATTTGAAAAAGGCCAAGTATCCACATTATTTACAGTCAAAGAACATGGCTTTTATGTACAACGTTGGAATATCGTTACACAATACGGCACACACATTGACGCACCGATACATTTTGTAGAGAATAAACGTTATCTTGAGGATCTTGATTTAAAAGAATTAGTCTTACCACTTATCGTGTTAGATTATTCAAAAGAAGTAAAAAATAATGATGACTTTATCGTGACACGCCAACATTTAGAACAGTGGGAAGCGGAGAATGGGCGCATTGAAGAAGGTACCTTTGTTGCTTTACGTACAGATTGGTCAAAACGTTGGCCAGATATTGAACAATTCGAAAATAGAGATGCTGATGGTAACCAACATTTACCAGGTTGGGGACTAGATGCTTTAAAATTCTTAATTGAAGAACGCGGTGTAAAATCGATTGGTCATGAAACATTCGATACAGATGCATCAGTAGATACAGCTAAAAATGGCGATATTGTTGGAGAACGTTATATACTTGGACAAGATACCTTCCAACTTGAACTCTTAACAAACCTAGACCAATTGCCTACGCGTGGCGCAGTCATTTATGCAATTAGTCCCAAACCGAAAGATGCGCCAGGTTTCCCTGTCCGTGCATTTGCTATCAAACCATCTTAAATATAAGTGATATGTTGATAATGAGCGATCAAATTTATCACTTTCCTATATAATATATAACATCCTGATACTAAAGTACTTGAGCAAGACGAAGTATCAGGATGTGTTGTTATTTATATTCATTTTCATATTCTTCTCTCAACACACTATACACATAACTATCTGAGGATTTCCCTTCTACACGTTCATCACTTCTCAATATACCCTCTTGTGTGAATCCACGAATACCATACATAATTATCATCATTGCTTAATTTTGTTGAGCTAAACCTAAAGTTAAAAATCCAACATGAAAAATAATCCATATTATAAATGCTAAAGTCATCAGTCGACGTGGACTAAATACTTCTGCTAGTACTCCAGACATCCATGAAGCCAGTGCTACTATTAATCCATATATAGCTATCACTCTACCTGCTTGTGAATCACTATATCCAAGATCGATAATATACTTAGACAAAAACGCTTGTTCAAATCTATCACCTGTCATAAATATAGCTACCGCTACATAACCCCAATTAATACTCTAGGTAATCCTAAAAGCTGACGATTTTGTTTAGTTAAATCATTAGTCACAATAATTCCACTTTCTCCCTTTGCTTATTTGTGATTTCTTTAAAGTTGTTCATTAGCAAGACGTTCTATAGGAAGACCTTTTTTAAAACGTTCAATATAACGATTAAAGCTTTCTATTTCTTTTTCATTTGGTTCAATTTTGATGGACTCAGTATCTTTAAAAGCAATTTCATTAAGATAACTAGATAAATTTACATCGTTTTCTGCTATAAGATACCTAGCTAAAACAGCAATCCCCCATGCTCCACCTTCACCAGCTGTTTGCATAACACTAACAGGACTTTGCATTGCTGCTGCTAAAAATGTTTGAGCAACTTTTTTGGTTTTGAATATACCTCCGTGCCCATATATTGAATGAATTTCAATATCTTCATTTTCTTTTAATAAATCAATACCAATTTTTAATGTACTAAATGCACTATATATATGAGTCTTCATTACATTAGCTAAATTGAATGAACTATCTATCGATCGTACTAACATAGGGTAACCCTGTTGAACCTCTGTAATAAATTCTCCAGATATATATCCATATGAAAGTAATTTCCCAAGTTTATCATCACCATTTAAAGCGTTTTCGAATAATTTTGTAAAAAGTTCACTTTTTTCATATTTGACACCCATTACTTCTAATACTTCTCCAAATAAATCAACCCATGCATTAATATCAGATGTGCAATTATTCGCATGTATCATGGCTACTTCATAGCCATCTGGTGTTGTGACAATATCCACTTCTGGATAAATATTTTTTAAAGATTTGTCTAATACAATCATTGAAAAGATACTTGTTCCTGCAGATATATTACCAGTCTTTGGTGCTACGCTATTTGTAGCTACCATTCCAGTTGCAGCATCAGCTTCTGGAGCACACATAGGACAGCCTGCTTCTAATTGACCATTTGGATCAATAAGTTTTGCTCCTGTTTCTGTTAAATAACCTGCATTTTCACCTGCTACCACAACTTTTGGTAATACTTCTAAAATATCTTGATGATATCCCATTTCAGAAAAAAGCTGATTAAATTTTTTAGCCATATCTTTTCGATACTCTTTAGTTTCTACATCAACGGGAAACATGCCTGAGGCATCGCCTATACCTAATACTTTTTCATCTGTTAAGTACCAATGAATATAACCAGCAAGTGTTGTCATGTAATCTACTTTAGCAACATGAGACTCATTATTTATAGCTGATTGATATAATTGAGCTATGCTCCATCTTTCTGGAATATTTACTTGAAATGATTCTCTTAAAATCTTAGCCGCCTGATTAGCATTGTTATTACGCCAAGTTCGAAATGGAACGAGCAAATCTTCTTGTTGATCAAATACTAAATAACCATGCATCATCCCACTAATGCCTAATGATTTAATTTTTTTCACTGTAGTCCCATACTGTTCTTTTATAACTTTAGTCATTTCACTATAACTTTTTTGTAGACCTATCCATGCATCGTTCATAGAATATGTCCAATATCCGTCTTGATATGTATTTTCCCATCCAAACGTTCCTGTAGCTAATGTTTTACAGTTGTCATCAATTGCTACCGTTTTAATTCTAGTTGAACCAAATTCAATACCAATTGTTAAATTACCCGCTTCAATAAATTGTTTTATTGAGGAATTATTCATTTTATGCACCTCCCTATAAAATTAGTGAAAACGCTTACTTATTTAATGCTATCAAAACTTTATATAGCAAACAAGTAATTTTCAAATATAATATTTTATTAATTTTAATATTTATAAATACACAATTGATACTTTTAGTTATATAAAATCCTAAATACAAACTTATTAGTTATTTATTTAGAAAAAGTATACAAACGATATTTTTCTTTTCTCAATACTTACAGTGTTGTAAGTTTATCTATTAATTGTTGTAATATTTTATTATTGATGTTTTTATAATAAGTAAAGAGAAAGAAGGTGAAAAAAGTGGAAAATACAAATAGTAAAATGCATAAAAATGACAATAGTTATGTTTTATCAGCATTGAGTTATTTAAGTATCTTTTTTGCACCTATCATTTTACCTTTATTGGTATGGATACTTGCGGAAGAGCCAACGTCTGAGCATGGTAAAAAAGCATTAGGGAACCATGTTATAACGTGGATCAGTTTTTTTATAGGTAGAGCGGCATTTATTTTTTCAAAAGAGGTCTTTGATAAACCATTCGATCATCAATTATTAATATTTGTTATTGCTTTAATCATTGCTATTGTGTTCTTTTTAATTGCTTTAATATTATATATCCTCAACATTATCAGAGGAATTAAAATTTTATTAAAAAAATAAGTCACTTATATATTAAATTAAAAAGGGAGTACTATACTTCCTTTTTAATTTAACGCTTTTCTATAACTGATGACTTTATTTATAATCTAAGATACTTTCTTCAACGTTTCTAATCACATCTCGCGAAACCTCAAAATTATTATTAATATATCCATGCTTATTAACCGATAGAGCAATCGATTGGCCTGCATAATAATCATTTTGACTTACTCTAAAGGCACGAGTAAATGCTTCACCATCTTGTATTTTATCAATTAAAATATCTCTATTCACAAAAATCGGTTGGCTAATATTTATAGCTTTTCCATCCTTTATATTAAACTCATACAATCTTAATCCATATAATTCAAGATCGTCATTATTTTTCTTAATGACGTATTTAATCGCATTATATTTTCTAGCCATCTTTTTAATCCTTTCTATTGCTATATTATAGTAATTTTTATTTTAGTTTTCATTTATAATGTGTATTTCAAAAAACTTGAAAGATAATTTATTTATTATATAAAACCACTATGAACATTGACATTCAATCACTGCAGTTTAAATTAATAAAAAAAGAGGACAAAGACCTCTACACATCTTTGACCTCATAATATATTCACTTAATCATTTTTTAATTGTTCTTTGACTTCTGCGATAGTTTCATCCATCGTCATATTCGATTTAAGTGCCACACTCGCGATAAAACTACCTTCTACGACGGGCGCCTCCATTTTTTCAATACGATGAGAGCCTTCATACATTTCGATTGCCATATCAAGGTTCATCCCAGCAGACCCTATATCATAAAAACATATTGCATCATCATCTAATTCATTTATGACTGAAAGAATACGATCGAAAGATGTGCCAATCCCTTTATCATCTAAGCCACCAACATCAATAATATTGACGTCATTATCTGTCATTTGTAAATTTAAATCTTTGACACCTTCAGCAATTTTATAACTGTGACTCACAATTACTATTGAAGTCATTCTACCTCTCCTCCTATCATCGCATTTAAAATGTAAACACTACTTTGAGCACCTGGATCGATATAACCTTTTGAATCTTCTTTAAAATATGATGCTCGTCCTTTCGTAGCTATCATGTTTTTAGTTTCATCAGCATATGATTGTAATGTGTTAAAATCAATGTTTTCATCATTATCTAATGCTTCTCTTGTACGTTCAATTACGTCATACATCGTTTTTTCATTTAATTCTACTTTTCCACGTTGTTTAACGGCTTCTGAAAAAGCAGCAATCATCTCTTTTAAATTTTCTTTGTCAATATCATCTTTAACGACATTTGCCATTTTAACAAAGCTAAAACCGTATAAAGGACCTGAGGCACCGCCCACTTTAGACATTAATGTCATTCCTGTTGATTTAAATAATGACTTCATATCTGTGTCATCCAGACCTTGTTCTAACGCTTCAAATCCTCTGACCATATTCACTCCATGGTCGCCATCACCAATGGCACGATCTAAATCAGTTAATTCACTTTCTTTTTCTTTAAAAGTTTCAACTAAACTAAGTAGTCTTGTTTTCATGTCTTGTACATTCATTGAAAAGTCACCTCATTATCTCTATTTTTATTTAAAAATAACGACTTGTTGTTGGAGCTAAAAGACCTTTTTCTATTTCTTCACTATAAGGAACCACTGTAATGGAGAAACCTTGCATATCAAGTGATGTCATATAATCACCAACAAACCATTGTTTAGCAGCTATGTCATGTTCTTGGAATTGTTGATTTAAATACTTCGCCACAATACTTAATTCAGATAAAGGCGTGCCTCCCATACCATTTACCATAACAATTAATGATTGATCTTTCACTTCTTTTAACAACTCATCTAGTAAACGCTCAATAATAACATCAACCGATTGAATCGCTTCACGGTGTAACCCTTTTTCACCATGAATGCCGATACCTATTTCCATTTCATTATCATCAATATCGAAACTATATTTCCCAGTTGTTGGCACCATTGGTGAAGTAAGCGCCATCCCAATACTTTTAATTTTAGGAATAAACGCTTCAATTTTGTTTTTAATATCTTTTAAAGATAGGCCTTGGTCCGCTAAATAACCTGCATATTTATGAACGAATACCGTACCAGCCACGCCACGACGTTTTTCTACATCTGAAACAGCAATATCATCATTCACAATGACACGTTCAACTTTAATATCTTCCATTTGTGCCATTTCTTGAGCCATCTCAAAGTTCATAACGTCTCCAGCATAATTTTTAACGATTAATAATACACCGTCGCCTGTATTGACTGCTTTAATAGCATCTAAAATTTTATCTGGAGTCGGAGATGTAAAAACTTCACCACATACTGCCGCATCAAGCATACCATTAGCTACATAACCCGCATGTGCTGGTTCATGACCACTACCACCGCCTGATACCAAGGCAACTCCTGAATTTTTTTTATTTTTTTTAACAACAACTGTTTCTGAAATAATTTCAATATTATCATTCGTTAAAGCGAGACCCTCTAACATGTCTGTTAAAATATTATTTTTTTCTTTAATTAATTTTTTCATCAAAAAGCGACTCCTTTTGGCATATTCAAAGTAAGTTTATCTAAGATTAAATATCAACATCATTTTCTTTATTTAAACTTGGAATTTTCATATTAGTAAATATAAAAATACTCTTTCAAAAAAGGATAAAGACATAAGTTTTATCTTTATCCTTCTAATTACTTATCTATTCTTAGTTATCTTCTTTACGAAAATTAACCTTTGGAATTCAACGTACTTTTAGATAATTCACTTACTGTTAAAATAGCGTCTGCAATGTCATCTGCATTTAACTTATCACTTAAATTTGCAAAAGTATCATTTGGTTCTAAAGCACGCTCACCTACGCGAACCAAATCTTCATAACTTTTATCGGCAATGTGGAGTTCTTCTAAAGTCGTTGGCATATGGATACTACTTAAAAATTGTTGATATTTTACAAATTTTTCTGTTGGCGCATTTTCCAATACTAATTGGACTAAAATACCATAGGCCACTTTTTCACCATGCGTTAAATGATGAATATCGCCTTCAAGTGCTGTAAAACCATTATGAATTGCATGAGCAGCTGCAAGTCCTCCATTTTCAAATCCTAAACCTGAAAGTAATGTGTTCGCTTCAATCACTGCTTCAACTTGTGGAGATACAATATGATTTTTAATTGCTTCATATGCACTATGTCCATATTCAAAAATTACTTCTTCACATTTCTGCGCAATCGCTAAGCTAGCTAATGATGGTTTTCCACTAAACATATTTTTTCCTTGTCTACGTAACGTAGATTCTACCTCAACTAAAGTAGCTAATCCATCACTCATCCCTGAAGCAAATAAACGTACAGGCGCTTGCGCAACAATTTGTGAATCCACCATTACTGTATCAGGATTCTTAGGGTAAAATTCATAACCACTAAATACGCCATTATCATCATAAATAACAGATACGGCTGCCGTAGGTGCATCCATTGATGCAGTAGAAGCGAAATCGATAACACTTGCATTTAAAGCATTGGCTACTGCTTTACCTGTATCAAGTGCCTTTCCACCACCTAAACCAATGACTACATCTATGCCTTTTGTCTTAGCTTCATCAACGATACGATTAATTTCATTTTCTGAAGATTCGCCTTTAAATGTTTCGTAATCATAATTAACTTCTGAATTATTTGAAAAACTTTGATCAATTTGATCTTTAGTTATATTCCAAACAACTTCATCTGAGATTATTAATGCATGTGAACCTAAACGTTGTGTTTCATCTGCGATAGATTCGATAACTCCTTTTCCTTGTACATATCTTCCTGGAGATTGATAAATAATTTTTGCCATAGAGCTTTCCCTCCATAATAAATATTTATACTGCATCATTTAATAACTCTTCAGTAAATTACGCTCACAAATATATGATATAGAAAATACATATTAGCGTATTTACCATTACAATACGAAAAATAAGAATCAAAAGAAAGATTAAGTTGCTTAAAAAATTGATTTCTCTCTACACTTCCATTATTAATCTATTAAATATAATTGTCCACATATTAGCTAAAACTTCATTAAATTATCACTTTAAAACTTAAATATTGTAATATTATAATTTATAACCTATAATTGACTCTATCTTTACAATAGGTTTTATTGTGTTATCCTATGCTTGTATTACTCTTAATCTAACATAAAAATTTTAACCACTTTCAATTTATTCTGGAGCGTAAATTGAAAGTGGTTTTTTTAATTTATTATATATAGGTTTACTAAACAATAAGCTTAAAATAGAAAGAGATGATTCTATTCTCTATTATGTTCGGAATGAATCTATAAGTGGATATCATACGTTTATTGATTACTTAAAAAATAATTATAAAATCGTCTTGAAGATAAATTTGAATGTGTATTTACAATAGAATTAATCATCATATTCTTCTCTAAGCAAACTATACACATAACTATTTGAGAATTTCCCTTGTACACGTTCATCACTTCTCAATATACCTTCTTGTGTGAATCCAAGTCTTATTGGTATAGCTCGACTTTTCTTATTTTTAGTAGACATTCGTATTTCGATTCGATTAATATCATATTCTTCATATACATATTGAATAAGTGCTTTAGTGCATCTAGTCATGATGCCTTTCTTTTGGAAATCTTCAGCTAAATAATAACCAATCGACGTGCGTTTGTTAACCAAGTCTAAATAATGTAAGCCAATGACTCCTACAAGTTTTTGGTCATACCAAATGCCACAATGGAATCCATCTCCACGCGCAAATTGTTGTAAGGCCGAATGAATAAACTTCTTACTGTGTTCAACCTCAGTTGTGTACGCTACAAATGGCAAGAACTCCCCTAGAGACTCACGATTACTATCTACTAATTTAAAAAGTTGATCCGCTTCTCGTTCTTCTAATATTTTTAATTTTAAGTGGTCATTAATTTGATATCCAAACATAATTAAAACCTCCTATATTTTCAAAATATTCGATAAATTATAAGTATAATAACATAATTACATACATTAAAAACATAAACTTATTAAATATTTGTAAAATTTTAAACTTATTCATTATTCTTTTAACGATATATGTTAAGCTTTTATACATCTGTTTTATTAAATTTGAAAGGAGTTAAATACATGGAAAACAAATCTAAACAGTTTTCAAATGTATTTATTTTTGCTTCAGTTATTGTAGGGTTACTGGTAATTATTGGAGCCATCTTCCCTAATCAATTTGGTTCAATTTCTGGAGCAATCGGAAGTTTTATTACAGAAACGTTTGGTTGGTACTATATGCTACTTATTAGCATTATTCTGATATTTTGTATCACACTTATTTTTCATCCAATTGGAAAGCTTAAGTTAGGAAAACCTGATGATAAACCAGAATTTAATACCATTTCATGGTTAACAATGCTATTTAGTGCAGGTATGGGTATTGGACTTGTATTCTATGGATCTTCTGAGCCCATTTCACATTATCTATCGCCACCAACAGCGAGTAAAGAAACAGAAGCTGCTCTAGCTGAAGCCATGCGTTCAAGTTTCTTACATTATGGACTACATCCTTGGGCAGTTTACGGTATTGTTGCATTAGCTCTTGCATATACACAGTTTAGAAAAAATGACTTAGGACTCATTTCTCGTACATTACGTCCTATTTTCGGAAATAAAGTAGAAGGTCCATTAGGTACTGTTGTAGATGTTTTAGCCGTTTTTGCTACTATTATTGGGGTTGCAGTGTCACTTGGTGTTGGCGCCATGCAAATTAACGGTGGTTTAAATTATTTATTTGGAGTGCCAAACAATAAACTTATTCAAGGCATTATTATTCTTATTGTTACAGTTTTATTCTTAATTAGTGCTTGGAGTGGTTTAAGCAAAGGTATTCAGTATTTAAGTAATTTAAATATGCTTTTAGCTGCGATGTTACTTATTATTACTCTAATTGTAGGTCCTACAATTTTAATTATGAATATGTTTACATCCTCAATTGGTGAATATTTGAATACACTTATTTTTAATAGCTTTGATGTTGCTCCACTTAACTCACAAAAACATGAATGGTTACAGTCATGGACGATTTATTATTGGGGCTGGTGGATGAGTTGGTCACCATTTGTAGGTATCTTCATTGCCCGTATTTCAAAAGGTCGTTCGATTCGTGAATTCGTTATCGCAGTATTAGGCGTTCCTACAATTATTAGTATGCTATGGTTTACAGCCTTCGGTATTACTGGTATTGAAATTGGTAAGCAATCTAAACATATCTTTAGTATGCCACCTGAAACACAATTATTTGGTATTTTCAATGAGATGCCTATGGGTGCAATTTTATCGTTTATCGCTATTATCTTAGTAGGCTCATTCTTTATTACATCCGCAGACTCAGCTACATTTGTATTAGGTATGCAAACATCATTTGGTCGTTTAAATCCATCCGGTTTTGTTAAGATTGTTTGGGGCGTCATGTTATCAGCGATTGCCTACGTACTTTTACTATCTGGTGGATCGACAGGTCTAGATGCTCTGCAATCAGCTGCTATTATTTCAGCATTACCATTTAGTTTTGTTGTTATTTTAATGATGATTTCATTTTTCAAAGATGCAAATCAAGAAAGAAAATTCTTAGGTTTAACCTTACAACCTGATCATCAACGTAAAAAGGACTATATTAAACATAACACAAACCAACAATCTAAAATGAAATAGGACAGAACCGGAGACATCATTAAATGTCTCCGGTTTTATATATATTAGTAGTCGATGATTGAATTGAAAAATGCATTTGTCGCAAGCTTTTTTCAAGCTTAGTTCTCTTTTTTGGGGACGACAAATTCAAAATAAATTCTATTTACTCTTGTAGTTTGTATAGGATAAAAACTCTACTATAAAATAAAAGGTCACAGCGAATTGAAGACATTCGTTGTGACTTTATTTTTAAAATGTTCCTGGATTGAAGTTAGTTTTCCATTCATTAAATGGCCAATATCTCCAAACGACTTTACCTACAAGTTGTTTTTTATCTACTAGACCTACAACATCAAATCGGCTATCTATACTATTTTGTCTATTATCTCCTAAAACTAAATATTTATCTTTAGGAAGTTTCATTTCACCATTTGAACCTTTAATTTGACTTGATTTAAATGAGCCTGTTAAATATTGACCTTGTTTATGTTTCTTATTGTAATCTAAATACGGTTCAGACACTTTTTTATTATTTACATATAATTGGTCTCCCTTATATTCTACTGTATCCCCTGGTGTGCCAATCACACGTTTAATAAAATCACGTTTTGAATCTTCATGAAATACAACGACATCACCATTATCAATGTGATTCATAGATTTAGAAATTTTACTTACAATCACTTTATTGCGATCTTGAAACGTTGGATGCATTGAAGATCCAGATACTGTATAAGATTCGCCAATAAACTTTGTTACTACAATAACAACCAGTAGCCCCACTACAATGGATATAACCCACTCCATGATTTCTCGTTTCACATTTCATCCCGCCTATCATCTTTTCTTATTCTCGATTACTTCTACTCTATCATACATACTTTTCAAACACGTTTCATTCTTCTTACGACTGATTTTTATTTAAATCTTTCACATTCGTAAGATACACCTCTTACTTTGTAAGGTTAGATAAAGGCACCGCTTCATTCACCCTTTTAAAATAAGAAGTGTAATAGAGATAAGGAGTGATGAGATTGAAATTATTATTAAGAATCATATTAACTATTCTTGTCATTATTGTAGTCATTATAGGTGGTTTATTTGGATTAAACGCATATTCAGACCAACATCCTAACAATCGTTCTATCAATGATTGGAATAAACTAAATCCCTTAGCACCAACGCATGAGTATTATGTTAAGACTCAAAAACCATCAAAAGTGGAAGTCGTTGATAAGGAAAAAGACTTCTATATCTACCATTACAATCAAACAGGTTACACCAAAGATGGTAAAGCTAAAAACATTGATTATACAGCGTCTAAAAAATTAAAACAACATCATTACTTAGTTGTAAGCGAAAAATCTCACACAATTACATCATATAAAGAAGTAAAACAATCAGACATTCCAACTAAAGCGAAAGAAAAATTATAAAACTTACAAGGAGTATGATAATCATGCCTATTTTAAACGTTAATCATGTATCAAAAATTTATGGAACGAAACAAAAATTTAAAGCACTACACGATATTAACTTTTCAGTCGATAAAGGAGAATTCGTTGCAATTATGGGACCATCTGGTTCAGGTAAGACAACCCTCCTTAATGTTATCAGTTCAATTGATAGCATTTCAGGCGGTACTGTAGAAATCAGTGGCAATGAGATAAACCAGTTATCTAATAAAAAATTAGCACAATTTCGTAAGAAAGAACTTGGTTTTATTTTCCAAGATTATAGCGTTTTACCTACATTAACAGTTAAAGAAAATATTATGTTGCCATTATCTGTCCAAAAAATGAAAAAAGATGAAATGGAAAAAAACTATCAAGACGTCACAGAGGCACTTGGTATTTATGATTTAAGTGATAAATATCCTAGTGAAATTTCTGGAGGTCAACAACAACGTACAGCTGCTGCACGTGCTTTTGTACATCAACCATCCATCATTTTTGCAGACGAACCAACAGGTGCACTTGATTCAAAAAGTGCACAAGATTTACTTCATCGCTTAGAAGATATGAACAAACAATTTAATAGTACGATTATTATGGTTACCCATGATCCTTCAGCAGCAAGTTTTGCACAACGTGTCATTATGTTAAAAGATGGCGATATTCATTCAGACATTCATCAACAAAGTAAAACAAAATCTAAATTTTATAATGAAATCATTCAATTACAATCAGCCCTAGGTGGTGTGGCAAATGACGTTTAATCAAATTACATTAAAGAATTTAAAAGGTAATATCAAACATTATATATTATATCTTTTTTCATTAATCTTAAGTATCATCTTATATTTTAGTTTTGTCACATTACAATACACACATAGCTTAAATAATGGTTCATCAAAAATAATCAATCAAGGTGCAAAAGTTGGTTCAGTTTTTTTATTCATTACGATTATCATTTTCTTAATGTATGCGAACCATCTATTTATTAAACGTCGCACACGCGAATTTGCATTATTCGAACTCATTGGACTAACACGTGGTAACATTCTTAGAATGCTTGCTATCGAACAAATCACTTTATTTATTAGTACAGGCATTATTGGCGTTATTATTGGTATTTTAGGTTCAAAATTATTGCTTTCAATATTAATAAAACTGATGCATTTACACATTCATGCATCTATAGGATTTGAAGTAGCTGCTTTAATTCAAACAATAATCATGCTAATGTTAGCGTTTATTTTAATTATGTTAGAAGATGCTATCTTTTTAAAACGAAGAACCATACTTTCTATGATGAAAGACAGTATGAAAACAGAGGCAGTAAAAGCGAAAATCACCATGCCAGAATGTATTGCTGGTATTCTTGGACTCATAATGATGATGTTAGGTTATTATATGTCTACAGAAATGTTTGGTAAATTTCAAGAATTAACGATGGCCTTATTAACGCCGTTTATTATTTTATTCTTAACTGTAGCAGGCGCATATTTATTTTTCAGAAGTTCAGTTTCAATTATTTTTAAATCTTTAAAAAAATCAAAACAGGGTCGTGTCTCTATCACTGATGTCGTCTTTACATCTTCGATTATGTATAGAATGAAGAAAAATGCGATGTCTTTAACTATTATTACAGTCATTTCAGCAGTTACAGTAACAATCTTGTGTTTCGGAGCAATTAGTAAAGCAAATGCTGACTTTAATATTCAATCATCGTCACCTCAAGATATTAACTTTACTAAAGTAAAGATGGCCCAACAATTTGAACATCAACTTAACCAACACGGTATACCATATACAAAAAAAACGTATGAAAATGCCAATACCCATATTATTGAAAATGATGTAATTAAAAGTAAAACGGGTAACGCAATGCAAAATGAAAGTATATCGATTATGGCTGATCCTCATATCAAAGGTAATCACGCTACAATTACAAATTTACAAGGTCCACTTTCAATGATGTTTAATGTTCAAATCCATAAAGATTTAAAACTAAAAGGGCAACAAGTAAAGACATTTTATGTAGATAAAAAAGATTTAAATGAAATCATTCCAATGGATGCTTCATTGGGTGGACCAGTACTTAAAATCAGCGCAGATAACTATAATGCTTTAAAAACAAAAAATCAACTTACACATCATTATGGTTTTAATATTAAGCATCATAGCGATCTTTCAAAAGCTGAAACATTAGCTAAAAAAGGAAAACAAAATGTAGTTTTAAAAAGTGAAAACAAAAAAGCAATTGATGAAAGTAATGGCATTCTTATATTTGTCACTTCTTTCTTAGGTCTTGCATTTTTAGTGGCAGCTGGTTGCATTATTTATATTAAACAAATGGATGAAACTGAAGATGAAATAAACCATTATCGTATTCTGCGACGTATTGGTTTTACGAATACAGATATGATAAAAGGACTAGCTTTAAAGATTATATTCAATTTCGGTTTACCATTAGTGGTTTCTTTACTCCATGCCTTTTTTGCAGCAAACGCATTTATGATGTTAATAGGTAATTATACATTGACACCTATCTTCATTGTCATGGTTATCTATTCACTTGTATATCTGATATTTGCAGTTATTTCGTTCATTCATTCAGAACGCATCATTAAAGATGCCATTTAAATAATAGATGGAAAGGACATGTTAAAATGACTATTAAAGAAATGATTCAACACGCATATTACGACTTATTAAGTTTAAAAGTAAATTGGTTTAATGGTATCATGTTAGCTCTGATAGTATTAGTTGCTAGTAGTATTACAACGCCATTTATTGGTGTGCCGGTAGGCTTACTTGGCGGTGGCTATATTTTGAAAAGATACGAAGAAAACAAACATTAGAATTAAAAAAAGAAGCTCAAAATGAATTGAGCTTCTTTTTCATTAATATTTCAAAAATATCTCTGTTAAATATATACTCAAATAACACATACATAAAAATAAACCCACTATAAAAATAAAAGATAATATACTAGTAAATATATTCCTTTTTTCACTAGATTTTACTTCGTTTGGATCTTTACCATTCATAAAAGCTACTATTCTATCGTAGTTATCTAAATTATATTTATATTTAATTTTATCTATTTGAGTACCACTATAAAAGCTAATTAAAAAAAGAATAGCAATTATTATAAATCCCCATGAATTAAAATAATATAAGAGAGGACCTATAAGTATAGAAGACAAAGTAAATCCAATAATCATAACTAACGACCAAATGTTCATTTTTCTTTTTATAGATTCTTGTTTATTTGAATTTAAATCTCCTCTAACTAAATCATCTAGTGAGATATCAAACAACTCACACATTACTAGTAAATTATGAATATCTGGATAACTCTTTTCATTTTCCCAATTTGATATTGTCTGTCTAGAAACATATAATTTTTCCGCTAAGTATTCTTGAGAATATTCATCTCTTTCTCGATATTTTCTTATTTGTTGACCGATATCCATTCATTCACCTCGTTATAAATTAAACTATTTTTATTTAATTTTTAAAATCATAATACTATATTTATAAAAACGTTTTTTCTAATAAAAATCTATCAATTTTCTTTTACATTATCTTAGTTTTAGTGTAAAAAATGTTTTACATTTTAGTGTATTGCAATATTTTAGGATCTTTAGAACAAATATAAGCAAAGTATTGGTAATGAAACTCCTAAAGGGGTAGGACAAATTAAAGATTGAGACCTTAATCATAAATAAACATGAAAAGACTTTGAGTTGACATAAACTGAAACTATCCCCTAGGAAAGCGAAATCGTATAATACTGATTATTAATAAAAAACCCATAGATTAAAATCATCTACGGGTTATATAAGAATAAGAATTATACTCTAATTTCTTATAGTTTCAATATTTTTACTATTCAACATTATATGCATCTAAAATTACTTTTAATAACTTTTTAATATAAGCTTCATTAAGGACGTTAGGTTTAATCAATATATTAAAATAAATCGGTGAAAAAATTAAATCAATAAATAAATCTTGGTCCGCTTCGTCAATATATTTAGAAATAATGGTCTTCAATATTTTACGATTGCTATCAAAATAACCTTTCATAAATATGTCACGTGCTTCAGATTGTTGATAACTAATTAATATTTCAATCACAGCACGACCTAAATGAGTTTGATAAATATTCATAACTCTTATTAGAAAATGATACAATTCATCGTACATCGTTTTATAATCATTTTCAAAAACGTGGATTCGACTGACAAACATATCGACAATAATAGATGATTTATCTTTCCAACGTCTATAAATCGTCGCTTTAGAAACACCTGTATTTTCAGAAATTTGATCTATTGTCATATCTCTAAAATAAGTAGTTTCTAATAACTGATCAATTTCTTTAAATATTTTTTCATTGATTGTTGGATCTTTCGGTCTTCCAGCCATCTTTTCTCCTTCTTAAACGTGAAATAAATTCTACAATTTCAAAGATAATTACTGCACTAATAAACCATACAACAAAACCAACCAAAATACTAAGTAACCACTCATGTGTAGAATATAACATTGCCCATGTTGCTAAGATACTACATAATACACCTGTCATACCAAAAACTGCACCTCTACTAACATGTTTGGCAACGACATCTCCATGTTGCATACCAGTAATAAATAAAGAAACAAGAAATACTGCAGGTAATGTTGCAAAAACGCCACCTAATTCTTTCCAAGGTAGCATAACTGAAATAATATAACTTAACATAACAGCTAAACCACCCACGAGAAATTTGATAAAAGTTAATTTCATTAAAAAATCCTCCAAATATTAAGAAATGTGTCGTACCGCAAAAATAGCAATTGAAATGACTAACCAACAAATAAATGCAAACGCTGTACCTTTTTTATAATCTCGTTTATTTATATAAATCGACGTAATAAATACTGAAATGATGCAAGAAATAATACCTATTATAGCTCCTGAACTAAGATGTATCGACATTTGAATCAGCTGTTCTCCTCGATGATCTATGGCTAAAGCAATAATAGCTGCTAGGTAGACTGCCGGCATAGTCGCAATAATGCCACCCATTTTTCCTCCTACTTTCTCAGCCATAATCGATGCAAAGGCAACAGCGATACCTCCAATCACAAAATGAAGTATCGCACTTGAAATTGATATTCCGAACACATGAAACCCTTCTTACCTTAATTATTAAACGATACGTTTCGTTTAATAATATTGTAATTCTATTTTTAAACTATGTAAATATGAAATAAAGAATCCATTATTATAAAATAGGTGACAAAAAAAGAACAGGATACTGAATGCAACATTCATTCTACCTGTTCTTTTAGTCATTAACGTTTATATAGTTTTATTTTAATTTCATAATAATCCTCGTGATCTTTATCACGATGCTCAACATGAATACCCGAGTCTTCAATGGCTTGAATACTCTTACCAACTTCATCACGTGCTTGTGTCAAATCTTTAGAAAATTGGAATGTTTTTGCTTTTACTTTTTCAGGGCCTAATTTTTGTTTCACACGAGCTTCTGTCTGTTTGACATTCAATTTCTGAGCAATAACTTGTTCAATCAATTGTTCTTGATCCGCTTCTTTTAAGGATAATACTGCGCGTGCATGGCGTTCTGTAATTTTACCTTCACGTAATCGTACAATTACTTTTGGTGCTAATTTAAGTAAGCGTAATTTATTAGCTATAAAACTTTGGCTTTTTCCAAGACTTTGCGCTAACTCACTTTGAGTGGTTTGTCCAATTTCAAGTAACTTTTTATACGCTTCGGCTTCTTCTATTGCAGATAAATTTTCACGTTGGATATTCTCAATAAGGGCCACTACAGCAGTTTCTTCATCATTCATATGACGAATAATGACGTCTGCTTTAGATTGATGCAAGGATTGTAATGCTCTAAATCGTCGTTCACCTGCAATAATTTCATACATATTCTCTTCTATAGGTCGAACGACAATGGGTTGTAATAACCCATGTTCTTCTATCGACTCAGCAAGTTCTGTAATTTTACTTGAATCAAACACTTGGCGCGGTTGATAACGGTTAGGTACGATACGCTCTATTTGAATGGATTCCACACTTGAATGACGATTTTCTTCAATATAATCAACGATGTCTTCTTTATTTTTTAAACCAAATAGTTTAGAAAAAGGTTTTTTCATTGTCCATTCACTCCTCTTAAAATCAATTTTAACATGAGTAACCGAAAAATTGATTAATTTTCTAATAAAGGAGCTTTATTAGGTGTACCAGGTTTTCTAGGATATTTTTTAGGTGTTTGACGGCGCTTATCAACTATAATCATTTGTCTTTCACCTGCATCTTCTGGTAAATCAAATGTGTAAGAATCACTAAACTCTCCACCTAAGATGCTTATACCAAATTGTGCTTCTGCTAATTCTTCTTCACCTTTTGCAGACTTTAATGCAATAAACTGCCCGCCTTTTTTAACTAACGGCAAGCATAACTCACTTAGAACAGTAAGTCTTGCCACTGCACGTGCTGTTACCACATCATATGTTTCTCTATTGACACCTTTACCAAATGTTTCTGCTCGATCATGAACAAAACTTACTTGTGTTAATCCAAGTTCAACTGCTAAATGATTTAAAAACTGAATACGTTTATTTAATGAATCGACAATGGTTACTTTCAATTCTGGAAAAACAATTTTTAAAGGAATACTTGGAAATCCAGCACCAGCCCCTACATCACAAAGTGTTAGTGGTTGATTAAAATCATAGTAAAATCCAGCTGTAATAGAATCATAGAAATGTTTCAAGTAAACTTCATGCTCATCAGTAATACTTGTTAAATTCATTTTTTCATTCCATTCAACAAGCAAACGATAATAGGTTTGAAATTGTTGTTGTTGTTGTTCTGTTAATTCAATCCCTTGCTCACTTAACGCTTTTGTTAACCATTCGATGCCACTCATTAATTTTTCACCCTTTGTAATTTACCTTGTTCTAAATATACAAGTAAGATAGAAATATCTGCAGGATTAACACCTGAAATACGTGATGCTTGCGCAATATTTAATGGTTTAACCTCTGCTAATTTTTCTCGTGCTTCAGTGGCTAAACTATCCACTTTACTATAATCTAAGTCTTCTGGAATTTTCTTTTCTTCCATACGTTTAACTTTTTCAACTTGTTGTAATGATTTATTGATGTAACCTTCATATTTCGTTTGAATTTCAACTTGTTCTTCTACCGCTTTTGGTAACTGATGTGTTTCTTCTAATATCTCTAAAATTGTATCATACGTCATTTCAGGACGACGCAATAAATCAATGGCTAAGATACCATCTTTTAAGCGTGAACCACCATGAGCTTCAATCACAGATTGCGTATGTTCATTTGGTTTAATACGGATATTTGATAAACGGTCAATTTCATCTTGAATTTGTTGACGTTTATCATTAAAACGTGCATAACGTTCTTCAGAAATCATGCCTAAGTCATAACCAATATCAGTTAAACGTAAGTCGGCATTATCATGACGTAATAATAAGCGATATTCAGCACGAGAAGTCAATAAACGATAAGGCTCATTCGTTCCTTTTGTTACTAAATCATCAATTAAGACACCAATATAAGCATCTGAACGACTTAGAATTTTTTCGCCTGTACCTAATACGTTACCTGCAGCATTAATACCTGCCATAATGCCTTGGCCTGCTGCTTCTTCATAACCAGATGTACCATTAATTTGCCCTGCAGTGTATAAGTTTTTAATCATTTTAGTTTCTAATGTTGGCCATAATTGTGTTGGCACAATCGCATCATATTCAATCGCGTAACCTGCACGCATCATATCTGCTTTTTCAAGACCCGGAATAGTAGCTAACATTTGGCGTTGAACATGTTCAGGAAGACTGGTTGATAAGCCTTGCACATAAACTTCATTCGTATTACGTCCTTCTGGTTCTAAGAAAAGTTGATGACGTGGTTTGTCATTGAAACGTACAAATTTATCTTCAATAGATGGACAATAACGTGGGCCTGTACCTTTAATCATACCTGAGTACATAGCTGATAAATGTAAATTATCATCAATGACTTTATGTGTACGATCATTTGTATACGTGAGCCAACAAGGGAGTTGGTCTAAAATGTATTCGGTAGTTTCAAAACTAAACGCACGACCAACGTCATCGCCAGGTTGAATCTCAGTTTTAGAATAGTCGATGGTTTTAGAATTCACACGTGGCGGTGTACCTGTTTTAAAACGCACAACTTCAAATCCAAGTTCTCTTAAATTATCAGCTAATGAAATAGATGGAAGTTGATGGTTTGGACCACTTGAATATTTCATATTACCTAAAATGATTTCTCCACGTAAAAATGTACCTGTCGTGATGACTACAGCTTTCGCATGATACTCTGTACCTATATTCGTACGTACACCTTTAACTTCATCATTTTCAATCAATAATTCGTCTACCATGCCTTGCATGATATCTAAATTATCTTCATCTTCAATGACACGTTTCATTTCTTGTTGATAAAGCACTTTATCAGCTTGAGCACGTAATGCACGAACTGCTGGACCTTTACCAGTATTAAGCATACGCATTTGAATGTGTGTTTTATCAATGGCTTTAGCCATTTGGCCACCTAATGCGTCGATTTCACGTACTACTATTCCTTTTGCTGGGCCACCGACTGATGGGTTACATGGCATAAAGGCGATATTATCTAAGTTAATGGTTAACATTAACGTTTTAGCACCACGTCTTGCTGAAGCTAATCCCGCTTCAATTCCAGCGTGACCGGCACCAATAACAATTACGTCATATTCTTGAACCATTGAATTGACCTCCCTATTTTTTCCTTAATTATTATTATTCATTTTAGACTACTGACCGTCTTAATTTTTATTATTTACCTAAACAGAATTGACTAAATAGCTGATTAATTAATTCATCGCTTGCTGATTCTCCAATAATTTCTCCTAATATTTCCCATGTACGAGTTAAATCAATTTGAACCATATCCATAGGAATACCAGCTTCAGCTGCATCAATAGCATCTTGAATTGTTTGTCTTGCTTGTTTTAAAAGTGAGATATGTCTAGAGTTTGAGACATAAGTCATATCTTGATTTTGTACTTCTCCACCAAAGAACAAATCTCTGATTTGTAATTCTAATTCGTCGATACCTTCTTGTTTTAACATTGATGTTTGAATAAGTGGTGTGTTCCCTATCATAGTTTTAACTTCTTCAATATCTAATCGACGTTCTAAATCTGTTTTATTAACGATAACAATCGCATCTTCATTTTTTATGACTTCATATAATGTACGATCTTCGTCAGTTAAAGGCTCGTTGTTATTTAATACAAAAAGGATTAAATCCGCTTCGCTTAATGCTTTACGTGAACGCTCTACGCCTATTTTTTCTACAATATCTTCAGTATCACGAATACCTGCTGTATCAACAAGTCTTAATGGGACACCACGTACATTAACGTATTCTTCTAATACATCTCGAGTTGTTCCAGCTACTTCAGTGACAATGGCTTTATTATCTTGAATAAGATTATTTAGCATTGAAGATTTACCTACATTCGGTTTACCGACAATCACTGTAGATAATCCTTCTCTCATAATCTTACCTTGAGTTCCCGTTTCTAATAATTGATCAATTTCATTTTTAATTTTTTTAGACTGCGCAAGTAAAAATTCCGTTGTTGCATCTTCAACATCATCATATTCTGGATAATCAATGTTCACTTCAACTTGGGCAAGAATTTCCAATATCGATTGACGTTGTCGTTTAATTAAATCACTCAACCGACCTTCAATTTGATTCATTGCAACTTTAGAGGCTCTATCCGTTTTAGAACGAATGAAGTCCATGACTGCTTCTGCTTGAGATAAGTCAATTCGGCCATTTAAAAACGCACGCTTAGTATATTCACCGGGTTCCGCCATTCTAGCGCCATGTGTCATGGTAAGTTCTAGTATGCGATTAATTGTCAAAATACCCCCATGACAATTAATTTCAATAATATCTTCACGTGTAAAGGTTTTTGGTGCACGTAAAACTGAAATCATCACTTCTTCTACAACTTCATCTGTCTCAGGATCTATAATATGGCCGTAATTAATAGTGTGTGATGGAACATCTTTTAATTTTTTCTTTCCTTTATATAACTTATCGCCTATTTCAACCGCTTCTGGACCAGACAACCGTACAATACCAATTGCACCTTCTCCCATTGGAGTTGAAATACTTGTAATTGTATCAAAATCCATTATCCATTCTCGCCTCCCTAGTTAAGTAAAATTTCAATATAATATTGTAATAAGTTTCTAATTAAATTGCGAATATATTGTTTTATAATCTATTCGTTAGTCTTCGGTTTGTCTGACATTAGACTTCCGTTAGTCTAATTTTATTTAATTCTCTTATTAAATACCTTTGCTATTTTCAATACATGTTCTAAACTGCCTTGAATCTCTAAAGTTGACATATTTTTAGCAGGTTGTCTCGCTATTACAATAATATCTTTTGAAATCATATCTTGCTTATGCACTTTAAAGTTTTCTCTAATGGCACGCTTAATACGATTTCGAGTTACAGCATTTCCGATTTTCTTAGAAACGCTAATGCCTAAGCGAAAATGTTCATACTCATTGTTTAATGTATACACAACAAATTGTCTATTGGCTACAGATTTTCCCTTTTTATAAATTTTTTGGAACTCACTATTCCTTTTTATACGATAAGCTTTCTCCACGCTTAAATCACTCGCTTACATTGTTCTTTATGTTACATTCATCTATTAAAATGTGTGGGTTTAAAACGAAAAAAAAGACCACTGAGAAGTCAGTGATCTTATGCTGATAAAACTTTACGGCCTTTACGACGACGACGCGCTAAAACTTTACGGCCATTTTTAGTGCTCATACGTTTTCTGAAACCATGAACTTTACTATGTTTACGTTTATTTGGTTGATAAGTACGTTTTACCATGCAAAACACCTCCATCTACATATTATATCTCGTTCACTAAATCTACTTCTAATGAACCTGACTATTTTAATAGATAAATAATAATTGTTAATATCAAATAATTTTGATTTAATTCGATTTTATCTAGTCATAATTCAAGCAACTACTACAATATAACAAATTACCATTTATAAAGCAAGCAGCTTTTGAAACCAATTAATGAATTTCAAGACGCTCTTTTAGTTATATCACTTTTATTTTTTTATATTTATACATTTCATTGATTTAGTAGTTTCTCAATTTTATACATATTTAATACACGTTTATAAATTATTTCCCAAACCTGTTATAGTACATTAAATTATGGTATCATTTTTTATCCACTTATTCACATATAGTATTTAATTTTTTGTGGATAATCAATAGCATATTCACAGATTTATACCAAATTTACAAACATATTCACAGCCATTTGACATCTATTGCAGTTAAAAAGTATAATTATGTGGATAAGTCGTCTGAATCATTTATCTTATAGGATTTTTTTATAAATTCTATACGTGTTTTTACTGTGTATAAATCATAGCATATATAAAGTTATCCACCGAATGTGATTAACTTGTGGATAATTATTAACATGCTGTGATTATTTTTATCCACGCTTATAAAAACTGTGTATAAGTCTTAAATTTATAGAAAGATGGAGTTTATATATGTCGGAACAAGAAATTTGGAAAAAGGTATTAGAAGTAGCTGAGTCAGAGATTTCGAAAACAACGTTTAATACGTTTTTAAAAGACACTGAACTTAAAGAAATTCGCGACAATGTTGCTTACATCTTTGTTATTCATGAGTTTTATGCTGATTGGTTAAACTCAAATTATAAAGATGTAATTCAAACAATTATGAAAGACATCATTGGTTATGAAGTTGATCCAAAATTTTACACTGCTGAACAACTCGCTGAACTTGATGAAACGAGTCGTAAACAATCAAATACTGTAAACAAAACGTCTGCCATTGATGATAGCCATGATGATATCGATCAATTTAATACGCATAATACGTTTGATACATTTGTGATTGGTCCTGGCAACCGCTTCCCACATGCAGCAAGCTTAGCTGTAGCTGAAGCACCTGCACAAGCTTATAATCCATTATTTATCTATGGCGGCGTAGGATTAGGGAAAACGCATTTAATGCATGCCATTGGTCATCACGTACTAAGTAATAAACCGAATGCCAAAGTGCTTTATACTTCAAGCGAAAAGTTTACAAATGATTTTATTAAATCCATTCGTAACAATGAACCTGAAGCATTTAGAGAAAAATATAGAAATATCGATGTATTATTAATTGATGATATTCAATTCATTCAAAATAAAGAACAAACACAAGAAGAATTTTTCCACACATTTAATGAATTACATCAAAATAAAAAACAAATTGTTATTTCAAGTGATCGTCCACCTAAAGAAATAGCAAAACTTGAAGATCGCTTACGTTCTCGATTTGAATGGGGTCTCATTGTTGATATCACGCCACCAGATTATGAAACACGTATGGCCATCTTGCAGAAAAAAATCGAAGAAGAGAACTTAGAAATTCCAGCAGAAGCATTGAATTATATTGCAAATCAAATTCAATCAAATATTCGTGAACTTGAAGGAGCTTTAACGCGTTTACTTGCTTATTCAAAATTACAAGGTAAACCGATTACAACAGAACTTGCTGCTGAAGCATTAAAAGATATTATTCAAGTTCCCAAATCTAAAAAAATCTCGATTCAAGATATTCAAAAAGTAGTTGGACATTATTACAATGTACGCATCGAAGATTTTAGCGCTAAGAAAAGAACAAAGTCGATTGCATATCCACGACAAATTGCAATGTATCTATCTAGAGAATTAACTGATTTTTCATTACCAAAAATTGGTGAGGAATTTGGAGGACGCGATCATACTACAGTTATTCACGCACACGAAAAAATTTCGAATGATATTAAGGCGGATCCAATTTTCAAACAAGAAGTCGAAGATTTAGAAAAAGAAATACGTAAACAGTAATAGGAAATATGAATCTGTTATATAACAGCATTGCTAAAATATGACATTCAATATCAAAGATGACTGTGCTTCTAAATAATTTTATAAATATAGCAAGAATCTAGAAAAGGTTAAATTGTGGATAATGTGAAAAAGTAATACACATCATTAACAACTTATCCACATGTGCATAACTTTGATATAAAAGGCGTTTCATGAGATATCCACTAATCCACAAGCCCTACTACTATTACTATGATTTTAAAACCTATATAATTTAAGTATAAACGACTGGAAGGAGTTTAAATTAATAATGGAATTTACAATAAAAAGAGATTACTTTATCACACAATTGAATGATACATTAAAGGCAATCTCACCAAGAACAACTTTACCAATTTTAACAGGTATCAAAATTGATGCTAAAGATAATAACGTTATCTTAACTGGTTCTGACTCAGAAATTTCAATTGAAATCACGATTCCTAAACAAGTAGATGGAGAAGATATTGTTGATATTACTGAAACTGGATCAGTGGTTCTTCCTGGTCGTTTCTTTGTTGACATCATTAAAAAATTACCAGGCAAAGATGTTAAATTATCAACAAATGAACAGTTTCAAACCCTTATCACATCAGGACATTCAGAATTTAATTTAAGTGGTTTAGATCCTGAACAATATCCATTATTACCGCAAGTATCACGTGATGATGCAATTCAATTATCTGTAAAAGTACTTAAAAACATTATTGCGCAAACAAACTTTGCAGTGTCCACCTCAGAAACACGCCCAGTTTTAACTGGTGTGAACTGGCTTATACAAGATAATGAATTAATATGCACTGCTACGGATTCACACCGCTTGGCTGTAAGAAAATTAAAGCTTGAAGATGAATCGGAAAATAAAAATGTTATTATTCCAGGTAAAGCATTATCTGAATTAAATAAAATTATGAGTGATAATGATGAAGACATCGATATCTTCTTTGCATCTAATCAAGTATTGTTCAAGGTCGGTAACGTAAACTTTATTTCACGTTTATTAGAAGGTCATTATCCTGATACAACACGTCTTTTCCCTGAAAACTATGAAATCAAATTAGGATTAGATAACGGAGAATTCTATCATGCGATAGATCGTGCGTCATTACTTGCACGTGAAGGCGGAAATAACGTAATTAAATTAAGTACTGGAAATGAGGTTGTAGAATTATCATCTACATCACCAGAAATCGGTACAGTAAAAGAAGAAGTTACAGCAACTGATGTTGAAGGTGGCAATTTGAAAATTTCATTCAACTCAAAATATATGATGGACGCATTAAAAGCAATTGATAATGATGAAGTTGAAGTAGAATTCTTTGGTACGATGAAACCATTTATCTTAAAACCAAAAGCAGATGATTCAGTCACTCAACTCATTTTACCAATCAGAACATACTAGTCATTAAAGATTAATTAAAAAGTTAAAGTAGAACAGAGTTCTTATTGAATTACTGTTCTACTTTTTTATTGATTAAAACAGTAATTTTAAACTATCTCAGAGGTTCATAGTGAAGCTAAATTTAGTAAAACGTGGTTTTTATCTACAACTCATTATATTCGCTGAAATAGGCCTTAAAATTAAAAATTGAGATATTGTCTCTGATTATTTTTGTCATAATTTCAAAAAATCATCTATTTTTTACATAACAATTTAAAATAACAAAAACTTATTTAAAAGTAAACGGTTTCACACTTCATTTTAAATGAAATTTATTCCTAAAAAAGGTATAATATAGTAATGATATATAAAGAAATGGAGTGATTATTTTGGTTCAAGAAGTAATAGTTGAAGGCGAGATTACGTTAGGTCAATTTCTTAAAACAGAAGGTATCATCGAATCAGGTGGACAAGCAAAATGGTTCTTACAAGATTACGATGTTTTATTAAATGGCGAACGTGAAACACGTCGTGGAAAAAAGCTAGCTGACCAAGATCGTATCGACTTCCCTGATATTCCAGATATCGATTCATTTATTATTATTCATCAAGGTGAGCAATGAAGCTTAAAACACTCCAATTAGAAAACTATCGTAACTATGAAGCGGTTACGTTAAATTGTCATCCTGAAGTGAATATTCTTATTGGAGAAAATGCACAGGGAAAGACAAATTTACTTGAATCAATTTACGTCCTTGCTTTAGCTAAAAGTCACCGAACCTCCAATGACAAGGAACTTATACGGTTTAACTCTGAGTATGCTAAAATAGAGGGTGAGCTAAGTTATAGACACGGAACCATGCCATTAACGATGTATATAACTAAAAAAGGTAAACAAGTTAAAGTGAACCACTTGGAACAAAGTCGACTAACACAGTATGTTGGACATCTAAATGTGGTTCTTTTTGCACCTGAAGACTTAAATATTGTTAAAGGTTCTCCTCAAATTAGAAGACGATTTATAGATATGGAATTAGGGCAAATTTCTGCAGTATATCTCAACGATTTAGCTCAATATCAACGTATTCTCAAACAAAAAAATAATTATCTTAAGCAGTTACAACTTGGTCAAAAAACAGATAAAACGATGCTAGAGGTTTTAAATCAACAATTTGCACAATATGCGCTTAATGTCACTTTAAGACGTGAGCAATTTATTGAAGAATTAGAGGCTTTAGCACAGCCTATCCACGCTGGTATTACGAACCAACGTGAAACATTATCTCTAAAATATTTACCAAGTATTAAACTTAGCGATACAAGTAAAAATAAGAGTGAATTATTAGATGAAGTCATCACGTTATTGAATGAATATCAACAACGTGAAATGGATAGAGCAGTATGTTTATACGGTCCACATAGAGATGACTTAGGATTTAATGTGAATGACATGGATGCTCAAACCTATGGATCTCAAGGTCAACAAAGAACAACCGCTTTATCAATTAAACTAGCAGAAATAGAATTAATGAACATTGAAGTCGGAGAATATCCGATTTTATTATTAGACGATGTCTTAAGTGAACTTGATGATTCTCGTCAGACGCATTTACTCAGTACAATTCAACATAAAGTACAAACCTTCGTAACAACTACATCGGTAGACGGTATTGATCATGAAATCATGAATAATGCGAAACTTTACCGAATTAATCAAGGTGAAATTATTAAGTAATAGAAAGTGATGGTGAATACATTGTCAGATGTAAACAACACAGATAATTATGGTGCTGGACAAATACAGGTATTAGAAGGACTTGAAGCGGTACGTAAACGCCCTGGTATGTATATTGGCTCAACTTCAGAAAGAGGTTTGCATCATTTGGTATGGGAAATCGTTGATAACAGTATTGACGAAGCGCTAGCTGGATATGCTAATCAAATTGAAGTAGTGATTGAGAATGACAACTGGATTAAAGTGACTGACAATGGTCGTGGTATTCCTGTCGATATTCAAGAAAAAATGGGACGTCCCGCAGTAGAAGTTATTCTTACTGTACTTCATGCCGGAGGTAAATTCGGTGGTGGCGGATACAAAGTATCTGGTGGACTACATGGTGTAGGTTCATCTGTAGTAAATGCGTTATCACAAGATTTAGAAGTGTATGTACACCGTAATGAAACAATTTATCATCAAGCATACAAAAAAGGCGTGCCTCAATTTGATCTTAAAGAAATAGGTAGTACGGATAAAACAGGTACAGTGATTCGCTTTAAAGCAGATAGTGAAATCTTTTCAGAAACAACCGTTTATAATTATGAAACACTTCAAAAACGTATTAGAGAATTAGCATTCTTAAATAAAGGTATTTCAATTACACTAAGAGACGAACGTGAAGATGAAGAACAACGTGAAGACACGTATCATTATGAAGGTGGTATTAAATCTTACGTTGAATTACTGAACGAAAATAAAGAATCTATTCATGACGAACCTATTTATATTCATCAGTCAAAAGATGATATCGAAGTAGAAATTGCAATACAATACAATAGCGGTTATGCTACAAACTTATTATCCTATGCGAATAATATCCACACATATGAAGGTGGTACACATGAAGATGGCTTTAAACGTGCACTTACACGTGTCTTAAACAGTTATGGGACTCAAAGTAAGATTATTAAAGATGATAAAGAACGTCTTTCAGGTGAAGATACACGTGAAGGTTTAACAGCAGTCGTCTCTATAAAACATGGTAATCCACAATTCGAAGGTCAAACGAAGACGAAATTAGGTAACTCTGAAGTACGTCAAATCGTTGATCGATTATTTTCAGAACACTTTGAACGCTTTTTATATGAGAATCCAAATGTTGCAAGAATCATTGTTGAAAAAGGAATCATGGCGTCAAGAGCACGTGTAGCAGCTAAAAAAGCGCGTGAAGTGACACGTCGTAAATCAGCATTAGAAATTTCAAGTTTACCTGGTAAACTGGCAGACTGTTCAAGTAAAAATCCTGATGAAAGTGAAATTTTCTTAGTTGAGGGTGACTCTGCCGGGGGGTCTACAAAAGAAGGTCGTGACTCAAAAACACAAGCGATTTTACCGTTGAGAGGTAAAATATTAAATGTGGAAAAAGCACGTTTAGATCGTATTTTAAATAACAATGAAATCCGTCAAATGATTACAGCATTTGGTACAGGCATAGGTGGCGAATTTGATATTTCTAAAGCCCGTTATCATAAGATTGTTATCATGACAGATGCTGATGTAGATGGTGCGCATATTCGTACATTATTACTTACATTCTTCTACAGATTTATGCGTCCATTAATTGAGGCTGGGTATGTATACATCGCTCAACCACCATTGTATAAGCTAACACAAGGTAAACAAAAATATTACGTCTTTAACGATCGTGAATTGGATAAATTAAAAGCTGAACTAAATCCTACTCCAAAATGGCAAATTTCTCGTTACAAAGGTTTAGGTGAAATGAATGCCGATCAATTATGGGAAACAACAATGAATCCTGAAAATCGTATGATGTTACAAGTAAAACTTGAAGATGCAGTAGAAGCGGATCAAACATTTGAAATGTTAATGGGTGACGTTGTTGAAAATCGTAGACAATTTATCGAAGATAATGCAGTTTATGCTAATTTAGATTTCTAATTTAACTTAATGTGAACTGACTATAAAAGGAGGATATCTTGATGGCTGATTCTCTACCACAATCAAGAATTAATGAAAGAAATATAACCAACGAAATGCGCGAATCATTTTTAGACTATGCGATGAGCGTTATCGTTTCACGTGCATTACCAGATGTACGTGATGGTTTAAAACCTGTACATCGTCGTATTTTATATGGTCTAAATGAACAAGGAATGACTCCAGACAAACCTTATAAAAAATCAGCACGTATTGTTGGGGACGTTATGGGGAAATATCATCCACACGGCGACTCTTCAATTTATGATGCTATGGTAAGAATGGCACAAACCTTTAGCTATCGTTATCCTCTTGTTGATGGTCAAGGTAACTTTGGTTCAATGGATGGTGACGGTGCTGCGGCAATGCGTTATACCGAAGCAAAAATGACCAAAATCACATTAGAACTGTTACGTGATATCAATAAAGATACTATTGATTTCTTAGATAACTATGATGGTACAGAAAGAGAGCCCGAAGTCTTACCTTCTCGTTTCCCTAACCTTTTAGTGAATGGTGCTTCAGGTATTGCGGTTGGTATGGCTACAAATATTCCACCACACAATTTAACAGAAGTCATTGACGGAGTCTTACGTTTAAGTCAAAATCCTGATATCACAATCTCAGAATTGATGGAAGATATTCAAGGTCCTGATTTTCCAACTTCTGGCTTAATTTTAGGTAAAAGTGGCATTAGACGTGCCTATGAAACTGGTCGTGGATCAATTCAAATGCGTGCACGTGCATCAATAGAAGAACGTGGCGGTGGTCGTCAGCGTATTGTTGTGACTGAAATTCCATATCAAGTGAATAAAGCAAGAATGATTGAGAAAATTGCAGAATTAGCGCGTGAGAAAAGAATTGAAGGTATCACAGATCTTCGTGACGAAACAAGTTTACGTACAGGGGTAAGAGTTGTTATTGATGTACGTAAAGATGCCAATGCAAATGTTATTTTAAATAATTTATATAAACATACACCATTACAAACATCATTTGGTGTAAATATGATTGCCCTTGTGAATGGTCGACCTAAATTAATTAACTTAAAAGAAGCGCTTGTTGAATATTTAGAACATCAAAAAACAGTTGTACGTCGTCGTACAGAATACAATTTGAAAAAAGCGAAAGATCGTGCACATATCTTAGAAGGTTTAAGAATTGCGCTGGATCATATTGATGAAATTATTTCTATTATTCGTGAGTCTGACACAGATAAAGTGGCGATGGAAACATTGCAAGAACGTTTTAAATTGTCTGAACGTCAAGCTCAAGCCATTTTAGATATGCGTTTACGTCGTTTAACTGGGTTAGAGCGCGATAAAATTGAAAATGAGTATAATGAATTATTAAGTTATATTGCAGAATTAGAAGAGATTTTAGCAAATGAAGATGTATTACTTCAACTTGTTCGTGATGAGCTTACAGAAATTAAAGAACGTTTCGGTGACGAACGTCGTACTGAAATTCAATTGGGTGGTTTAGATCACTTAGAAGATGAAGACTTAATCCCTGAAGAACAAATTGTCATCACTTTAAGTCATAACAACTATATTAAACGTTTACCTGTATCTACATATCGTTCACAAAACAGAGGTGGACGAGGTGTACAAGGTATGAATACCTTAGAAGAAGACTTTGTCAGTCAACTTGTAACATTAAGTACACATGATAATGTTTTATTCTTTACGAATAAAGGCCGTGTTTATAAGTTGAAAGGATACGAAGTACCTGAATTATCTCGTCAATCTAAAGGTATTCCAGTCATTAATGCGATTGAGCTTGAAAATGATGAAGTGATTAGTACGATGATTGCCGTAAGAGATTTAGAAGATGAGAACAGTTTCTTAGTCTTTGCTACTAAAAAAGGTATTGTTAAACGTTCTGCATTAAGTAACTTCTCTCATATTAATAAGAATGGTAAAATTGCGATTGGCTTTAAAGAAGATGATGAATTAATCGCAGTTCGTCTTACTGATGGTAAACAAGATATTTTACTTGGTACAGCACATGCCTCATTAATTCGATTCCCTGAAAATAGTTTACGCCCACTAGGTCGTACAGCTTCAGGTGTGAGAGGTATTTCTCTAAGAGAAAATGACGTAGTCGTAGGTTTAGACGTAGCCTATGCTGAAAGTGAAGATGAAGTTCTAGTCGTTACTGAAAAAGGTTATGGTAAACGAACACCTGTAAGTGAATATCGTTTATCTAATCGTGGCGGTAAAGGTATAAAAACAGCTAAAATTACAGAACGTAATGGTAATGTTGTATGTATTACAACGGTAAGCGGTCAAGAAGATTTAATGATTGTAACAGATGGTGGTATTATTATTCGTCTACAAGTTGAAGATATTTCTCAAAATGGCCGTGCCACACAAGGTGTGCGATTAATGAAATTAGGCGATAATCAAGCCGTATCAACCGTTGCGAAAGTCATTGATAAAACTGAAGATGAAGCTGCAACTGAAGCGGCACAACAAACAGAAAATGTGAGTGCCCAAACTACAGAAAGCGCAAATGAACAAGTGATAGATGATACGACACCTGGTAACGCTTTGCATACTGAATCTGATGAAGATGATGAACGCATCGAAGTAAGACAAGATTTCATGGATCGTGTAAATGAAGATATTGAGAATGATTCAGATCAGAATTAAATATAAAAATAAGACTTCCCACATATAGGGAAGTCTTATTTTTATTATTTATCGTTCTAATTCTTTCATTACATAAGGAATTTGATTAATTAATTTTGAAGGGGGCACAACGTACATTTTTTCAGAAAGTTTTTCACCAATATAACTGTGAATATAAGTTGCGCTCGTAACGGCATCTTGTAAGCTATCAAATTGACCTACAAAACTTGTAATCATACCAGCTAATGTATCACCCATACCACCTGTAGCCATTGCAGGTGTGCCAATTGGTAATTTGTATTCTTTATCTTTAAAGAAGATTTCTGTACCGTGTTTTTTTAGTACTACAGTAGCACCTAATTTATCCACAGCTTCTCTATTTCTTTCATACGTTTGTTCTTCAATAGGAATACCACTTAGACGTTCCCATTCTTTTTGATGTGGTGTAAAGATAACACGACATGTAGGAATATCAGGTTTAAGTTTACAAAATATTGTAATTGCATCACCATCTACAATTAAGTTTTGGTGGGGTTGAATATTTTGTAGTAAGAAAGTAATCGCATTATTTCCTTTAAAATCAACGCCAAGACCTGGTCCAATTAAAATACTATCTGTATTCTCAATCATTTTTGTTAACATTTTAGTATCATTAATATCTATTACCATTGCTTCAGGACAACGTGAATGAATGGCTGCATGATTAGTAGGATGTGTGGCTACAGTAATTAAACCACTTCCACTAAAAAGACATGCACGGGCAGCTAACATGATTGCTCCGCCTAAATTTGCACTACCACCAATTAAAAGAATTTTTCCATAATCACCTTTATGCGTTTCGTCATTACGTTTAGGAATTGTCACATTAGTTAATGTTTCCATATGATGAATCCTCCCTATTTAGATTCGAAAGTCATAACTTCTATATATTAAATCAATGAAATGATGAGTTATTAAGACAAGCGAAAATATCATGTGCATTTTAAATACAATAGAAAATATTATACCTGCTTAAGCGTTTCGTCAACACTATTTTAAATAAATTTATAAATGCTAAAATTGACAGAATTTTAACGTATGTAGTTTGTTATATTTGGTTGAGGTAACTGCTTGAAAATTATATATGACTTTGCTATATTAAAATTAACTTAATAAAGTATTGTTCGTAGGCTAAGTAACATAAGGGTATTAATTTCAGAGAGCTTGTGGTTAGTGTAAACAAGTAATTAATTTTTATGCGAATCTACCTACTTATATTGAACAATCGGTTTTAACCGTTATCGATAGTGGAGTGCAATTTAGTTTATTTAATTAAATTGTTAAATAGGGTGGCAACGCGTAGACCACGTCCCTTGTATGGGGACGTGGTCTTTTTTTATTTTAAATCGCTATGGTCACTCAATATAAATTTTTTGGAAGGATGAATATTATATGTTAGACATCAAGCAATTCAGAGACGAAACGGACAAAGTTAAGAGCAAAATTGAATTACGAGGAGATGATTCAAAGGTTGTTGATGAAGTATTAGAATTAGATAATCAACGTCGTGATTTAATTGGTAAAACAGAAGAAATGAAAGCACGTCGTAACAAAGTAAGTGATCAAATCGCTGAAAAAAAACGTAATAAAGAAGATGCAGATGACGTCATTAAAGAAATGCGTGAATTAGGCGATGAAATTAAAGAAAATGATGCAAAATTAAATGAAGTAGATAACAAAATTCGTGATATCTTAATTCGTATTCCAAACTTAATTGCAGATGACGTACCACAAGGTGCTGACGACACTGAAAATGTTGAATTAAAAAAATGGGGTACGCCTCGTGAATTTGATTTTGAACCAAAAGCGCACTGGGATTTAGTAGAAGAATTAAAAATGGCTGATTTCGAACGTGCTGCAAAAGTATCAGGTGCGCGCTTCGTTTATTTAACTAAAGATGGTGCTTTATTAGAACGTGCATTAATGAACTATATGTTAACAAAACATACAACACAACATGGTTATACAGAAATGATGACACCTCAATTGGTAAATGCAGATACAATGTTTGGTACAGGCCAATTACCTAAATTTGAAGAAGATTTATTCAAAGTTGAAAAAGAAGGCTTATATACAATTCCAACTGCAGAAGTGCCATTAACAAACTTCTATAGAAATGAAATTATCCAACCTGGTGTGTTACCAGAAAAATTCACTGGTCAAACTGCATGTTTCCGTAGTGAAGCGGGATCAGCTGGTAGAGATACAAGAGGTTTAATTCGTTTACATCAATTCGATAAAGTTGAAATGGTACGTTTTGAAAAACCTGAAGATTCTTGGGATGCATTAGAAGATATGACTCAAAATGCCGAAGCAATTTTAGAAGAATTAAAATTACCATATCGTCGCGTGATCTTATGTACTGGAGATATTGGTTTCAGCGCAAGTAAAACATATGACTTAGAAGTATGGTTACCAAGTTACAATGACTACAAAGAAATTAGTTCTTGCTCAAACTGTACTGATTTCCAAGCTCGTCGTGCTAACATTCGTTTCAAACGTGATGCTTCTTCTAAACCAGAATTAGTACACACATTAAATGGTAGTGGACTTGCAGTAGGTCGTACATTTGCAGCTATCGTAGAAAACTACCAAAACGAAGATGGTTCAATTACAATTCCAGAAGCACTTGTACCATTTATGGGCGGCAAAACAGAAATTCGTCCAGTCAACTAATCATTCAATAGAATTCAACTCATAAAGTGATAGAGTGACGTAGTCCTCTATCGCTTTATTTATTTTTATATTAAAATAAGACTGCCCTGAGAAAGGTAAATTCAAAAATATCGAAAATTTCTGATATTTTTAAAACGTTGAAGTATCAATATTTCTAAACGCCCTTCTCTCTAACCTCACTCAAACGGACGTCTAAAGATATTGAAGCGTCTATTAGATTATATTAGACTGAATTTAATTAAAATATATAGTCAATTTGAAAATACATATATAATGGGGGAGCTAACATGACGTCACATGTAACATTTCAACAAGGAGTCAAAGAATGTATTCCAACACTACTAGGATACATCGGTATAGGACTATCATTTGGCATTGTGGCAGCTTCTCAGGATTTTAGTGTTCTAGAAATTCTTCTGTTATGTTTATTGGTTTATGCAGGCGCAGCACAATTTATTATTTGTGCTTTAGTTATTACTGGTACACCTATATCAGCAATCGTGTTAACAACGTTAATTGTGAATTCCCGCTTCTTTTTATTGTCTATGACATTATCACCTAATTATAAAGATTATGGTATATGGAATCGTTTAGCTTTGTCTTCTCTTCTTACTGACGAGACCTTTGGGGTTGCTATAACGCCACACTTAAAAGGGGAAACAATTAATGACCGATGGTTACATGGATTAAATATTACTGCTTATTCATTTTGGGCAATCGCTTGTGTGTTAGGAGCAGTCTTTGGGAAATACATCTCTCATCCTGAAATGTTAGGATTAGACTTTGCGATTACAGCTATGTTTATTTTCTTGGCTATGGCTCAATTTGAAACGATTACACGTTCCAAAATAAGTATATATATCGTATTAATTGCGTTCGTTATTGTAATGATGTTCATTTTAAGTTGGTTGATGCCCTCTTATGTGGCCATTCTTGTTACATCAATTTGTGCTGCAACACTTGGGGTGGTGATGGATCGATGACGATAACTGGACATATGCTTTTACTCATCGTTTTATGTGGATTAGTGACATTAATTGTACGTGTCGTACCCTTTTTAATGATTTCACGTATTCAACTGTCAGAAACAGTCATCAAATGGCTGTCATTTATTCCGATTTCATTATTCACTGCGCTAGTTATTGATAGTTTTATCGTTCAACATAAAGGCATGCAGGGCTTTGAATTAAATATTCCATTCATTGTAGCAACCATTCCTACAGTCATTATCGCAGTTGTGACGCGTAGTCTAACCATTACTATTATTGTAGGTATTATATTCATTGCAGGTATACGATGGTTCTTTTAATCCATTTATTTACTGCGCATTGAAGTTAACCAGACAATTGTATTAAAATAAATTTAAATTAAACAATGCAATCAATATATAGATACTCTTATTTTGAGAAGTAGAGGGAATTGGCCCTATGAAGCTTCAGCAACCGACAAATCATTGTACGGTGCTACAACCAACGAGATACTCGAATGATAAGTACTAAAGTATTATCGCTTCACACTTTTAAAATTAAGAGTAGAAGCGATTTTTTTATTCTAAGGAGGCATAGCATGACAAATTATACAGTAGATACATTACATTTAGGTGCTTTTACAACAGAATCAGGTGAAACAATTGAGAATCTAAAATTGCGTTATGAGCACGTAGGTTATTCGGGACAACCGCTTGTTGTGGTTTGTCATGCTCTGACTGGTAATCATTTAACTTATGGTACAGATGAACATCCTGGATGGTGGCGTGAAATCATTGATGGTGGTTATATGCCAATCTATGATTATCAGTTTCTTACTTTTAATGTTATTGGAAGTCCTTTTGGTTCAAGCTCCCCATTAAACGATGCTCATTTTCCTAAAACAATAACATTAAGAGATATAGTTAAGGCAATTGAATTGGGAATAAAGGCCCTTGGATTTACTAAAATCGATATTTTAATTGGTGGCAGTTTAGGTGGCATGCAAGTGATGGAATTATTATATAATCATCAATTCGAAGTAGATAAGGCAGTCATCTTAGCAGCTACAGATAAAACCTCTTCATACAGTCGTGCTTTCAATGAAATTGCACGTGAAGCGATTCATATTGGAGGTAAAGAGGGACTTAGTATTGCAAGACAACTTGGATTCTTAACATATCGTTCTTCAAAAAGTTATGACGCGCGTTTCACACCAGATGAAGTAGTCAATTATCAACGTTATCAAGGCAATAAGTTTAAAGAATCCTACGATTTATCGTGTTACTTAACGATGTTGAATGTCTTAGATAGTCATCATCTTGATCGTCAGCGCGATGATGTGGATGAGGTCTTCCAATCTTTAAATACAAAAGTACTAACTATGGGCTTTACAGATGACTTGTTATATCCAGATGATCAAGTTAGAGCAGTAGGAGAACGTTTTAAATATCATCGTCACTTTTTTGTTCCAGACAACGTAGGCCATGATGGTTTTTTACTTAATTTTAATGACTGGGCACCTAACTTGTATCACTTTTTAAAAGTTTCGAAATTCAAACGAAAATAATAGATAAGAGAACAGTTAACACATTTGTTTAATTTGAATATAGAGGTTAAAATAGACGTTATAGTCAAAAAAGTATAGGAGTGGCGAATGTGTTTTCAAAAGTACATCCTAAAGCAATAATTATAGGAACTATCGTGCTTGTAGCAGTTGCTTTAGTTACGTATGTATTGCCAATAATTGGTCTGATTCTATGTTTATTCGCTACCATTCCAGGGATTATCATGTGGCATAAATCAATTGCTACATTTGGAATTGGAGCTTTACTCACTGTAGTCATCACGACCTTATTAGGGAATACCTTTGTATTAAGTGCCATGATTCTAGTTTTATTACTAAGTTTTGTAATTGGCCAATTATTAAAAGAACGTACATCTAAAGAACGCATCTTATATATTACAACAATGTATATAAGTATTGTGACGTTAATTGCATTTATGTTATTACAAGCGTTCAAAAAGATTCCAAATACCGAAGTATTGATTAAACCAGCAAAAGACGCAATGAACAATGCGATTGTAAATTCAGGCGTTGAATCAGATTATAAGATCATCTTAGAAGAAGGATTTCGTCAAATGGCTGTTCAACTTCCAAGTTACATCATTATTATGGTCTTTCTTTTAGTTTTAATTAATATCATCATTACATTTCCAATTTTACGCAAATTCAAAGTAGCAACACCTATTTTTAGACCTTTATTTGCTTGGCAGATGAATCGCACATTATTATGGATTTACATGATTGTGCTAGTATGTGTGATGTTTGCGATGAAACCAAGTATATTCCAAAGTATCGTATTGAATTTCGAAGTTGTGTTATCATTATTAATGTATATCCAAGGATTGAGTTTGATTCATTTCTTTGGAAAGGCCAAACGATTACCTGATGCGGTATCTATATTATTAATGGTCGTGGGGACAGTGATTTCACCCTTTACGCATATCGTATCATTACTTGGCGTACTTGATTTAGGAATTAACTTAAAACGAATGATTAAAAAATGACTTTAAAAAGTGAATAGAGGTGGAAGAATGAACCGTCAATCCACTAAAAAAGCATTGCTTATTCCTTACATTTTGATGGTGCTTACGGCAATTGCAATTGTTATTGTAGGGTTTATATTTAAACCTTTAATTGCAACGTTTACGGCGATTGCTTTAATCATTATGATCGTCATTAGTGCGGTATTGATTAAACAAGCATTATCAAAAATGGATAATTATGTGGATAATCTGAGTGGTCATATTTCAGCAGGAAGTAATAAAGCAATTAAACGCATGCCAATTGGTTTAGTTGTGATTGATGCTGACGATCACATCGAATGGATCAACCAATATATGTCTGAACATCTAGAAACGAATGTCATCTCAGAACCAGTCAATGAAGTTTTTCCGAATATTCTTAAGCAACTTGAAAGAATACAAGAAATAGAAATCGAACATGGTCAGTACCATTATCATGTGCGTTATTCTGAAGAAGAACGTTGTTTATATTTCTTCGATATTACTGAAGAAGTACATACAAATGAATTATATGAAGAATCAAAGCCTATCATTGCAACGTTGTTTTTAGATAACTACGATGAAATTACACAAAATATGAATGACACACAACGTTCTGAAATCAACTCAATGGTGACACGTATTATTAGTCGATGGGCAACTGAATATAACATTTATTTTAAACGTTATAGTTCAGATCAATTCGTAGCGTATTTAAACCAAAAAATCTTAGCAGAAATAGAAGATTCTAATTTTGATATTCTAAGTCAGTTACGTGAAAAAAGTGTAGGCTATCGTGCACAATTGACATTAAGTATTGGTGTTGGTGAAGGTACCGAAGATTTAATTGAACTTGGTGAATTATCTCAATCAGGACTTGATTTAGCCTTAGGTCGTGGAGGAGACCAAGTTGCAATTAAAAACATGAATGGTAATGTCCGCTTTTACGGAGGTAAGACTGACCCGATGGAAAAACGAACACGTGTTAGAGCACGTGTTATCTCTCACGCATTGAAAGATATCTTAACTGAAGGCGACAAAGTGATTATTATGGGACATAAACGTCCCGACTTAGATGCGGTTGGCGCAGCTATTGGAGTATCTCGATTTGCGTCAATGAATAATTTAGAAGCATATGTGGTACTTAATGAAGAAGATATCGACCCAACATTAAGTCGTGTGATGGAAGAAATTGATAAAAAACCTGAATTGAAAGAACGATTTGTGACATCTGATGAGGCTTGGGATATGATGACGTCAAAAACAACGGTTGTTGTGGTAGACACACATAAACCTGAAATGGTATTAGATGAAAATATTTTAAATAAAGCGAATCGTAAAGTAGTCATTGATCATCATAGACGTGGAGAAAGCTTTATTTCAAATCCATTACTCGTTTATATGGAACCTTATGCAAGTTCAACTGCAGAACTTGTCACAGAGTTATTAGAATATCAGCCAACAGAACAACGTTTATCACGTTTAGAATCTACAATTATGTATGCAGGTATTATTGTTGATACACGTAATTTTACATTACGAACAGGTTCAAGAACGTTTGATGCGGCAAGTTATTTACGTGCGCATGGTGCCGATACAATCTTAACGCAACAATTCCTTAAAGATGATGTTGATACGTATATTAATCGTTCTGAATTGATACGTACAGTTGAAGTTCAAGATCACGGTGTCGCGATTGCTCACGGTTCTAATGATAAAATCTATCATCCTGTAACAGTTGCACAAGCTGCGGATGAATTGTTAAGTTTAGAAGGCATTGAAGCTTCTTACGTTGTAGCGAAACGTGAAGATAATCTTATTGGTATTTCAGCACGTTCATTAGGCGGTATTAATGTTCAATTAACAATGGAAGCCTTAGGTGGCGGAGGTCACTTAACAAATGCTGCAACGCAAATAAAAGGTGTCACTATAGAAGAAGCAATCGAGCAATTACAACAAGCAATTACTGAACAAATGAGTAGGAGTGAAGATACATGAAAGTAATATTTACACAAGATGTTAAAGGTAAAGGTAAAAAAGGTGAAGTTAAAGACGTGCCAGTAGGTTACGCAAATAACTTTTTATTAAAAAATAA
>NZ_KV827278.1:105946-130268 GCF_001836075.1 Staphylococcus sp. HMSC035D11
AATATGCTGTTGAAGCAACACCAGGTAATTTAAAACAATTAGAACAACAAAATAGACGTGCTGAAGCGGATAGACAACAAGAAATCGATGATGCTAAAGCATTAAAAGCAAAATTAGAAGATATCGAAGTTGAAGTAAGTGCTAAAACTGGTGAAGGCGGTAAATTGTTTGGTTCTATTAGTACAAAACAAATTGCTGACGCATTAAAAAATCAACACGATATTAAAATTGATAAACGTAAAATGGATTTACCACACGGTATTCACGCGTTAGGTTATACTAATGTACCTGTTAAATTAGACAAAGAAGTTGAAGGTACAATTCGCGTACACACTGTAGAAAAATAAAAAGATTTAGGACAAATAGGTAGTCCATTCTTTTAAAAGCAATTCATAGAAAGATATAATGTTGCACTAGCATGTCGAAAATTTTAAGATAGATGGGTGTAATGATTGATGGATAATATGTATGATCAAAGACAAATGCCCCATAACAATGAAGCTGAACAGTCTGTCTTAGGTGCAATTATTTTAGATCCAGAATTAATAGGTTCGACTCAGGAGGTATTACTTCCTGAGTCGTTTTATAGAGGTGCACACCAACATATCTTTAGAGCAATGATGAACTTAAACGAAGATGCTCATGAGATTGATGTAGTCACGTTAATGGAACAATTAACGAAAGAAGGTACATTAAGTGAGGCTGGTGGCCCTCAATATTTAGCTGAATTATCGAATAATGTACCGACGACACGTAATATTGAATACTATAGAAATATAGTTGCTAATCTTGCGCTTAAACGTCGATTAATTCAAACAGCTGATAGCATTGCGAATGATGGGTATAATAATGAGCTTGAATTAGATGCTATTTTAAGTGATGCTGAAAAACGTATTCTTGAACTCTCAGCAAACCGTCAAAGTGATGGATTTAAAGATATTAGAGATGTCTTAGGTCAAGTATATGAGACTGCAGAGGAACTTGATCAAAATAGTGGGCAAACGCCGGGTATTCCTACTGGATACCGCGATTTAGACCAGATGACTGCGGGCTTTAATAGAAATGATTTAATTATTTTAGCAGCCCGTCCTTCTGTAGGTAAGACTGCCTTCGCACTTAATATCGCTCAAAAAGTAGCCACTCATGAAGATAACTATACAGTAGGTATTTTCTCACTTGAAATGGGTGCCGATCAACTTGCGACACGTATGATTTGTAGTTCAGGAAATGTAGATTCTAACCGTTTAAGAACAGGGACAATGACAGAAGAAGACTGGAATCGATTTACGATTGCAGTAGGTAAATTATCGAGAACAAAGATTTTTATTGATGATACACCAGGAATTCGTATTACAGATTTACGCTCAAAGTGTCGTCGTCTTAAACAAGAACATGGTCTGGATATGATTGTCATTGACTATCTACAACTTATTCAAGGGAGTGGCTCACGTTTTTCAGATAATAGACAACAAGAAGTCTCTGAAATCTCACGTACGTTAAAAGCCATCGCTCGTGAATTAGAATGTCCCGTTATCGCACTGAGTCAGTTATCTCGTGGCGTAGAACAACGTCAAGATAAACGACCAATGATGAGTGATATTCGTGAATCTGGATCAATTGAGCAAGACGCAGATATTGTTGCTTTCTTGTATCGTGATGATTACTATAATCGAGGCGATGGTGAAGAAGATGACGATAGTACTCATTTCGAACCTCAATCAAATGACGATAATGGTGAGATTGAAATTATTATTGCTAAACAACGTAACGGCCCTACAGGCACAGTGAAGTTACACTTTATGAAACAATATAATAAATTTACAGACATTGATTATGCACATGCAGACATGTCTTAAAAATATTTTTTACCGTACATTATTATTATTTTTAATATAAATGTACGGTTTTTATTTTGTTTTTAAAAAATAAAGTTAAGTGAAGTATGTGTATTAGACATTTGTAAAACTGCCTTGAAATACTGGTAAATTAACAATTTCAAAGTTTTTTTAATAAAATATACGTATTTATTTGACTGATGTGAATGCTATTTTTAATGTTCGATTTTTATTTGCATTATATGAAACGTATTGATAGAATACTTAGTGGTTAATTGAGAAAACTTTGGAGGTGCTCACATGTCATCAATCGTAGTAGTTGGGACACAATGGGGAGACGAAGGTAAAGGTAAAATTACAGATTTCTTAGCAGAACAAGCAGATGTGATTGCGCGTTTTTCAGGTGGTAATAACGCAGGTCATACCATTCAGTTTGGTGGAGAAACATACAAATTACATTTAGTACCATCAGGTATTTTTTATAAAGATAAATTAGCAGTGATTGGTAATGGAGTGGTTGTAGATCCTGTTGCATTATTAAAAGAATTAGACGGTTTAAATGAACGTGGTATTTCTACAGATAATCTACGTATTTCAAACCGTGCGCAAGTCATCTTACCGTATCACTTAGCACAAGATGAATATGAAGAACGTCGTCGCGGCGATAATAAAATCGGTACAACGAAAAAAGGTATTGGACCAGCTTATGTAGATAAAGCACAACGTATTGGTATTCGTATGGCTGATCTATTAGAAAAAGATACATTTGAAAGACGTTTAAAAGAAAATATTGAGATTAAAAATGCATATTTCAAAGGGATGTTTAATGAAACTTGTCCACACTTTGATGAAATGTTCGATGAATACTATGCCGCTGGTCAACGTTTAAAAGAATTCGTTACAGATACAGCTAAAATTTTGGATGACGCTTTCGTAGCTGATGAAAAGGTTTTATTTGAAGGTGCACAAGGTGTTATGTTAGATATCGACCATGGTACATATCCTTTCGTAACGTCAAGTAATCCTGTTGCAGGTAACGTGACAGTAGGAACTGGCGTGGGTCCAACCTTCGTATCTAAAGTGATTGGTGTATGTAAATCCTATACATCTCGTGTAGGTGATGGCCCATTCCCTACTGAATTATTCGATGAAGATGGTCATCATATTAGAGAAGTAGGTCGTGAATATGGAACGACAACAGGACGTCCTCGTCGTGTAGGTTGGTTCGACTCAGTTGTATTACGTCACTCTCGTCGTGTAAGTGGTATTACAGACTTATCTATTAACTCAATTGACGTTTTAACAGGTTTAGATACAGTTAAAATCTGTACAGCATATGAGTTAGATGGTGAAACAATCACAGAATATCCAGCAAACTTAGATCAATTACGTCGTTGTAAACCCATCTTCGAAGAATTACCTGGTTGGACGGAAGACATTACAGGTTGTCGTACATTAGAAGAATTACCTGAAAACGCACGTAAATACTTAGAACGTATTTCTGAATTATGTGGCGTTCATATTTCAATCTTCTCTGTAGGCCCTGACCGTGAGCAAACAAACCTATTAGAAAAATTATGGTAAGAAAAGCGTATAAACCTAGAGCAATAACGTGCTAAGAGCGAAAATCGGTTTTTGATTTTAGAGATTAGCATATGATGGATGAGAGAATTACGTTTCGAAGCCCGTTAATAATAAAACATTTAATTGTATACATCTAACGTTGTTAAAGTGACTCACTTTAGCAACGTTTTTTATATATAAAATAAGATAATGATAACCGTATCATTTAAATTTGAATATGAATTAATAATGTAAAAGTAAAGAAAAAAAGTATATTGTTATGTAATCTATCTTCAAAACAACTCTTTTTTTCTAAAAATTAAGGAATTATAAAAAAATATTAAAATTATGTAAAAAAGTTCTTGTCTTTAAAATAAAAGCTATGCTATAATCTATCTTGTGCTTAAGAACGGCTCCTTGGTCAAGCGGTTAAGACACCGCCCTTTCACGGCGGTAACACGGGTTCGAGTCCCGTAGGAGTCACCATTTTAGGTCTCGTAGTGTAGCGGTTAACACGCCTGCCTGTCACGCAGGAGATCGCGGGTTCGATTCCCGTCGAGACCGTATTGCTTATCCAAAAGGGTAGGCATTTTTTTTATGCTTTTTTAATATGGCTTCTTTATTTTTATAAATATATAGACGTTATCATGAGTAAAACGATGTGCGTATTACAAATAGGTGACGTCGCAATATATTTTTAATATTTCTCTCTTTTTTTATACATCTTTTATATATCACTCTTAATTTTCAACGATTATCCTCTATCATCATTTTGTAACATTGTACCGTTTCTGTCTTCCTACGACTTTTGTCCAATATTCAAGGCGCTCAACTTATTTGTAATATAAAACGAGAGTGGTAAACTTTAAATTAATGTTATTCTATAATTTTAAATATGAAAATAGAATTAAGTGAATATTAATGTTAAATTATATAGTAGATAAACGTGCGTTAAGACGTAAGATAGCGCCATATAATACAGTTAATGTTTTACTCAAAATATAATAAACATTAAGGTTTAAACTACAATTTGAGAAATGAGGTTTATAGATATGGCTAGAAAAGTTGTTGTAGTTGATGATGAAAAGCCAATTGCGGATATTTTAGAATTTAATTTAAAAAAAGAAGGCTATGAAGTTCATTGCGCTTATGATGGTAATGATGCAGTCGATTTAATTTATGAAGAAGAGCCAGACATCGTATTGTTAGACATTATGTTACCAGGTCGTGATGGTATGGAAGTATGTCGTGAAGTACGTAAAAAATACGAAATGCCAATTATTATGTTAACAGCGAAAGACTCAGAAATTGATAAAGTATTGGGCCTTGAATTAGGTGCTGATGATTATGTGACGAAACCATTTAGTACACGTGAATTAATTGCACGTGTGAAAGCAAACTTAAGACGTCACTATTCTCAACCTGCGCAAGAATCAGAAGGTACAACGAATGAAATTGCGATTAAAGATATCGTGGTTTATCCCGATGCTTATTCAATTAAAAAACGTGGTGAGGATATTGAATTAACACATCGTGAATTTGAATTATTCCACTATCTTTCAAAACATATGGGTCAAGTTATGACACGTGAACACTTATTACAAACGGTTTGGGGCTACGATTATTTTGGAGACGTGCGTACAGTGGATGTAACCATTCGTCGTTTAAGAGAAAAAATTGAAGACGATCCATCTCATCCAGAATATATTGTGACACGTCGAGGCGTTGGATACTTCCTCCAACAACATGATTAGGAGTTGCAAACGATGAAGTGGCTGAAACAACTCCAATCCCTTCACACAAAACTCGTTATTGTTTATGTCTTACTGATTATTATTGGAATGCAGATTATTGGTCTGTATTTCACTAATAGTTTAGAAAAAGAATTAACAAATAATTTCATGAAGAATATTAAACAATATGCGACACAACTCGAAGTCAATATTGAGCGTATTTATAAAGACAATCCTTCAAATGCACAAAAGGAAGTTCAATCGCTACTGAATGAATACGCTAATCGACAAGAGATTGAAGAAATCCGCTTTATTGATAAAGATCAAATTATAATGGCTACAGCGAAGTTATCATCACATAGCTTAATTAATCAAAAAGTGAATGATAACTCTGTTCAAAAAGCAATCTCTCTTGGCGAAGCAAATAGTCATAACGTCTTAAAAGACTATGGTCATGGTAAAGAACGGATTTGGATTTACAACTTACCAGTTAAGAATAGCAATGATGTGATCGGTAATATTTACATAGAGTCAAATATTAATGATGTATATAACCAGCTTAACAATATTAACCAAATCTTTATTATTGGTACGGCTATTTCCTTATTTATCACGGTTATACTCGGTTTCTTTATTGCGCGAACGATTACGCGACCGATTACAGATATGCGTAACCAAACAGTTGAAATGTCGAAAGGGAACTATACACAGCGTGTTAAGATTTATGGTAATGACGAAATTGGTGAACTTGCGCTTGCGTTTAATAATCTTTCTAAACGTGTACAAGAAGCCCAAGCGAATACAGAAAGTGAGAAACGTCGACTCGATTCTGTCATCACACATATGAGTGATGGTATCATTGCGACGGATCGACGTGGTCGTATTCGTATTGTGAATGATATGGCGATTAAAATGTTAGGTATGGCGAAAGAAGATCTCATTGGTTATTACATGCTAAATGTTTTAAAAATAGAAGGCGATTTTTCATTAGAAGAAATTCAAGAGAATAATGATAGTATCTTAATTGATATGAACGAAGAAGAAGGTATTATTGCACGTGTCAACTTTAGCACGATTGTACAAGATACGGGATTTGTTAATGGTTATATCGCCGTATTACACGATGTTACAGAGCAACAACAAGTGGAACGTGAACGTCGCGAATTCGTTGCCAATGTATCACACGAATTACGTACGCCGTTAACATCAATGAACAGTTATATTGAAGCACTTGAAGAAGGCGCTTGGAAAGATGAAAATCTTGCGCCATCGTTCCTTTCAGTCACACGTGAAGAAACGGTACGTATGATTCGACTAGTAAATGACTTACTTCAATTATCTAAAATGGATAATGAGACAGAACAAATTACAAAAGAAATTGTCGACTTTAATATGTTTATTAATAAAATTATTAATCGACATGAAATGGCAGCGAAAGATACAACGTTTGTACGTGAAATTCCAAATGAAACGATTTTCACAGAAATAGATCCAGATAAGATGACACAAGTATTTGATAACGTCATTACGAATGCGATGAAATATTCTCGTGGAGATAAACGTGTCGAGTTCCACGTGAAACAAAATGCACTTTATAATCGAATGACCATTCGTATTAAAGATAATGGCATCGGTATTCCAATTAATAAAGTAGATAAAATCTTTGATCGCTTCTACCGCGTAGATAAAGCACGTACACGTAAAATGGGTGGTACAGGTCTTGGACTGGCCATTTCAAAAGAAATTGTCGAAGCACATAATGGTCGTATCTGGGCAAACAGTGTTGAAGGACAAGGCACATCGATATTTATTACACTTCCATGTGAAGTGATAGACGACGGTGATTGGGATGAACAGTAAGGAACATATTAAATCAGTTATCCTTTTTCTTTTAGTCATGATGAGTATTGTCCTTACGTATATGATTTGGAACTTTACTCCAGATTTAAATAATTTAGACAGCGCGGATAGTAAAAAAAATAATACTAAAACCATTGGTAAACCTTTAGCTGCAAAGATGGACACAGTGATTTCACCTTATCAAGTTGTGTCAGTTAAAGGGGATAAAGTAAAAGGATTGACACCATCAAGATCTCAACTCGCTCAAGTTATTGATCCACTCAAAGATCATGAAGTGAGTAAAGTAGAATTGATGCAAAAAGGGTATAACTTGCAAACTCCGATATTAGACCATGATTTTGTCGTGTTGGATTTTACGTATGATATGCCACTAACAACCTATTTAGGTCAAGTACTTAATAACTCAGCTAAAATTCCTAAACATTTTAGCTTTAATCGAATTTTAATTGATAAAAATCCTAAGGGTGATTTAGAATTATATGCGCTGAGTAAACGTCATCAACAAGTCATGAAAGTGACGATAGACGCTAAGGCAACGCCATTTACTAAAACCATTCATCATTTAGAAAAAGATATGGAAACCTATTCGGAAGTGATTACGAATAAGACGACGATTGATAAATCAACGCATATTTTTGCGCCGAAACATCCAAAAGACCTACGCTCATATCGTATGGTATATGATACGATTTCAGTCGAAACGATGAACTCAATTTTATTTGATGATTCTGTCATTATTCGAAGCGGAAAAAGTGGTTCAACCACATATAATAATAATACCGGCGTCGCAAACTATAATGATGACAGTAAAAAGTACCATTATAAAAACTTATCTGAAGATGAATCAGGTTCGAAAGATATGGATACCTCCATTCCAAGTACATTCGAATATATTAATAATCATGGTGGTTTCTTTAACGATGATTTCCGTCTGTTCAATACGGATAATATGTCAGGAGAATTAACCTATCAATTATTCCTCAATGGACATCCTACATTTAATGATCAGCAGTTAAATGAAATTAACGTGACTTGGGGAGAAAAAGGAATTTATGACTATAAACGTGCTCTTCTACGTTCAAGCGTGCCTTTAGAAGGTGCAACGACATCATTAGACAGTTTGGAAACTGTGCGTGCGTCACTTGCGAACAATCATAATATTGATTTTGAAAAAATATCGAATATGATCGTTGGCTATAAAGAAGATGATCAGCCAGATAAAGATGACATCGAAGTACAACGTAATAGTGAATTTATTCCAACGTGGTATGTTGAGTATGATGGTGAATGGTATGTATATCAGGATGGGAGGCTTGAATAAATGAACTGGAAACTAACCAAAACATTGTTTATTTTCGTGTTTGTTCTAGTCAATATTTTTCTCATTCTGATTTATATTAATAAGGTGACTAAATCGCAAATTAATGAAACTGAAAGCGATAATGAAGTCAACTTCCAGCAAGAAGAGATTAAAGTATCGACAGATGTATTAAATAAAGATGTAAGTGGTACGAAGATGCAAATGATTACTGCTACTTCTAAAAACTTTAAATCATACGCTGAAAATAAATCTTCATTAGAAACAAGTAATTCTGGTTTCACAGTAAGTGGTGACGTAGATAATACTGTAAATGTAAGTGATCGTAATCTTAGTGATTTAAAAGATTACATTATCAATCATATTTATAATGGTAAGGTCTATCAACTTGGCGATATTAATTCAAATGCTGTTACCTATGAACAAACATATGATGGGTACCCATTGCTTAATAACAATAAAGCACGCCTTCGCTTTAATATAGACGATGGTAAAGCGACAATGTATAAACAAACATTAATGAGTAAAATTGAACCTGCAAAAGGTGACAATAATCCTAAGAAGCAAGTCATTACACCGCGTAAAGCAATTGAAAGCTTGTATTTCAATCGTTACTTAAAAGCTGGCGATGAAGTATTAGATGCAAGATTAGGATATTACTCAGTAGTAAGAGAAACCAACGTTCAATTACTACAAGCAAACTGGGAAATCAAAGTGAAACATAAAGGTAAAGAAGAAACGAAAAAATATTATGTTGAAGCCACTTCAGTCAATCCAAAAGTGATTGATAACTAAAAAGTGAATCATTTTAAATAGAGCAAAATGGCGGTCAAATTTGCCCGTTGTTTTGCTCTTACATATTTAATATAAACAGAGAATTGGAATTTTTAGTTACAGGTTGGTATAGTATACTATAAAAGTACTTTTAGAGCGGAAAGTTTCGAACAGAGATACAAGTTCGAAACTATATTTTTTTAGAAAAAAGAGTAAATATAAAATAATTAGACTGAAGGCACTCTAAATAATTAAAACTTAAGATAATGAGAAAGGATGAACCATCTTGATTCGAATGAGCGTATTAGCAAGCGGTAGTACAGGAAACGCGACTTATGTAGAAAGTGAGAAAGGCAGTCTTTTAGTAGATGTCGGTCTTACGGGTAAAAAGATGGAAGATTTATTTAGTCAGATTGATAGGGATATGAAGAATCTGAATGGCATCCTAGTGACACATGAACATAGCGACCATATTAAAGGACTTGGCGTCATTGCACGTCGATATGGTTTACCAGTGTATGCGAATGAAAAAACTTGGAAAGCGATTGAAAAAAAAGATGATAAAATTCCGATGGATCAAAAATTTATTTTCAATCCCTATGAAACAAAATCTATTGCAGGTTTTGATATAGAATCGTTTAATGTCTCTCATGATGCGATTGATCCACAATTTTATATTTTCCATAATAACTATAAGAAATTTACGATGATTACAGATACCGGCTATGTGTCAGACCGAATGAAAGGTATGATTCAAGGTAGTGACGCATTTATGTTTGAAAGTAATCATGATGTGGATATGTTACGCATGTGTCGTTATCCTTGGAAGACGAAACAGCGTATTTTAAGTGATATGGGACATGTGTCAAATGAAGATGCAGGACATGCGATGGCGGATGTGATTACAGGTAATACGAAACGTATCTATCTTTCACATTTATCTCGTGATAATAATATGAAAGATTTAGCACGAATGAGCGTCGGACAAGTATTAAATGAACATGATATCGATACTGAAAAAGAAGTATTGTTATGTGACACAGATAAAGCACAAGCGACACCGATTTACACGTTATAAAATTGAAAAGAAGTATGAAGCTTAATGAAAATCTTAAGGGAATATGAGGTTTTTATTAAGCTCTTTTTTTGGAAAAATTAAAGATATGATCTAACAATTTGGACTATACATGAATATTCATTAAAAAGTGGATAATTAAAGTGATTTACTTAGAATCTGTGAATAAATATAAAAGACGGTCGTGAAGTTATCCCCAAATCTGAAGAAAGTTATCCACTATTGTGAATAATACACACAGAAATACTCACATTATACACAGACTTATCCACAAAAGTGATGGATGAATGAGATTTTTTGTAGATAAATCTTGAATTTTCCACAGAATTTATATACATTACTGTTATAATTAGAGGGAATTCTGTTAACAAGTTGATAACTTGTGGATAAGTCGAATAACTATTATCAACATGGAGGACTATAATGAAGATTACTATTTTAGCTGTCGGAAAATTAAAAGAAAAGTACTGGAAACAAGCGATTGCTGAATATGAAAAAAGACTCGGGGCATACTCTAAAATTGAGATGATTGAAGTGCCGGATGAAAAAGCACCTGAAAATATGAGTGATAAAGAGATTGAACAAGTCAAAGAAAAAGAAGGACAACGATTATTAGCCAAAATTAAACCACAAGCCACCGTTATTACATTAGAAATACAAGGTAAAATGTTATCATCGGAAGGTTTAGCTAAAGAACTACAACAACGTATGACACAAGGACAAAGTGACTTCGTCTTCGTCATTGGGGGATCAAACGGACTCCATCAAGACGTCTTAAATCGCAGCAACTACGCACTCTCATTTAGCAAAATGACCTTCCCACACCAAATGATGCGCGTCGTCTTAATCGAACAAGTGTATCGAGCATTTAAAATTATGAGAGGCGAAGCATATCATAAATGATGCGGTTTTTTATCCACTTTTTTGCTTAATGAACGAGGTAAACTACGAGATAATATTTGAAGAAAACAATAAAGTAGAGATGGATTTCCATATCTTCTTTAGTAGCGGTTTTATTAATGCTTCAAAAGCAGGAGTTATTATGAGCTATAGAATGGTCTAAGTATGGTATTAAAGTAAATACGATTGCTCCTGGATACATGAAAACAGCTTTAACTGAACCGATGTTTAATATTGGAGAAGAAGTGATTGATTATTGGATGGGCGCGACCCCAATGGGACGTCCAGTTGAACCAGAAGAATTAGGCGGCATTGTCGTTTATCTTGCTTCGGATGCATCCTCATTTGCACAGGGTAGTGTATTTACTATTGATGGTGGATATACTGCATTATAGAAATAGAATATAATCTAAAAATAATTTTACACATCTTATAAAATTAGAGAGAAAAATCTAAATTTATGAGATGTGTTTTTATGTTAACAATTTTATAAAAAACTTCCTTCCAAGATCTTCTTTTTACCTCCTCAATATTGTAATAGAAAAGAAACAAGTATTTTTGATAATTATTGCTATCCATCGTAAAGACAATCTCATTAATATAATCATTTCTTAGGAAATAAGGGATGTAAATTATTTTGTAGGTTCTGTTTTATTATATTATTAATATAGTAGATAGAAAAAAATCTTTTAATAAGATAAGGTGATGGTAAGGAGTGTTTAAATATGATTGTAAGAAATCAGATTAGGAGCTATAGAAAAGAATATAAATTATCACAGATGGATTTAGCAGAAAAATTATTTGGATTAAGTCAAACGATTTCTAATTGGTAAAATCAAAGAAGTTATCCTGATTTAAATAATTTGATTGCACTTACAGCAATATTTAATGCTTCTTTAGATCAACTTGTTAAAGGAGATATAGAAGAGATGAAGAATTATTGTAAGTAGTAATAAACTACGTAGATATAGTTTTTCATGATTATATTTATGGTACTAGCAATCATTTTTTCTTTGAGTGGCATTAAAATATGAAGAAAGTTGGTTTCAATGAGTTTTGCAGCTAAGATTGACCGTTTAAAAAAGAAATACGACATAAAGAATTACAAAGAAATAGTTTATTGTATGGAAAGTGGTAAAAATAGATAATTATAAAAGAAATAATGTAATAGAAATATAAGCTATATGTAAGAAGGTGTATATTATTATTTTCAGTGTTAAAGGTTCTAATGTTAAAAAAACTATTAATAAAAAAATTATTATTAAAGATCTTACTTTTAAATTTCCCAAAAATGAAATTATATTAATTGAGGGCAGTAATGGATGTGGTAAGTCTATGATGCTCAAAATGATAGTAGGATTAATAAAGCCTACCTCTGGAAGTATTAAAGTGAACGGGAAAATTAGCTATGCTCCAGATTATTTGCCTTCTACAATAAATTTAACAATAAGAGAATATTTAGATTTTCTAGATAATGTATACAATGATAACGAACATAATATAGAAGACTTAATTATTTATTTCAAATTAAATAATTTATTAGATAAGAGATTGAATTTATGTTCTAAAGGGACAAAACAAAAAGTAAATTTAATTCAGTGTTTAATTAAAAATGCAGATATTTATATATTGGATGAACCATTTTCTGGTTTAGATAAAGAAGCAATAATAAGTTTGAAAAAATTAATTATTCAAAGGCAAAAAAATGCAACTATTATATTAACATCTCATGAAGAATTACTCGATGAAAGTTTTGTTACTCATAAGTTCAACTTAGAAAATAAAAAATGGATAGAATTACAGCAACGATTAAATCCCTATAAAGAAATAAAAATTAACAATAAAAATCACAATAAAATTAAAGATATGATGAAAAGTTTCGATGAAGTTAAAGTATTTTATCATAAAGAATACACTATTATAAATGTTGATAATAGACAGAGTAATAATGTACTAAAAGTGTTAATAAATAATGGTTACTTAATTGAAGAGGTGAATAATAGAAATGATTGAACCAATCTATTATTTTTTCAAAAATATGATTAGATCATATAAATTTATTGCTCCATATAGTGTATTTGTATTGATAGTAGTTATTTTATATTATTATGCAGGGCAACCAGCTTTATCTAGTTTTGGTACTACTTCAATGTTATTACTTTTTATTTCTATTTGGTTAAATTTGATTACTTTTGATTTAGAATCAGTAGAAGAATTACAATTACTACTTACGCAACTTGGAAGATCACTGTATCTAACTTCTAAACTGATATTTAATTTTTTAATGACCGTACCATTAATTATTTTTGCCATTACATATCCATTAGTATCTCTTAGGTTTGAACATTTACCATCTCTTACAGAGATATTAATAGGAATTCATGTCCATATTATAATTAGTATTACTGCAATAATATTAACAGCATTGTTTAAATATTCTAATTTTTTATCAAGAAAATACAGTTGGTTATTATTAATATTGATATCTTTGTTATCTATTTTAAAATCAAATATTATTAAAGAAATACCTACTTTTAAATATATTTCATTTGTTTTACCACCTATAAGTGAAATATTAAATTATCTTAGTCAATCAAGTACATCTATGTTTAACACTCATTTTTTGATAATTAATTTATGGTACTACATTTATATATTATTTTTCACTATTGTTTTATATACTATTTTTATTAAAAGAGATATTTTATTATTAAATAAGTAATTTAATAAATTTACAAAATATTCATAACCAATAAAGCAATTGATAAATAAATTATTACAAATATAAATGAGGTAAGAATATATAAAAATCTTATTATTAAAAAGAAATTATGAAATAATCATCGTACGTATAGGAACATCTTTATTAAGGATAGTACCTATTTGTCTATGTGTGTCGTTATTTGAAGCTATCAAAATTTCTACTAAATTTCGTTTGAATCCTATATCTTTTTTTACTTCATAATGTGAAGTATATTCTTGAGCTAATGGATATAATAAATCATTTAATATATGTAGAAAATGTAAAGTAATATTTAATAATTTAAAGGGAGAGAATATTTTGATTGAAGAAAAGATATTAAATTTAATTAAAGAGAAACGTGAAGGTAGATATTGGGATTTCAAAGTTGAGTATCATAAAAATAAAGCTGAGTTACTACATGATATAATTTGTTTGGCAAATAATCTTTCAAATGAGGAAGCATATTTAATATTAGGAGTAGCCGATAATGGTCATATTAAAGGGGTTAATAATGATCCAAATAGAAAAAAACAAGAAGAATTATTATCTTTCATAGAAGGTAAAAATTTTGCCGGTGGAAAATATCCATACGTTTTATTAAGGACTATAAAATATGAAGAAAAAGAGATAGATATTATTATTATTCGACCTGGTGATAAAGTTCCATATTATTTAGAGAGTTCATTTACTGACGATAAGTCTGGTAAATCTAGAACAGTTAATGCAGGTAGTATATATACAAGAACTGAAGATAAAAATACGCCAATTAATACTACTGCTAATCCACTGGATACTGAAACTTTATGGAAAATTCACTTTGGTTTACATCCAGACCCTATTAAAAGACTTCAAAAATATTTGTTGTTTTCGAATAAATGGATAAAAAATATAACAGGCTATTTCTATAATGAGTCCCCTGAATATACTATTTATAATAATGAGGAATACAGTGATAAATATTTTTCATTAAATGCGCCTTTTTATGCATATAATCAAACGAATAGCAATGTCTTATATTCTCAATACGAATGTAAATATCATGATACGGTGCTTGCTAGTGAACAGTGTATTACTCTAGATTCAGGTATTTATACAACTCCAATACCTGAGCATAGTGTAATAAACGACGATTTATATAATAGAGATACAATGTATTATCGTTATTTTATTGAAGATACTTTGATTTATAATCTTCATCTTTTTATGTATAACGAAAAATCTATGGAACAACAAATTTCCAGAAATAAATTTTTAGAATGTGTATTGATTTTTAAAAATGATAGCGAACAAAAAGAATTTGAAAATTATATTTATAAAAATTTTAATAAAATAAATGAATTAATCAATAACAATCAAAAGCGTGTATTTGGAATAGAATATTTAGATGATATAGCGCAAAAAAACATTATAAGAAAAATTAATACTGGAAGAGTTTTAAAAGAACAATTTTTAAACTTTAGAAAAAATTACAATTAATACTTTAATTAATAATAGGCTAAATTCAAAATCGTGATTTAGTCTAATTATTTAAGGTAATAGATCATTTACTTAATCGGATACTTGTAGTATTGATAAGATGATATTATCTGATTTGAAAGCACATTATCAAAAAGACAGCAATATGAAAATAATATTGATTGCTTCTATTAGAGGTGTTAAAGAATAGAAAAGTGAAAGTAAGTTCAGTTTCTTCACAAACACTAGAAAAAAAGTAAGAGTTACGATAAGTATCAAATGCTTTAAAAGGAGAGCTGAAAAAATCTTTGAGTTTAAACAAAAAATGAAAGGATTGAAAATTTTATAGATATTAATATTCAATATTTTGAAGAAAATGATGCTGAAGAAATCGTTAAGTTGATTCATCGATCAATGTTTGAAACGAACATCTTTGATTATTCTAAAGAAGATTTGATGAAAGATGCTGAAAATATAACTGTGTCATCAATCATTGAAAGAGCTTCTTGGACTCACTTTTATGTATTCAGAGATGGAGATACTATCATTGCGACAGGTGCAATTGGTCCCTATTGGGATAGTCCAACAGAGAGTAGTTTTTTCACTATTTTTGTTTTACCTGAATACCAAGGTAAAGGGATTGGAAAACTTATTATTAATACATTGGAAGACGATGAGTTTTATAAGAGAGCCAGCCGAATAGAAATACCAGCATCCATTACTGCAGTTCCTTTTTATCAGAAGTTTGGCTATAACTTCAAGGATGGAGTTAGTATTGCTGATGAGGAAGGTATAGTAAGAATGGAGAAAAAACTTTGCGACTTAAATTAACGTTACAAGTTAAGTAATGTTTAGTAAAATTATTAGTCGGATTTACAGATAAAAAGTAATAAATATACTATCTTTTAAAAAAGTTCGTTATTTCTCTAGTATAAAATAACGCGTCCAATATTAATTATTACTAAATTTTGATATATTTAAGGAAAGATTAAGTTTAGGGTGGATGAATGAATGGCTTATCAAAGTGAATATGCATTAGAAAATGAGGTACTCCAACAACTTGAGAGTTTAGGATACGAACGAGTAAACATACATAACGTTGAACAACTACATGATAATTTTCGAAACATTATCAATGAACGTCATAAGGATAAATTAAATGGGAAACCGCTGACGGATCGTGAGTTTGAACGTTTAATGACGGGAATTAACGGTAAATCTGTATTTGATAGTGCAATGCAATTACGCGATAGTTATGTACTTAAACGTGATGATGATACTGATTTATATCTGAATTTCATGAACTTAAAACAATGGTGTCAGAATAAATTCCAAGTAACCAATCAAATCAGTGTGAAAGATAAATATAAAAGCCGTTATGATGTGACAATTTTGATTAATGGTTTGCCATTAGTTCAAATAGAATTGAAGCGTAGTGGGGTAGCGATTACGGAAGCATTTAATCAAATTGAGCGTTATCGTCGTCAAAACTATACGGGTTTATTCCGATACATACAATTATTTGTCGTTAGTAACAAAATGGAAACACGCTACTACGCCAATAGTGATCGTGAAATCTTTAAGGGACAAATGTTTTATTGGAGTAATGAACAAAATGAGCGTATTAACTATCTTAAAGACTTTATTGAAGACTTCTTAGAACCATGTCACATTGCTAAGATGATTAGTCGTTATATGGTCGTCAATGAAACAGACAAAATTTTAATGGCATTACGTCCTTATCAAGTCTATGCGGTTGAGGCCATTTTAAATCGTGCGTTAGAAACAAATAACAATGGTTACATTTGGCATACCACAGGTAGTGGTAAAACACTGACTTCATTTAAAGCGAGTCAATTATTATCACAAGAAGAAAATATTAAAAAAGTGATTTTCTTAGTCGACCGTAAAGACTTAGATAATCAAACGTTAGCTGAATTTAATAAGTTCCAAGAAGACTCGGTTGATTTTACGGATAATACGCGTAAATTATTGAGACAATTAGCCGATCCAACTTTACCTTTAATTGTGACAACGATTCAAAAAATGGCGAATGCAGTGAAGTCCAATCACTCAGTAATGGAATCATATAAACAAGATAAAGTGATTTTTATTATTGATGAGTGTCATCGTACGCAATTCGGAGATATGCATCGTTTAATTAAGCAACATTTTGAAAATGCACAGTATTTCGGATTTACGGGGACACCACGTTTTGAAGAAAACAAGAGTCAAGATGGCCGAGCTACAGCGGACATTTTTGACAAATGTTTACATCACTATCTCATTAAAGACGCTATTAGAGACCATAATGTCCTTGGATTTTCAGTTGAATACAATCAAACGTTTAATTCACATGACGACTTAGACGAAGAATATATATCAAAAATTAATACCTCAGAAATTTGGATGGCAGATGAACGTATTGAAGCTGTTTGTCGACATTTGATTTCAAATTATCACAAGAAAACAGATAACGGAAATTACACGTCTATGTTTGCGGTTCAAAGTATTCCAATGGCGATTAAATATTATGACATATTCCAAAGACTGAAAACCGAAGGTGTTCATGATTTAAATGTTGCAACCATTTTTACGTATCAAGCCAATGAAGATACACAAGAAGGTGAAAAACAGGAACATTCAAGAGAAATTCTCGACCGTATTATGAATGATTATAATCAAACATTTAAAACGAATTATAATACGGATAATTTCGAAGGCTACTTTTCTGACGTATCTAAGCGTATGAAAGAAGTTGTTCGTGATGACAAAATCGACATTCTCATTGTTGTTAATATGTTTTTGACAGGCTTTGATAGTAAAAAGTTGAATACTCTTTATGTCGATAAAAACTTGAAACATCATGATTTAATTCAAGCCTATTCAAGAACGAATCGTGTAGAAAAAGAGCGTAAACCTTACGGTAATATTGTGTGTTATCGTGATTTGAAACAACAAACCGATGAAGCGATTGAGATTTTTTCACAAACAGATAATACCGATACGGTGTTAAGTTTATCGTATGAAGAATACTTAGGAAATTTTAAAGATATCTTAAAAGAAGTCTTTCAATTAGCGCCAACCCCTTTAGATGTCGATAGATTAGAGGCCGAGAATCTGAAAAAAGAATTTGTCATTGCATTCCGTGATTTATCTAATACACTCATCAAATTAAAAACCTTTGATGAATTTCAATTTACAGAAAATGAACTCGGGATTGCAGAACAAACCTATGAAGATTATAAAGGGAAATACTTAAATATCTATGAAGACGTGATACGTGGTAAAAAAGTAGATAATGATGATGCTGTGTCCGTTTTAGATGATATTGACTTCCAAGTTGAATTAATGCGCAATGATTTGATTAATGTGAAGTATATCATGGATTTAATAGGTCAAATTAATCTATCTGACGTGAAAGCACGTGATGAAAAACGTCATCAAATTCATAAGTTATTAGATAAAGCTGATGATCAACAATTACGTTTGAAAGCCGATTTGATTCGTAGTTTCTTAGATAAAGTTGTGCCATCATTAAAAGAGGATTCAGATATTAATGAAGCTTACTATGAATTTGAAGACAAAGAAAAAACCAAAGAAATTGATGCATTTGCAGAACAAAAAGCCTTTTCTGCTATGTTACTTAACGAAGCTGTTAATGAGTATGAATATAGTGGAAATATTGACCGTAAATCTATCGGTCAAAATATTTCAGAACCTTTTATGAAACGTAAACGAAAAACCGACCAAATTATACAGTTTATTGAAGATACTGTTGAAAAATATGGTATGGTTGAATAATTTTTATAAAATCCTTGTATTTTTTCTTTACTACAAGGATTTTACATTATATACTTAGTTTGTAGTAATAAAAAAATACAAAAAGAAGGTGAACAAAATATCGCAGCTATTTACATTTCATAATGGTTCATTAATTAATAGACTTGAAGTTGTAGAAACATCTCAAGGGGTAACATTACCGATTTATGACCAACGTATGATGGAGTTCGATGAGGGAGTGTTTCAACCGACAACACATCAGCCTAAGCATGTAACATTAAGCACAACACATCAAGCCAAGATAGTTCATACGGGTGATATCGTGATTAATATGATGACGAGTGAGTGTGTCATTGTGAGTCAACAACATCATGAAAGTATTCTCCCTTATAATTATACGCATATTGAGATTGATACAGCACATATCGATGTTAACTATTTTGTCTATTGGATGAATGCTTCATCTCAAGCGAAGAGTCAGTTAAATCAATTTAAACAAGGAGGTTCATTAGTTAAAAAATTAACATTGAATCAACTTAAACAACTTAAGATGACGCTACCTCCATTAGAACAACAACAACGTATAGGAAAACTTAATGAACGACGTAGACATTTAAAGTATTTACAAGCGAAACGAACTTATTTGATGGACCAATTTTTATCAGAATATTTATTTAAGGAGGACATTTAGATGTCAACAACGGAAAAACAAAGACAACAACAAGCCGAATTACAAAAGAAATTATGGAGTATTGCGAATGATTTACGTGGGAACATGGATGCAAGCGAGTTTAGAAATTATATTTTAGGGCTCATCTTTTACCGCTTTTTATCAGAAAAAACAGAAGAAGAAGTGGCTGAGTTATTAAAAGAAGACAATATTTCATATGCAGAAGCATGGGAAGATGAAGAATATCGCGAAGCGTTACAACAAGAGTTAATCAATTTAATTGGTTTTGTAATTGAACCTCAAGATTTATTTAGTCATCTAATTCAAAAAATTGAAACTCGAACATTTGAAATTGAAGATTTGCATAAAGCGATTAATAAAATCGAAGAATCAACACGTGGTGAAGACAGTGAAGAAGACTTTGATCATTTATTCGCTGATATGGATTTAAACTCCACACGTTTAGGTAATACCAATGCAGCACGTACGAAACTTATTTCAAAAGTCATGGTTAATTTAGCTACACTTCCGTTTGTGCATAGTGATATTGAAATTGATATGTTAGGGGATGCTTATGAATATTTAATTGGCCAATTTGCAGCCAATGCAGGTAAAAAAGCGGGAGAATTCTATACACCACAACAAGTGTCTAAAATTTTAGCTAAGATTGTGACAACGAATAAACCTAATTTAAAAAATGTGTATGATCCAACATGTGGTTCAGGTTCATTATTGTTACGTGTTGGGCGTGAAGCCGATGTCCGCTTCTACTATGGTCAAGAATATAATAATACCACATTCAACTTAGCACGAATGAATATGTTACTGCATGATGTGAACTATACGCGTTTTAAAATTGATAATGATGATACCTTAGAAAATCCTGCTTTTAGAGGAGAAAAATTTGATGCAGTAGTAGCTAATCCACCTTATAGTGCGAAATGGAGTGCCGACCCATCATTTTTAGACGATGAACGCTTTAGTGGTTATGGTAAATTAGCACCTAAGTCAAAAGCAGATTTTGCCTTCATTCAACATATGATTCATTATTTAGACGATAATGGCACAATGGCTGTCGTTTTACCTCATGGCGTACTATTCCGTGGTGCAGCTGAAGGAACGATTCGTAAATATTTAATTGAAGAAAAGAACTATTTAGATGCAGTGATTGGATTACCAACAAACCTATTTTTTGGGACAAGTATTCCAACCAGTATATTAGTATTCAAAAAATGCCGAGAAGATAGTGATAATGTATTATTCATTGACGCTTCACAATCATTCGAAAAAGGAAAAAACCAAAATCTATTGACAGATGAAGATGTTAATAAAATCGTCGAAACGTATCGTCATAGAGAAACGATTGATAAATTTAGCTATGTAGCCTCGTTAGATGAAATCAAAGACAATGACTATAACTTAAATATACCAAGATACGTCGATACATTTGAAGAAGAAGAACCGATTGACTTAGATTTAGTTCAACGACAATTGTCAGATATTGATAAAGAAATTTCAGAGGTTGAATCAGAAATCAATGATTATCTTAAAGAATTAGGAGTGTTAAAACATGACTGAAATAACAAATGCTCCCGATCTAAGATTTCCAGAATTTAATGATAAATGGCAAATGATGAATTTATCTAATATTGTTACTACTATTAAAGGGAATGATAACCAAATAGATTTACCTATACTAACAATTTCAGCAAAATATGGTTGGTTAACTCAAAAAGAAAGATTTTCTCAAGTAATTGCTGGGAATAGTTTGAAAAGATACACAAAAGTTAGTAGAGGTGATTTATCTTATAATAAAGGGAATTCAAAGATAGCTAAATATGGGATTGTATACAAAATGAATTATGATGAAGCACTAGTACCTAATGTATACAAGAGCTTTAGACCTCATAAAGGAATTAATAGTAGTTTTATTGAAAAATATTTTCATACTAAAAAATTAGATAGACAACTCAGAAAATATATAAGTTCTACTGCTCGAATGGATGGTTTACTTAATATAAGTGACAATGACTTTTATAAAGTAAACATATATATACCTAATAGCTTTGAACAAGAAAAAATAGGTGATTTCTTTAGCAAACTCGACCGACAGATTGAATTAGAAGAAAAGAAATTAGAATTGTTTGAGCAACAAAAGCGTGGTTATATGCAAAAGATTTTTTCACAAGATTTAAGATTTAAAGATGAAAATGGAAATGAGTATCCTAATTGGAAAAAGAGAAAAATTCAAGATTTAATGGAAGTTACTTCTGTAAAAAGAATTCATCAGTCAGATTGGCAGACAAATGGTGTTCCTTTTTTAAGAGCAAGAGATATTGTGGCTTATAACAAAGGAGATAAAATTGAAGAGCCTTTATTCATATCTTATGATAAATACAATGCACACAGTAAAATATCAGGAAAAGTTGAAAAAGGTGACTTACTAGTAACTGGTGTAGGTACAATTGGAATACCATTTTTAATAAAAGATAATAAACCATTATATTTTAAAGATGGAAATATTATTTGGCTAAAAAATCAAAAAAAATTGAATGAAAATTTTCTATTCTATTCTTTTCTAAGTACAAGTATTCAAAATTATATAAAAAGAGTAGCTGGTGTAGGTACTGTAGGTACATTTACAATAAAAAATGCGAAGAAAACACCAATATTTGAACCAATAAAAGAAGAACAAGAAAAAATTGGTAATTTCTTCAGTAAATTGGATGAATTAATTAATAAACAAAATCAAAAAATTGATGGATTGAAAAAACGTAAAAGAGGATTTTTACAGAAGATGTTTGTGTAATTCTGATAAACTCCTATTATGTAATGTAAAGTAATAAAAAAGATCCTCTCTTTTTTATTTTATTATTAATATATGATTTAGAACGCTATTAACTTATAAATAAATCTTTCATTAGCGTATTAAATTTTTAAATTGCAACGTTGAAACTTTTGTTGAAATAAATGTTACTATCAAAGTAATAATGCTAATAATTTATCTATATTTATTTAAAAATACACATTAAGTAATAGATACCATAATAGTAATACATGTTTTGCATTCTTCACTAAGTAGTGTTACAATTTAATTAACAAGAATATCTGCATTTTATGCACCAATCCCCTCACTACTGCCATAGTGAGGGGATTTTTATTGGCGTGGCTTAGTCGCCTATTTATCATCACGTTTTCGAAGCCAATATGAAAACAACGCGACGATACAACCACTTGCTGCCGTGGTCATGATATTAACAAGAATATCTGCCATTTTTAGCACCTCCTCTCTGCGTCTGACATAACGCCTGAGAGATAGGCGACTTTTATATTATATCATCAGTAATGAGCAAGTTACAGAGAACTTTTAATAAAGAGAATTATATTAATTGAAAATAGCAAAAAAATTAAATAGAGAGCATCCTTCACCGCAAAGTGAAGGATGCTCTATTTTTATTGTAAGTAATATAATTTTCATTTTAATAGATAATGGTTAATAATTGTCTGTAAATCATTATTAAGTACCGTTGTTATAGAGTCATCATCCATAAAATCATCATAGATTTTATCCAATATTTCCTCATCTTTAATTGATGTAAAATGATGTACTAGTCCTTTTACGATAGATATATAATTTTGAGATGCTAAGCAACTAGCAACTGTTCGCCAGTCTGATTGTGTAGTGTCATGGTTCATAGATAATCCTCCTTTTATTTCAATGTCCATTTTTGACGCGCTTTAGGATTGAGTGGATGCATGATTTCATTTGTTGCTGGGTTTATAAGCTTTTTAATTTTCTTTTTGTGAGGCTTCAACATTTCCATCACTTGCTCAACACGTTCGACGACAACAGGTCGTTTCGCATAAGCACCATAAGCTAGAATCACTGTGTCACTTTCGCTTATCGCTTTCATCAAGTGGATGTCTGTGTGTTTATCATAAGGTTCTTTAATATGTTTAAGGTTCTCTGGGGTTTTAATATTAGAGAATAGATTTACAAGATATACAGCACCATACTGTTCAGAATTCGCTAATTGGTTAAGGATAAGAACAGTTGTAAGATCGAGTGATAATACGCCATCTAAATGAGGGTACATCGTTATCACTGTACAAGCGGGTTTCTTTTCATCCCATGTTTTCTTGAGTAAGTAGCGGTGTTGTTCATCATCGCTAAATATGGCTTCTGTGTGTATCGTACTTTTGATTGTATTCATCATCGTCACTCCTTTTAGTATTCTTCTGGTAAAAGCATCACATAATAAAAAGCGTCCACGTCATCTTCACGAATGACGTAGACTTTCTTAGGTAATGCGTTTTGATTTTTTTCATAGTTTGTATAGTGATATTCCAATTTGTATGCGGGTTGTTCTTGTTCATGCGTAATAGAGAGTATATTATCATCTTCTTGTAGTTTAAAAATGTGTAGGTAATCTGTATGAGGTTGATTGTCTCGATCTTTTACCATATTCCAAAGTAGTATTTGAAGGTCTAGAGATAGGTGTTCACTAATGCCTCTTGTGATGTATCGATTGATTTTCATATTATTTTACCTCGTCTTGAATTTCTTTCATGATGATAATCGCTTGGCTAATAATCGTAACAGATATTTGTGC
>NZ_KV827278.1:130368-131009 GCF_001836075.1 Staphylococcus sp. HMSC035D11
AGATATTTGTGCCACTTTGATCCAATTATTCACGGTCATTCCCTCCTTGTTTTAGTAAATGACGTTCATCGATAATCGTACTTTTAGTATCTGTCAGGTATAGAAAGTCCATATCAAAATGATCCAAATAACCAATACTGATGAGTTGGCTATTGGCGTACATAAGGAATGGATAGATACTTAGCTCATGTAGCTCATCATTATAGTAGGTATAAGTTTCAAGTGTAAGATGTGCAAGTGGGGTATGGTCTACAAAGCGAGTAGGAAGTATATTTTCTGCTGCGTCTTCTAACGCTTCACATTCCCATGTTTCGTTGTTAGACAGTTGGAATAGACGAGTTATATATTGTTTGAGTTCTTGAGTGGTTGTTTTCATATCATTGCCTCCTAGATAGTGTGATAGCGATGTATTTCATATACATCACCGAGATAATATATATTTGATTTATCATTTATTACGAATCCCGGTGGGAATAAGAGAAAATTCCATATAAAAACCCGCTACAAACGTTGGTATAACAAGGAAATCCCGGAATCCCACTCATTTTGACGAACAATCAACTCATTATTTATAGGTATTGATGATATGTGTAGGTCTCTCTCTGCTTCTATATATATTATTTATTTATAAAAAATAACGG
>NZ_KV827278.1:131109-132457 GCF_001836075.1 Staphylococcus sp. HMSC035D11
TTGTGGGATGTTCTTTAGCAATTTCAATATAAACTTCGTGTAGTTATGAAAATAATTACGACAATGACTGTTTTATTAGATAAGTGTTATTGAAATTGATAAAGAGAATTCTAAAAATGGTTAGATAAAATAAGTGAAAGAATAGTAGTGTAGTTATTGTTTATTCAATAGTTATATATATAGTTTGTGGCAAAAATAAAGACGAAGTGCTAAGGAGCACTTCGTCAAGTGGACGGTTATTAAATAGTTGTTTGATAATTTCATTATTCAGTTTAAGCGTAACATAAAATTGCTTCTTATGATGTTCATGGTTTCGGATATCAATACGATCGATAACCGTCAGATAGAGTGATTTCAACTGAGATTTCTCTAATTTGTCTATATCTTTGAATATTGCTTGTAGTACGTTGGCAATCATATCAGCATCATAATGTGGAGCTTCTGCTTGTTTATCTTGCTCTAGTTGATGGATTTGATTATTTATTTGATTCAATTCATCTTGATAGTTAAGTATTGTTGGTTTCAATACGCTATCTAAGTCAGGTGAGTCTTCAATGGTTTTCGTTAATGTATGCATTTTGGCTTTTAGTTCTTCACATTGTGACTGTTTATAGGCAATATCATGATTCAAAGAAGATTTATCTATTTGGCTTTGTTCATTTACTTTTTCAACCAATTGCTTCAATACCTTTTTACTTTTGATAATTTCCAATATCTGGTCCATAACATATTTTTCTAATACATCTGCTCTAACACTATTGGCTGAACATACTTTAGAACCTTTGTTTCTAAAATTGCTACATGAATAATATCTGATTCTTTTCTTAGTGCCATCTTTTAATGTATTGGTCGTATTACTTGCCGCCATGGCTGCGCCACATTTTGGGCACTTTACAATCCCAGTAAGTAGATTGGTCCCTTTACCATGAACTTGTGGTTTCTTGCGACTCTCTTGGCGTTTAAACTGTACTTTATCCCATAAAGCTTTATCAATAATAGGCGCATGCTTACCATCTGCGATAATCGGTTCCTCATTGAGTCCTTTTCGTCTTTTATCGCTCCAGTGTCTATACTTCGCAAACTGTATCTTTCCAATGTAAAAAGGGTTTGAGATGATATAAGTAATGGACGAAATACTAAACGGTTTCCCTTTCTTAGTCACATAACCTTTATGATTCAATGTGTTCGCAATCTTACGATAACCGTGACCTTTGGCGTATGACTCAAAAATATATTTAACAATATTTGCTTCATGTTGATTAATCATAAGCTCTTTTTTACTCTCAGGTACTTTATCATAGCCTAAAGGTAAATTACCTTGGTAATAACCTTCAATAGCACGTTGTCT
>NZ_KV827278.1:132557-133280 GCF_001836075.1 Staphylococcus sp. HMSC035D11
TAACCTTCAATAGCACGTTGTCTTTGGCCATTAAACACGTTTTCTACAATAACGTTTCTTTCAAATTCTGCGAAGCTCGCTAAGATTTGGAGCATCAACTTACCTGTGGAGCTCGCAATTTCTATTTTTTCAGTTAGACTAAAAAATTCAACATTAATCTCATACAATTCTTCGACAATATTTAATAAATCTGAGGTATTTCTAGCTAAACGAGTAGTATTATATACCATAATACCATCTAATTTACCTCCTTTAGCATCTTTTAACATACGTTGTAGTTCAGGACGTTGCGTTGTTTTACCTGATATACCACGATCGGTATATTCATCAACGACTTCATAACCTTGAAATTGACAATACTCTGTAAGTTGATTTAATTGACCATGGATACTGTAACCATCCGTTTGCATTTCAGTTGATACACGTGCGTATAATCCAATACGTTTCTTTTTGAGTTGTGTCATATGACTTCATTCCTTTCAGGAGTTATTAAATGCGATTGTTCAACGATATTGAGTGGACTGTTTTTAAAGTAGATTCCTTGTAATTGTTTAGTTTGAGTTATTGTAATGTCATCAATCAAAGGTGCTATGATTTCTAATGTCAATTTATCTTTGACTACATGACGGATTGTTTCAGCAATTTGATTGGATGAATAATTAGAGTAACGTTCTTCTCTTTCAAAGCCAGCAGATAACCGTTTAAATGTTTCTATATCAATTT
>NZ_KV827278.1:133380-133987 GCF_001836075.1 Staphylococcus sp. HMSC035D11
AGTATTGTCTCATTTAATTTGTCATGAAATGATTGATTGCCACAGTATACTTTACAAGTGTTTAGGACCTCTGTTTCAATCATTTGCGCATTGATGCCTTTAAATGGACACGTATGATAGGCTTCATTCATATTTTTAGGACAGACATAGTAACGTAGAGAACGATGTTCTTTTTTTATCGTTAAGTTTGTTAATGTTGATTGACAGTAAGGACATTTGATTCGTCGCTTTAACTTATTTCTAGAATTGGATCGATTGTGTTGTTTATGAATACGACGCTCTTGTGCTTCCTCAAACGTATCAACATTAATAATAGGTGGAACGATATCATTAAACGTTCCATATTTATTAATGACACGACCACAATAGTTAGGGTTCAAGAGAATATTTCTAACTTGATAGGGCTTACGAGAAATAAAATTCATATCTTTATCCAGCTTTTGAGAAATTTTCTTGTAACCAAGTCCTTGTAAATACCAACGATAAACGGCTTTGATTGTCGGTGCTTCTTCTGCATTTACAATAAAGTGACCTTTGCTGTAGTGATAACCAAAAGGGGCGTGTGTTGTAATCAACTTACCTTGTTTGGCTTTTTCTCTTATCCCAT
>NZ_KV827278.1:134087-135145 GCF_001836075.1 Staphylococcus sp. HMSC035D11
TGTTTGGCTTTTTCTCTTATCCCATTTCGTGTTTGTTCGCTGATGTTGTTCGATTCCATTTCTGCTAGACTCATGAGTATGTTTAAGCGAAAGCAATCAAACTCTTTAGACAAATCAAAATATCCATCGTTAACACTGATGATTGTGACGTGATGCTTTTTACAAATTTCAAAGAATTGTATAGCATTTTTGAAATTACGATGGAGCCGATTTAGCCGATAGCAACATAATACTTTACACTCTCCAGATGTAATCACTTCTACCATTTTTTGATAGCCTGAACGCTTTGTATGTCCACCTGTTTTTTTATCATCATAAAATGTTACATTGGACCATCCATGTTGCTTAGCAGTGTCTATAATGAGGGATTTCTGAGTCGCTAAGCTTTGTTGTTTGAGTGTACTTTGACGTACATAAGCAATGGCTTTTTCCATTTTATACACCTCCATAGAGATAATATATGTTTATGAATGAATTAAAATGAAAGGTCCAACGTGTTAAAAGCACGTTGGACCGCAATCTCAGTTATCACGATTTAACTCTTCAACAACTAAGTTAGCTAATACTTCAATTAACTCATCCATTTCATTCACTCCTATACAATTTCATCTTTAAGTTACTAAAAAGGTATTGAGAAGTGGTCATTAAAGATCAGCTAACTCATCATTTTGCTTTTTCCATAACTTAAAATTCTCTTTGTTATCCGTATTAATTTTAGGTTTAATAGGTTCGGCATCTTTAGTTAGACCAAAAATAGACGCATGGTCTGAATCTAGCTTTAATTGGTAAAAGACAAGCGACTGTTTCTTGCCATTGTTATCTTTGACTGTTCGTTTTTTCGTAATTCGATCACGGTCAGATTCGATAAATCCCTTATCCTTTAGTGCATTCACGACATTATTAACATCTTGGAAGTGATGCTCTGCCAACATATTTTTAAATACAGACGCAATGATTTTGACTTCGATATAATCATCTTTTAAGGCAATTAGTCCATAGTTCTCCATCATATTCTTTAACGCTTTGTCATCAGAAAACTTACCACGGTTTTGTGCTAC
>NZ_KV827278.1:135245-135619 GCF_001836075.1 Staphylococcus sp. HMSC035D11
TCATCCTTCAATTTATCTTTAAACCAATGATGTTCATCTTTAAACCATTGAATGGCTTCATCTTCACGTTTAATAAGATAATCAGCAACGAACGGTAAAACATGCCCGTAGTTTTGTGCAACTGCTTTTTTGATATTATCAGAGTTAGTTGCATCTGTAGTAAATTGTTCATTAATCTCAATGGTTCTTACACGTAACCCATCGTTTTGAGCCGAATCAGTAAAAATACTGTATTCTGACGTTGAAATGACAGACGTGCCCCAATTCTTAGGCGTTTTAACTTCTCCATGAACGTTTGAACGTTGACGACCTTGACCTTCAGCGATCGAATATAATAACCCCGTTGTATCTTTAAAAGTTGCTGATGAGAGTTC
>NZ_KV827278.1:135719-140238 GCF_001836075.1 Staphylococcus sp. HMSC035D11
TAGTGGTACACCATAGTTGTTGCTTAAATAACTTTCAAGTGCATTACGTGTAGCATTCCAACTTCTAAAGAGCGTTTCGCTTCCCTTATTAGGGTTGCCAGCAACTGATACAGCTAAAGCAGCCGCTGTTGATTTACCAGTTGATGACTGACCTGTAAAACTAAAGATGATACCAGCAAATGTAACATCTTGTTTATGCTTCAGAAATGCTGTTACTAAGGCAGAAATTCCGAATGTGGTTGCTAACTCCAAATGAAAATGACCTTTGACCTCATTAAGATACATATTAAACCAATCTTCAAACGTACCTTTAGGTTCTAAATCATAAGATGTATCACAAATTGGCTCTGAAGGAGTGTTAGCATTGAATTCTTTGGTCTTATAGACATCATTTAAGGATATAATTGAACCAAATGGAGTTTCTAGTATGCCTACACCTTCATACAAGTGGGAAGGTGATAATAGATTGCGCGTTTGTTGCAAGGCATTACTTAAAGACGTGATGCGCTTTTCGTTAATACTATAGCCGTAATTGATTAGTAAATGTAAATTGCGAGATGATAAAATATCGGACGCAAAGATATTTTCTTGACCATTAGCATTCGAGATAACTATTTTTTCAGTACCTTTCGAAGGATCTAGAAATTTTTTTGTAATCACAATAAAACTAGCCAAAAAAACTATTCTTTTACTATCTCCATCTTTTTTAGGTGGTATGTTTTCATACCAACCGTCTGAATTTAAAAAATAGGGTCCTATTTCAAGTATATTTTTTGACATTAGCGAACACCTCCTTTCGAAGTGTTGCTATGATTACGTGGATGTGGACCTATTTTTTGATATAACAAACTGCCATTTTTCGTACCTACAGTATCAAAGGGTAATCCTGGTGTGTGCTTAATCCAGTAAGCAAAACGACGTCCTACTTCACGTTGATCATTCGTGCTACAAACCCCACTATATTTCTTTCTTAATTCACTATAAGTGAACATGCTTCCAACTGATTGTTGAAAAGCTTTGGCAATTACAAAATTATAAAGCTTCTCCTGTGATTCACTTTTATTTCTTTTCATAACTATTATCTACCTCCTAAAATTATCACTTACGTGATATGGACTTTATTTTACTCTCAAAGAAAAATAGAGGTTTGAGATTTCGAAAGAGAATTTTAGGACATTGATTCTATAACGTTTAATAAATAAAAAGCCCAACGATTTAAGAATCGTTGGGCATATTTATTGAATTAATAATATAAATTTGGTCCTTCTTTAATACTGTCTAAACGTGTCTTGTAAAACTTACTAATTATTTGAATCATTAGTTTATCGAGAAAGTCATTAGGATTATTATTAAAATTTTCTCTTTTATAAAAGTTGCTAATGTTATATTTTTTAAGCTCAGTGAGTAAAGAGTCTTCTACTTTTTCTGTCATTTTTACATTATTTTTAATGGTTTTATGAATCAAAGCTTTCAAATTAGTATTTCTTGCATAGCCATTAATAAGACTCTCAAAGTGAGTTAATTTTTGTTCATGTTTGTAGGTTAAGGCAATTAGATCATTCTTTAAATTAGTAATACTATGCAGAGCAACTAATATATCATATTGAGTTGATTTTTGAATGATATTACTTACTAGTGTAACTAATTCATCGATTAAATCGGAAATAGCAGTAAATAATGCAAAGTGGAATGTATCTTCAATGGTCGTTAAATAATATAATTCGTTATTATTAAGTAAGTTTTGTTTTTTCATAAATTCATTTATATTATTTTGAGACTCAATCAGGCTATCTATTGTTAAATTAACTTTACGTGACTTATTTGTCAGAATACTACGGATAAATTTAAAATACGTATCATTTTGATCATATAAGTTGAGAGAAATACCGATAATAGATTGTCTGAATTGATCTAGTTCGTCAGATTGATTTAAGCTATCTTTTTTATGAGTTGAAGGTTTAATACTATTAGCAATTTCAAAGTATTGAGAATTACTTGTTCGTTCTTTAATTAAACCTTCTGTCACTAGTTGTTTAAAGTACTTAGATTTATTTACGTTTGAGATGTTTTTCTTAACATAGGAATCTTGTTTTTCTTTGTAAATGAGATATTTTGTTAAAAAATTACTTGTAACTACATCGTCAAAATTTTCTCTAGATAAATCTTGATGGATTTCTATTATTATATCTTTCAAACTTTTAAATGTATTCCAAGAAGATACGTTGTCTACAGTTTTTTCGTAATCTATTTTATATTTAGCTTTTTTTAAATTAATATTTTCTTGAATCTGTTTTATAGTATTGTTAGCTATCTTTTTAGCAAAATCTGTTGTTTTATTGATTGTGGCTAAGAACTCGGTGAAATATGTATCTAGAATTGTTGATTCTAACACTTCTAAAGCATCTACACCTTGGTCAATGATTTCATTTGAAAGTTCATCTATGTCCACCATACTTTGACTATCAATAGAATACGGCAAAGTATCTTTAGTAAAGCCACTAGGAATTTTATCGATAAATATACCCTCTTCACTACATTTCACAGTGTGTTGCTCAATATTTTGATCAGAGGTATTTATAAAGTAGCTTATATATATAGTTTCATTAGGCTGTGCTTCTCCCACTACATAATTTGTTCCAATTTCTTCAGGTAAAATATCTTTTGCATACTCTTTTAGTATAAATTCGTAATCAATTTTATGTATAAAATAATTAAAACTTTGAAACCACATTTCTATTTTCCATTTATTTTTAATCATTGCATTCACTCGCTTTCATATTTAAAGTTTGTGTATCAACAAATACTAATTTCAATGTTAAAGTTTTTCAATAGTATTTACTATTTATTCTTTATAATATGGAGAATAAAAAACAAACGTTCTCCTTTGAGCATATATATGAAAAAAGAGTCGAATCTTTTAATGAGTGACATCAAGTTCTTAAAAAATTATATAGATAATAGCTTATAATTATTGTTTAAAAACTATAGTAATTTGAATTGGAACTTAATTCTAAAAACTAGTCGGGCATCTAATAATTTTTAAATTAAATCGAAATTTCCGTTTATTTACTCTTGATTACTTCAAAATATATTAATCTTACACATTATGAAATGATCGATAAAATGATATAAATATACAAATGAAATAATATGATAAAGTAAATGTAAACAAAATATCAGATTTAATTAACCTAGAATATATGTTATGTTAAATGTATATAACAATATATTCACTAGGGGTGCAATTGATTGCTGAGAGAAAGTACTTACTTTCAACCCTTGAACCTGTCGGTTAGTACCATCGTAGGAAAGTGATTTACATATTATTTGATGTTTTTCAGTAATTCACTTTTTTGCGTAGAAAATTGAGTTATTGGAGGATTTTTTTATGGAGAAATTAAGAGTTGGTTTAGAATGGTTTTTAAATCCTGATCATATGCCATTAATCTTAGGAATAGAAAGAGGATGGTTTAAGGAACAAAATCTAGAAATTGAGATGATCGAACCTAAAGAACATTTTGATGCTTTAGATGAAATAGAAAAAGGTACAATGGATATCGCAATTACAGAACCTATCCATTTAGTAGAAGATAAAGCATCCAACCAAAATGTTGTAGGCTTCGCAAGATTCTTACACACCAACGGCGGTATAATGTATAAAAAAGATAAAGGTATTAAAACACCAAAAGATTTAATTGGCAAACGTCTCCAGTACCCAGGAGCTCCAGGTCTTGGGGGTATTGCTATTGCAAAAACAATGATTGAAGCTGATGGTGCTCAATATATAGATGGAGATATTAAACCTGTAAATAACAGTTTTTATCATACAGATGCATTATTAAATGATAAAGCAGATGCCGCAACACTTATCTTTGAAAATTTTGAAATTTTAGAAGCCAAAAGTAAAGGATTAAATGTCGATTATTTCGCATTAAAAGATTACAATGTTCCTGACTTTTGCCAATTAATTTTTATCACTACCCCTGATAAGTTACACTTTGAAGAAGAAAAGATCAAAACATTTATTAAAGTTATACAAAAAGCAATTCAATATATTAAAACTAATCTTGAAGATGCAATTCATATCTACTCTTCATATACAAATACAGATGTAAGCGATAATTTAAATAAATCTACAATACAAGCCACAGCAAAATGTTTCACTAACGATTTATCAATGAGTTCTGATTTCTACAATGATTTACAATTATGGTTAAAAGAAACAGGTAAGATTAAACAAACAATCGAACCTAAAGAATATTTCACAAATCAATTACTATTTAGTAGATATGCTAACTAAATTCAAGTTTATATTCAGAGTCTCTACAATTTTTAAATTGTAAGAGGCTCTTTTACTTCTAAAATATTGCCATTCTCTTCAATATCTAAATATATTTCTTCATTTTTTGCATTGCCGCCACCTAGTCTTTGCAATAACTGAACTACTTCATTTTTCCTTAATTGAGAAAGAACATGTTTAGAAACATAAAGGTTCTGTTGCAAAGTAAAAAAATATAGC
>NZ_KV827279.1:0-593 GCF_001836075.1 Staphylococcus sp. HMSC035D11
TACAGATACTTTATGTCCCAGCCTCTTTTTATTATTAAGTAAAATTATAAAAGACAATTTCTTAAATTAATAATATGATATACCTATATCTAATAATTTATTAGTATTAATAAACCTTGAAAGGATGATTAACTGATGAATAGAGCAGATATTTTTAAAATATTTGATGTAGAACTTAATATAACTATATTTTTAGGAGCACTAGTAGCAACTTTCATCTATTTTATAAGTTACATGAACAATGTAAATGAATTAATTACATTATGCTTAACATTAGCTTTTCCTGCATATTTATTAAAAATTAGCAGATCGTTCGAGGTTATTTTATTAGAGGAAAAAATAAAAAATAGTAAAATCAAAATCTGTGACAAAGATAGAATTGAACGAGAGATACTGGTGAAAAAGAACCTAATAGATGAACTATTGTTTCCTAATAGAGTTATTAAAAAATATACACTGACAATTTTAATTTACAGTATAGGTATTATTATTCTTTTACTACTTTGTAATATGTTAAGTTATGGAATTGGTGAAAATGTCAATTTTATCTGGAGATTACTAGCTTGTTATGTAACGAGTGTCACAGTGATTAT
>NZ_KV827280.1:0-4849 GCF_001836075.1 Staphylococcus sp. HMSC035D11
AATCATGTAGGTGTTACCGAAGGTAAACAACCGGCGAGCGTGACTGCATATAATAATGAAATGGCTAAAATTCATGATGAACTGGAAGCAGCGAAAACAGAAGCAGATAGAGTGATTCATGATGACAATGCGACACCAGCACAAGTAACAGCGGCTATCGCAAAAATTGACGCGGTACAACCTAAGTTAGATAATGCCATTAGTTTACTTCACGACAAAGAAAACAACAGTGAATTAGTGAAAGCAAAAGCGAAATTAGATGCAGCGACTAGCGAGGAAGATCCAACGCCAGGAATGACGCCAGCAACAGCAGATAATTATAGAGCGAAAAAAGCAGAAGCAGAACAAGTCAGCAGAGACGCACAAAAAGTGATTGAAAATGACGATGCAACATCTGGGGAAATTGCGCAAGCAATAGCTAAAGTAAATGAAGCTACAGTTGCATTAAAACAAGCTAAACATGATTTAATTCCAGACAAAACTTTATTGAATAATGCTAAAAACAATTTAGAAACAAGCATTAATCAGGTGCCTGAAACTAAAAATATGACTAGTGATTCTGTTGAAAATTATAGAAATAAATTAAGTCAAGCAAAAGATACATTAGCTAATGCACAAAAAGTTATTGATAACCTAACTTCAACAGTTGATGAAATTCATAAAACTATCGAAAATGTGAAACGTGCTAAAGATGAACTTGAACAAGCTAAACATGACTTAATATTAGATTATGATGCTGTCATTAAAAAAATTAAACAACAAACTGATTTAACAGAATCACAGAAGGATAAATTAATAGAAAAGACAAAAGCTTCTACAACTTCTGATGAATTAGAAAATATTAAACATAATACTAATTTATTAAATGATGCGATGAAACAATTAAAAGAAAACATCGCTGAAAAAGATAAAATCAAAGCAAGTATTAATTATACTGATGGAGATAAAGATAAAAAAGATACCTATGATGATGCTTTAAAAGAAGCTGAAAAACTAATTAATGATGCAAAAAATCCTATTATTGATCCTAGCGTGATAAATCAACTTAAAGATAAGATAATTGATGCTAAAAATAATTTAAATGGTGCAGAAAAATTACAAAATGCTAGAAATAATGTTAAACACATATTGGAAAACTTAGAACATTTGAACAATGCACAAAAAGATGCGTTTAACAATATGGTAGATAATGAAAATTCACGTGATAATTTAGATATAATTATTAATAAAGCTAAAGAAGTGGATAAAGCTATGAAACATTTAATTGATGAAATAGCTGATAATTTAGATATCAAGCATTCTGTTAATTATTCAGAAGCTTCACCAGATAAAAAATCCGCTTACGATGAACTTATTAAAAAAGCTGAAGACTTAATAAATAAAGGTATTGGTACAAATGCATCACTTGAAGAAATTAATAAATTAATTCAAGATATTAAAAAAGCAAAATATGATTTAGATGGAAAACATCAAGTTGAATTAGCTAAACAAAAAGCTTTAGTAGAGTTAGAAAATGAAGTTAACCGATTGAAAGATGAAATTGACAACAATCCTAACCTTTCTAAAGAAGATAAAGAAAAACTTAAATCTAAATTAGAGCGTCTTCTTGAAAATGCAAAAGGTCAGATTAATAATGCAACTACATTAACAGACCTTAATAAGATTAAAAATAATACTCAAAAAGAAATCGATAAATTAAAAGCATTAATTGATGCTAAAACTTTGGCTAAACAAGAAATTATTGATTTTGCTAATAAAAAACATCAAGAAATTCTAAATAATTCTAACTTAACTGATGCTCAGAAACAAAAAGTGGTAGCTGAAATAGATAAAACTTTACAAAAAGTGCTTGAAAACATTGATAACGCCAATGACATCAATGAAATTAACCGTAAACTTAAAGAGGGCAAAGATAATATAGCGAAAATTGTTGCAAAAGAAATTACTAATGCGTTAATAGATAATAAAATTAAAGAAATTAAAGCACGCAAAGATTTAACAGATGAACAAAAAGCTAAATTAATTGATTATCTTGAAAAACTTAGACGTGATACGTTAAAAGAAATTGATAAATCACATATTGATGATATCGGTTCAATTATCCAACAATTAATGGACAAATTGAATATGCTTGATATTGATAAAATTGAAAACATCTTAAGTCATAACAATAAAGACAATAATCAAAATCAATCAAATATTGACGGTATTCAATCTAATAACAGTCATTTATCTAAATCACATAGATTACCTGATACTGGTTCAGAAAGTACATCTATTCAATTAGAGATTGAATTAATGACACTATTAGTTGGTCTAGGATTAGTATTAAAAAATCGTAGAAAAAAACAAAAAAATAACAAGAATAAAAGATAAAAAAGATATAACTTAGTATCTTTAAAAATAAAGAGCAGGAAACCACTATAAACTGGGTTTCTTGCTCTTTTTTTATTAAATAAATATGAACTATGCTTCAAAATCTATAATAATTCTTCCAGCGTTTTCATGATTAAGTACTGTCTCAATAGAATGTTTTAAATCTTTAAAAGCAATTGTATTTTTAATTTCATGTAATTTATTAGATTTTAAATCAGTTGCTAATCTTCTCCATACACGTTGACGTAATTTCATTGGTGTCATAACTGAATCAAGTCCAACGACGCTTACACCGCGAAGAATAAATGGAAATACTGAAGTTTCAAAGTGGTTACCTCCAGTCATACCAATTAATGCAATACCGCCACCATTTGTTAGATGCTTTGCTATATAAGGTGTTCCAGGACCACCGCAAGGATCAATAGCAGCTTGCCAAGTTCTTTTTCCTAATATTTCATTACTATCTTCAGAAATACGATCGATAACTTCTCTTGCTCCTAATTCTTTTAATTTATTTGTAGCTTTTTTATTTCCAGTACTTGCTACAACTTTATAACCAAGTTCATTTAACATCATTACAGCTAAAGACCCAACACCACCAGAAGCGCCACGTACAAGTACTTTATCGCCTTCAAGTGTCATAAAGTTTGCTTTTTCTAATTTTTCTATTGCTAAACCAGCTGTGTAACCAGCAGTCCCATAAATCATCGCTTCTTCAAGTGTTAGATTTTCAGGACATTTAACAATCCAATCTGATTTAACACGGGCATACTCACTAAATCCACCGTAATGATTGACGCCTAAATCATAGCCAGTAATAATAACTTCTTCACCTTTTTCGATTGTAGGGTCATCAGATTCTACGACTGTACCTGCCAAATCAATTCCAGGAACCATTGGATATGATTTAAGTACACCGCTATCTTTAACAGTGGCTAAGGCATCTTTATAATTAATACCAGAATATTGAACTTTTATTAAAACTTCACCTTCAGGTAAATCATTGATTGATAAATCTTTGAAATCACTTGTGACAGTGCCATCATTATCTTTTTCAACCATAAACGCTTTGAAATTTACACTCATAAAATCGTACTCCTTAAAAATAAAAAATTAGATGTTAATTGCATATCCTAAATAACCATACCACATTTTAAATGAGTCATTAAGTTAAAAAGTTTATATAAATTAAATATAAAATAGTCTGTATTTTGATAAAAAATAATTATATTGACAGTAAAACAGCATAAATATATAATTTTATTGATAATGATTATCACTTGATAATAATCATGTTGATAGAGATATAAAACTGCAATTTTAAAATTTAGATGTAGAGAATATACATTTTAAAATATTTAACATCAAAAGATAATCACTAAATTTTAATGAGGTGAATTTATTATGAAGAAATTACCAACTATTTTACTAACATCATCACTACTATTAACAGCTTGTGGTCATAATAATCACGATAATGCTAATGAGAAAACTTCAAAAAAATCTACAAATGAGAATAAAGTAGCATTACAGAAAGCAGCTAAAGAATATAGAAAATATACAAATGAACAGTTAGATCAGTTTTTAAAAGGAACTGAAGAATTTGTATCTGCAATAAAAGCAGATGATATTGAAAAAGCAAAATTTTTGTATCCTAAAGTACGCATGTATTATGAACGTTCTGAACCCGTAGCTGAAGCATTTGGCGATTTAGATCCTAAAATCGATGCCCGCCTAGCTGATATGAAAGAAGAGAAAAAAGAAGATAAGTGGACAGGGTATCATAAAATTGAAAAATCTCTTTATCAAGAAAATAAAATAGATGAAATGACTAAGAAGGATGCTGATCAATTACTAAAAGATGCTAAAGAATTAGATGCTAAAATAGATACATTAGATATTACACCTAAGTTAATGCTACAAGGATCAGTGGATTTATTAAATGAAGTATCTACATCAAAAATTACTGGAGAAGAAGAGATATACTCTCACACCGATTTATATGATTTTAAAGCAAATATCGAAGGTGCTCAAAAAATTTATGAATTATTTAAATCTGAATTAGAAAAGAAAGACAAAAAATTGAGTTCTACAATTATGGATAATTTTAATAAAGTGAATCAATTACTTAATAAATATAAAAATAATAATGGTTATAAAGATTATAGTGCAATAACTAAAGAAGATAGAAAAGCGTTATCAGATGCAGTTAACTCACTAGGAGAACCATTAAGTAAAATGGCTGTGATTACAGAATGAGTAATATAAATCATAAAAATCACCCTCAAATGACTAGACGTTCATTTTTAAAGTTACTAGGTATAGGAAGTGCTGGTGCTGTTATTGGAGCAAGTAGTGTAGGCAGTATCTTTTCGTTTAAATCTATGTTTGATACTCCTGAAAGTGAAGAAAACGATTCATATGAATTTTATGGACATATTCAAGCTGGTATTACTACACCAACTCAAAAAAA